>JBAXOB010000007.1:0-125843 GCA_037133475.1 Bacteroidota bacterium
TTTCAAAACAGCCGCAAAATTAACACATTTAATTCAAGATTTTTAACTAATTTTGCAGCCCTTTAATTCAATCATCAAAAATTTTATATGGCTACAACAGCAGATATCCGAAATGGTCTGGTAATAGAATTTAATAACGATTTGTACAGTATCGTGGAATTTCAGCATGTAAAGCCCGGGAAAGGTCCGGCCTTTATACGCACCAAATTAAAAAGCCTGAAACATGGCCGTGTCATTGCAAATACCTTTGACTCGGGTGCGAAACTTGAAATAGCACGGGTGGAACGCAGAAAATACCAGTTCCTTTTCAAGGAAAATGCCGATTATCATTTCATGCATACCGAAACCTTCGAGCAGATCTATGTTCCCGAAACCCTGATCAATGCGCCACAATTCATGAAAGAGGGCCAGGAGGTGGAAATTCTGTTTCATGCCGATACCGAAACCGCCCTTACCTGTGAATTACCCCCGTTTGTGATCCTGAAGATTACCTATACCGAACCCGGGATGCGCGGAAATACGGCAACGAACACGCTGAAGGATGCTACCGTTGAAACCGGCGCGATTGTTAAAGTTCCTCTTTTTATCGACGAAGGCGAAACCATCAAGGTGGATACCCGTACAGGGGATTATTCGGAGAGAGTGAAAGTTTAAGGCTATTCGTATTTCATTTAAAACCTGTTCAGATGAAATTTCCCCTTGCCATCAGGCTTTCTGAAATTGCCGCCTTTATCCGGGCGGAAATGGTGGGTGATCCCGGATTTCCGGTGACCGGGATGAATGAGATTCATGTGGTGGAACCCGGCGATCTCACCTTTGTTGATCATCCGAAATATTATGAAAAGGCGCTGAATTCAAACGCCACCACGATCATCATCAATAAAGATGTACCTTGTCCCGAAGGGAAAGCGCTGCTTATCTGTGAAAAGCCCTTCGATGCCTATGTGTCGCTGGTAAACAGGTTCAGGCCTTTTGAAAAAGCCGTGGCAGCCGTCAGCCCCTCTGCGACGATCGGAGAAGGTACCGTGATCCAGCCTGGCGCATTTGTCGGGAATCATGTGACCATCGGCAGGAACTGCCTGATCCATGCCAATGCATCGATTTACGACCATTGTGTGATCGGGGATCATGTGATTATCCATTCTGGAGCAGTGATCGGCGCTGATGCCTATTATTTCCAGAAGCGCCCTGAAGGTTATAAAAAGCTGGAATCCTGCGGCAGGGTGGTTATTGAAGATCATGTCGAGATTGGCGCCCTGACCAGTATCGACAAAGGGGTTTCAGGGGATACCCGGATATCGTGGGGAACCAAATTTGACAACCATGTGCAGGTCGGTCACGACACCTATATCGGCAGAAATTGCCTGATCGGTGCATTTTGTGCCATTGCCGGGGTTACCCGCATTGAAGATGATGTGATCCTGTGGGCCAATGTCCTGGTGAATAAAGACCTGGTAATCGGGAAAGGGGCCGTGGTACTGGCCGGTTCCGGTACCGAAAAAACCCTTGAAGGAGGTAAAACCTACTGGGGCATCCCGGCCATCGAGGCCCGGAAGAAATGGCGGGAGGTTGCCGCCCTGAAAATGTTGCCGGATATCCTCAGCAAACTCAAATAATCCTGCGAACCTGCAGTTCCATCATTCCTTTACCGCAGTATCAGCCGCTGTGGTCTCCACGGGCTGTTTCTCATAAATATCGAGGGCCACGATGGCGGCCATAAATCCCCATACCGGCACCGATGCCTTATCCGTATCCAGGAAGTTGTTCATGGTGCCGTGCAGGAAATAGGTGATGAGCGCAAGCATCAGGGAAAGGCTCAGCATCCGAACTTCCGGATCGTCAGAACGACGGTAAACCCGCATCGCTGTCCTGATAAACAATACCACCATCGCTATGACAAGTAACATCCCGGGCAGTCCCTGTTCCGACAGGGGGCCGATATATTCGCTATGCGCATTCCCCTTGTCGCCTGCATTGGTACTGATCAGGGTCTTTTCTTCCGATCGCTGGAATGGTGCATATTCAAACTGGTAGGTACCGGGTCCGTAGCCGAACACAGGCCTGTCCTCAAACATACGCAAAGCTGACTGCCAGCGGTTTATGCGTTCAAGGTTGGAATTGTCAGTTGAAATATTGGATATGGAGCGCAGATGTTCTACGAAATTGGCGGAAGGGCCCTGCCTGTTTTTTTCAAGCCTGTCGAGAATTTCAAACGAAAAGATATAAAAGACAAATCCAAAGATGACAGAAACAAAAAAGATCCATTTCAACTTGATGCGGAAAATCACGACAAACAGCACCAACAGTGCGAATGCGAGGCTAAGCCAGGCAGCGCGACAGTAGGAAAGTACCAGCGCTCCCAGGAGGATCGACAGCATAATAAAGGCAAAAACCCTTGTTTTCTTCGAATAAACCTTGCCGAATACAAAGCCGAAGAACATCGGGATCAGCAAGGCAAGAATAGCCCCGTAAGCCGTATGATCGTTGTAAAAGGGTTCCATGACCCAGTGACCAGCCTGCTCATCGAAACCAAATTGTGAATGGTTATAGGTTGTATAGGCAATTACCCCGACCAGCGGCACTGCATAAAACCATACAAAACGGTTTATGTTTGACCGTTTCCTGAAGAGCTGGATCCCAATGAAATAAAAGGGTATGACAAACCATAACCGGGCCAGGAGGTGCTTGAAAGAAACCAGCGGCAGATCACTGGTCATGCTGGTAATGAACATCCAGACAAGCTGAAGAATGATTGCGATCGTAAGGGGATGGTAAAGCATCCTGGAATCAACCTTGTTGCCATAAAACAACTTGATGACAAACAGGAGCAAAACCCCCAGCATCAATGGTTCTGAGGGAAGCGATACGCCCACATTGAACTCGAACTGGGTAATGTTGATGGCGACAGGCGTTACCATGACTATCAGCAGCAACACCTTGTCAAGCGAATAAAAATAAAGGTACAGGATTACCAGGAACAGGGGAAGGAACAGCAGGTAGTATATCTCACGATATATCAGGTAGCAATTCATCCCAATAAAAATGGCGCTCAGCACGTAGAGAATGGTAATCCCGCGCTTGTTGCCCAGAAGGTATCTTTGTATTTCTGCCAGCTTACTGTTCATCCGAGGTAATTGCCAGGCTGCGGAATTTGCTACGTTCAATCAAACCAATAACCAGGATCGCCATGAAGAAGGCGGCAAGGGTACTGAATACCACAATCAGCCAGCGAATCGGATAGCCTTTCTTATCCGGTACAAAGGGCTTGCTGAGCAGGTTGACGTAAGTATAATTCCTGTTGTAATTCAGCAGCGCCCGGTCGGCATCCATTTTCATCGTACTGTAGGAATAGGATTCGGCGCGCATCATCTCCGACAACATCAACATCTCGCCGCCTTTTTCTTCAAGATTTTTCTTCATCAGTTTGGCATCCGCGGAATGCACCGCAGCTCCGCCGGTTCCAAGGAAGGCCCGCAAAACCTCGCGTGTTTGCGACTGATATTCAAGGATTCCATACTTCACACCCAGTTCTGTTGCACGGTTTGTCAGGGAATCCATATAAGTTTTCCGCACCCCCATGATGTAATTGTAGTTAAGCACGACTTCGCCGAATTTCTGTTTATGCATGGACCTGATCTTTTTGTTATAGGCATCGATCATGGCGTTGATAAGGTCGCGGGCCATTACCGGATCCTGGTCCCATATTTCAATTTCAACAGCGCCGTAAGGCGTCTTATTCACCCTGACACGCTGGCTGTATTCCCAAACCAGGGAACTTTCAAAATGGACATAGCTGGAATCAAGACCATAATGTTTTCCCAGGTTGAAGTTTTTCACCAACGTATCCCGGATGTCCCGCGACTGAAAAATCTGCACGCTCTGCTCCGTTTCACTCTCATCGGAATAGGGAGAGATATTGGAAGGATAAAGCATGCAGTTCGATTTATAAAGGGGCGTTATAAATATCGGGCTGGAAAATAAAATGGAAAGCAGGATAGCGGCAACCACGACAATAATAAGTTGCTTCTTCCATTTGATAATCGTTTCGATGATATTTTTACTGCTGAAAAAACTGTCCATAAGTTGGAATTTTGATTATGATTGACCGAGCTGAAATTGTTTATGCGTATTGTAGTTCGATATTTTTTCCATCACCATAATGACAATAATGGCCATGAAGAGTGCTGCAACGGTTGAAACCATGATAATGAGCCACCTGATTGGATAGGAACTTTTCTCAGCTTTGTAGGCATCGCTAACTACAAATTTCTGGGGAAGCGTTTCCTCGGCATCGACTTTGGCTTGTTTATACTTGGTTTCCAAAACAGTGAGCTGTTCTGTCTTATATTCAAGTGCGTTCTTCAGGGCAAGATAAACGCCACCGTATTTTCCCAAAACATCGAGTTTTTTCTGGATGGCAGCCTGGGCGTTCTTATTCCCGCTCATCAGGGCAATGGCGAATTGGTGGTTGTAGACCTGCGATTGATATTCCACTTCATTCAATCCCAGTCCGCCCAGGGTGATCAGTGAATCAACAATTTTTTCCTTTTCAGCCTTGAGCGTCAGGTACTCGGCTTTGACGATCTGAAAACCCTTTACCGACCGCTGGCGCATCATCTCGTTCTTGACAGAGTCGACCATCGATCCGATAGAATTTGCAATGTCGGTGGCATACTGGGCGTCCTCATCATAAACTGCAATCTGGACTGCCATGAATTCGGTGCGGCGGAAGGTGATATTATTTTCATATTCCTTGATCAGCCGTGAGTTTTTGAAATCTGAAGTGCTGTCTATCCGGTAATGTTTCATCAGGTCGAATTTGTGCACCACACGGTCGCGGATCTTATTGGAATTTAAAATCTGCAGTAACTGTTCGCTCTGGTCATCCTCCCCGAAGGCAGTTATATCCTGACCCGATCCTGCCTGTTCGCTGAGCAGTGACTTCGAAATGGAACTGCTGCCGGCCGGAAACAGGATCACGACAGATTTGAATTTCGGCGTGATAAACAAAGGGGAAGAAAAGAACCATGCCCCAACCAACGCAAACACCATGACAAAAAACAGGGGTTTACGCCATTTATAGAGAAATATTACGAGGTTTGAGGAATCGAAATCTTCTCCTTTTTTCATGTCATTGGTCATAGAAGAAATATCAAAATTGCTGCCAAAGGTAGCTATTAATACGGAATCGGCAAGGGTAAATTACAGGCTGCAGTCAATTTATGAGCGGTCTTCACGCAATATTTTGACCAACGACCCGAAACTCCACAAACGTAGTATAAATGCCAGTAAAACCGACCCCAGCAGCATCAGCATGAAATTCCCCAGCCATGCTTTTGATGCAGGCAGAAATGACCAGTGGATGGAAAGCGAATGAGAAACGATGTTAAACAAACTTACGCCTGCCACGAAGGTGAAGAGCGTTAAAAGGAAACGATAATTGATTTTGAATTTAAAGACACGTTGTACCATCAATACCTGCAACAGGGCCATTGTAAATTGTGTGACCAAACTGGCCACAGCCGATCCTGATGCAAGGAATCGCGGTATTAACAGGAAGTTCAGGATAAGGTTGATGAGTAACCCGGCTACTGCAATGAAATTGAGCTGCCGCAGGTTCCCGTTGGCAGTAAGCAATGTCCCGAAAATATAGGTGGTGGAAACCGCGATAAATCCCAGGATCAGCAATTGAAACACTCTTGTTGAGGCGCCGATATGGGTATTGTACAACATATCGATCATTTCATAACTATAGAAGAAGGAGCCAAGGGCAATGATGATGGCCAGCGTAATAATCAGGGTAAAGGAGAGCTTGAGCATATGCTCGATGGGTTGTTTCTTTTTAAGCATTTTTGAAAAAATCGGGACCAGCAGCACCGCGAAAAGATAGGCGATCATGTTGGCAGCATCCAGCAACCTGAAACCGGATGCATAAATGCCGGCCTGGAAATCGCCCGTGCGCTCGGCAAGGAAATTGTCAAGCAAAACCGGGTTGAGATGGTTGACCGAGGCAAAAATCCCTATCTGGACATGGGAAATCCTCTCGGGAAGGAGGCTCTCCAGCATCACAGGATCAAGCCGGTTGTAAAAAGTCATCAGCAGCACCAGTAGGGCAAAAGGTAAACTCTGCTTGATAATCATCAGGAAAAATGGCCAGTTCCAGTTAAGCCTGCGAAACCGCGCCTTTTTTACGACAATCAGGAATGCCAGGGTGGCGGTGATCATGTAAGCAGCTGTCTGACAATAAACAAACCACTCCACCCTGAATTTCGAAATCGTGAAATGTCCCCAAAGCAGGATACCGCAGAAAAAAATCATCAGCAACCTGTCGAGCACCGACAGGAAACTGTCGGTTTTAAACATCAGGAATCCTGATATATTCGAGCGCAGGTAAAGGATAAAAGAGAGCAGAAACTGGTTAAGCGCCAGCCAACCCAGCAACCAGAACTGGGCCGGGCTAAACCGCAGGATCATCGCAATGATGAAGGCGATCACCACATATACCAGGCCAAGTAAAAATTTCAACACCAGGATTCCCGAGAAATGCTTATTTAACAGGTGGTTGTGTTGTGCAATGTTACGGTTGTTGAAATTGGTAATCCCGAAATCGAGAATGATGTTAAAGAGAAATGAAAAATTCAGGATCACAAAGTAGAAACCATACTCCCCTACCCCAACATTTCGCTGCACGGTAAGGTCGATCCCAAAAATCCATATGGGTTTTATGAGAAGATTTAAAAAAAGGAGTAACCCCAGGTTTGTCAGGAACTTCCGCTGCATGAACCAAGAATAAAAGCTACCGGGAGTGGTAACTTTTCATTATAACTCAAAAAATATTCAGATATTTGCTACAAAGTTAAGAAAATTAATGAACATTGCTGTTAACACCAGGCTACTCATCCGGGATAAGCTCGAAGGAATCGGGTGGTTTACCTATGAATCCCTGAAAAGGATTACAAAGCAACATCCCGAACATCACTTCTATTTTATTTTTGACCGTGAGTATGATCCGGAATTTCTTTTTTCGGATAACATCACCCCGATCATCCAGTATCCGCATGCACGGCATCCTGTGCTCTACTATACCTGGTTTGAAATGGTGATCCCCAAACTGCTGGAAAGAATAAAACCCGACCTCTTCCTTTCACCTGACGGTTTCTTGTCGCTGAAGACCCCTGTCAAATCCATGGCAGTCTTTCATGACCTGAATTTCGAACATTACCCCCAGGATATCCCCTTCTGGACCCGCCGCTACTATCGTCAGTATTTTCCGAAATATGCTGCCAAAGCAGTGCGCATTGCCACCGTTTCGGGGTTTTCAAAAGACGACATCGTAAAGCAATATCATGTTGATCCGGGCAAGGTAGATGTCGTTTACGACGGAGCCAACGACGCCTACCAACCGCTTTCAAACGATGAAAAGGTGAGGGTTCGCGAGGAGTTTACGGGAGGTCTCCCCTATTTTATTTTTATCGGTTCCCTTCATCCCAGGAAAAATCTGGCAAACCTTTTCCGGGCCTTTGACCTGTTCAAGAAATCGAACCCGTCGGAGGTGAAACTGCTCATAGTCGGGGCAAAAAAATGGTGGACACGGGAAATAGATATTGCCTACAACAAAATGGTCTTTTCGGATGATGTGATTTTCACCGGCAGGCTGAATATTGAAGAACTTGCCGGGGTCCTTGGCTCGGCCATTGCCCTTACCTATGTATCCTATTTCGAAGGATTCGGCATCCCCATTGTAGAGGCATTCCGCTGCGATGTGCCGGTCATCACATCCAATGTCACCTCCATGCCCGAAGTGGCAGGAGATGCGGCAATCCTGGTTGATCCCTTCGATCCGGAATCCATCGAGGAGGCTCTCTATAAATCCTACCAGTATGACAGTATCCGGCAGGAACTGATCCTCAGGGGACGCCGGCGAAAAGACATGTTCTCCTGGCAGCAAACTGCCGACAGGCTTTGGGAATCCATCGAAAAAGCCGCAAAATCCTGATCGCCATGAATATTCTTTTGCTTGGGTCGGGCGGCCGTGAACATGCACTGGCATGGAAACTCGCCCAAAGCCCCCTGTTGACAAGACTCTACATCGCCCCCGGGAATGCCGGCACTGCCAGCCTGGGTACCAACCTCCCGCTGCAACCGACCGACTTCGGCGCAGTTAAAAGGGCCGTGCTTGACCATTCGGTCGCCATGGTCGTTGTGGGCCCAGAAGATCCGCTGGTACAGGGAATCCATGATTTTTTCCTCTTGGATCCCGAATTAAGACAGGTGCCGGTCATCGGCCCCGCCCGCAAGGCAGCCATGCTGGAGGGAAGCAAGGATTTCGCCAAACAGTTCATGATCCGGCACGGGATCCCCACGGCATCCTACCGGACCTTCGAAAGGTCAACGCTTGACGATGGGGTGGCATTCCTGCATTCGCTTAACCCGCCCTATGTCCTGAAGGCCGACGGCCTTGCCGCCGGGAAAGGGGTCATCATCTGCAAAACAATTGAAGAAGCCGTTACAGAATTCACCTCCATGCTTACCGAAGAGCGCTTCGGAGCCGCATCACTCAAGGTTGTCATTGAAGAATTTTTATCCGGCATCGAATTATCGGTCTTTGTACTGACCGACGGCAAAGATTACCTGGTCCTCCCGGAAGCGAAGGATTATAAAAAAATCGGCGAGGGCGACACGGGGCCGAACACGGGCGGGATGGGGTCCGTTTCACCAGTTCCGTTTGCCGATGCACTTTTTATGCAGAAGGTAGAGCAACAAGTCATCCTGCCCACTATCCAGGGACTTGCCAAAGAAGAAATTGATTACAGAGGCTTTATTTTTTTCGGGTTGATCAGTGTAAAAGGGGAGCCTTTCGTCATCGAATACAACTGCAGGCTGGGCGATCCAGAAACCGAATCGGTGATCCCGCGGCTGCAGAACGACCTGGTCAGGCTGTTCAATGCGGTTGCCAGTCAGACCCTATGCGATGAAACGATTTCAGTCGATCCCAGGACAGCGGCGACGGTCATGCTTGTTTCCAGCGGATATCCCGGTCCCTATGAAAAAGGCAGGCTAATTACCGGAAGCGACGCCATAACGGGGAGCCTGGTATTTCATGCCGGTACCACGGCCGGTAAAACCGGGAGGGATGTTGTCTCGAACGGGGGACGGGTGATAGCGGTTACCTCGCTGGGGGCCACGCAGGCGGAGGCCCTCGCTGAAACCTATAAAAATGCGGCAAAGATTGTCTTTGAGGGAAAGGGTTTCAGGAAGGATATCGGATTCGATCTGTAGGGTAGTACTTTTTCAGCATATCCCGGTTTAACCTGTAGGAATACCGGTAATTGAAATTCATTCCATGTTTATACGGTTTTTCAAATCCAGCTTTTTTATCCAGTATGTCGTTATCGGACTGGTAGGGATCTGCCTGTGGCTCAGCGCCTTTATTGAGCCCCCAGGAATGCCGCTTCCTGAAGGGCCGGTACCGCTATACTCCCTTGTCTTCCACTTTTTTCATATGATGCCTCTCCTGGCCTCAGTTCTTGGTTTTTTGCTGGTGATGACCGAGACCTACTGGTTTACGACCATTCTCAGCCGGCATGAACTGGTCCTGAAAAACTCTTCACTTTCAGCCCTGGTATTCGTTGTTTTCATGAGTTTCCTGCCCGGGCAGCTCACCCTGAACCCCATCAACATCTCGTTGGGTTTTATGAGCCTGATCCTTTATCATCTGCTGATCTCCTTCAATAAGCCCGAACACCTCGACCGCATCTTTGCAGCAGGATTCTTTACCGCGCTTGCCAGTCTTTTCTACCTGCCCTTCCTGCTTTGGTTTGTCTTTGTGGTCGTCAGCTTCCTCATCTTCCGGGCCGGAAACCTGAGGTCATGGATGGCTGCCCTGATCGGCCTGGTAACCCCTTTTCTTTACCTGGCAACCTGGTATTTCTGGCATAATGAACTCATCGCCCGTACACAGGATTTCATCTCCTTCTTCAGCCATATCCTGGTATATCCCAACCCGTTTCATACCGACTTCTGGATTCTGAGCGGGTTTACCCTGTTACTCGCCTTCTGGGGAATCATCTTTTTCAGGAGCGGCCCGATTGAAAAAACAGTTGAGATCAGGGCCAAGACGAATATCCTGATGTGGACCCTCGTCTTTACTGCCATTTCCTTTACCTATGCCAGGTCCATCGCCATCTTTCATCCCGCGCTCGCCATGCCGGCAATGGCGATGATCATCACCGGGACGCTGACCCGCCTTAAGAAAACCCGTATGGCGGAACTGATCCTGCTTATCTATTTTTTCGCCATTTTATTGAACAACCTGTTTATTCATGATTTTTTTTATCACTGATCCTTACCGGATGTGCCATGCTTTTAAGTCATTTTACCGATAACCCGGCAGAAGCAGGATGTGATGAAGCGGGGCGCGGATGCCTGGCGGGACCTGTTTTTGCAGCTGCCGTCATTTTGCCGCGCGACTTCCGCAATGAAATCCTGAATGATTCGAAACAACTTACCGAAAAACAACGCGACAGCCTTCGTCCGTTAATTGAAGCCAATGCCGTTGCGTGGGCCGTGGCCCTTGTCGATGCAGCAACCATCGACAGAATCAACATTCTCAATGCATCCATATATGCCATGCATCTTGCCATATCCCAGCTTGTAAAACAGCCCCAGTTTTGCATTATCGACGGAAACAGGTTCAAACCCTATCCCGGTATCCCCCATCAATGCATCGTGAAAGGGGATGAGAAATATCTTTCCATTGCAGCAGCTTCGATACTGGCAAAAACCCACAGGGATGACTTTATGAAACGGATTCATGCTGAATACCCGCTTTATAACTGGGCCCGAAACAAGGGATACCCGTCAAAACAGCATCGTGACATCATTCTGCAATACGGGCTTACACCTTACCACAGGAAGAGTTTCAGGGTAAAGGGTTGATAACTTCCCATCCTGATTTCTTTATCAATTGGCAATTTAATATACCTTTGCGCCGGTTTTTTACAAGAAAAACCATACATGAGAAACCTCAGAATCCTTCTGATTGCCTTTGTTGTAGTTGCAGCTGTGACAGGAATTACCTGGCTCGGCTATTCCCTCTTCCAGAAATTCCATCGTCCGGCCGAATCCCCCTTCAACGCTATCCCCGGCAATACCGCCATGATCATCCAGTTGAATAAAGCAGGGAACCTGCTGGAAGAACTGAACCGGTCAAACCTGCTGTGGAGGGCGCTGTGCCGTTTTCCCGGGATCAATGTGGTTAAAAATGAACTGCAGTTTGTGGATTCCGCCAGCAGGAAAAATGAGAAGATCAACAAGCTCTTTCAGCAATACAATATCCTGATCTCCATTACGCTGAGCGGCCGTAACAATTTCGGGGCGCTTTACCTGGCCAAAGTCAGCAGCTCCTATCCGGATGCCTATATCTCGGATTTTGTCCAGGAAATCAGCGCCGGGAAAACAATCATCACCGAAACACCTTATTACACCACCAGCCTGAAACGGATTCTGTTCAAGGGCAGCCATGATGCCTTTTACTTTTCAGTTTTCAAAGGGGTTTTCATTGGCAGTTTTCACGCCGACCTGGTAAAACGGGCGATCGACAGGCTCTCGCTCCATACGCCCTTGGCAACTTCCACAGGTTTCAGGAAAGTGGAAGCCTCGGCAGGCAAAAAGGTTGATGCCAACATCTACATCAACTACAGGTTTTTCTCACTGGTTCTCTCAAAGATGACCCGTGATGAAAATTTGCCGGACCTGTTGAAATTCTCCAACTTCGCCGACTGGAGCGGGCTGGACCTCATCATTAAAAAGGATGAACTGCTTTTTAATGGGGTCACCGTTGCCTCCGACAGCAGCCAGCAATTCCTGGCCCTGTTCAACGACCAGAAACCACAGAAGAAGGAGATCACCTCCATTATTCCTGAAAAGACCTTGTATTTTACCACCTACGGCTGGAGCAATCCATCCCGGTTCTGCCAGCGGTTTCAAAACCGTACTCCCCACGATGAGGTTTTTTCAGTAGAACAGACCTCTGCAAACACCCTGATCGACCGGTTCCAGCTTAACATCAGCGAGTATTTTCTTCCCTGGATGGGAAATGAAGGAGCCCTTTTTGCCCTGGAAGATCCTAAAACAGCGGCGGAAGTCACCCTGACTGCCTTCAGTTCCCGCGATACGCTGCAAACGGTGCCGTTGCTGTTTGCACTGGCCGACACCCTGGGGATAAAGGCCGATTCGTTGCAGTTCAACGGTCATAAGATATACAGGATGGAGCTCCCGGCCTTCGTTCCAGCCCTGTTTGGCGAAATCTTCGGAAAAGTTGATGTGAAATGCTTTACCCTTCTCAAAGGTTATGTGATATTCGCACGTCAGCCAAGGGATCTCGAACTTGTCATCAATGCGGTCTCCGAAGGAAGCACCATTGCCAAAGACAAGCCCTACAAGGATTTTGAGGCAAACCTTCCTGAGAAATCCAATGTTTTTTGTTATTTCAGCACGCGCAATGCGCTCTCCTCCCTGAAAGGAATCATGAACCAGGATCTGTCGGACCAATTAAGCCTGGTGATGGACAGCCTCCGGAAATTTGAATCTATTGCTTTCCAGTTCAGTAATGCCGACGGGCAGTTTTATTCCAATATTTTCCTGCGTTATAACCCGAACCTTGACAAAGAGGGTCCCCTGGAGTGGCAGGCCCGGCTTGACACGACCATCGCCGGGCAACCAAAAATCATCCCTGGCTCTGGGTCAGGCGATCCTGCCATTGTAGTTTCCGATGTTTCAAATAACCTGTACTATATCTCGGGACTTGGCCATATTGAATGGAAACTGCCGATTATGGGCAAAATGATGGGCGAAATCCATCCCATCAGGCTGGCTGGGAATGACTCCCTCTACCTGCTTTTCAATACCGATACACATCTCTACCTGCTGCATGCCAATGGCCGGTTTGCCGACAAATTCCCCATGCGGTTCCCCCTGCATGCCACCAACGGACTTACGGTTGCCAATTGGGACAACGACCAGGATTACCACATACTGGTTGCCTTTCAGGATAACCGGGTTTACAGTTTCTCGCTTGGCGGCACTTCGGATATAAGCTGGAAACGTCCATCTCCCAAGGAAGAAATCATTGATCCCGTATCTTTTGAAATGATCGGGAATAAGGAATTTGTCCTCATTTCTGGTGTGACCGGAAATACCATGATCGTTGACCGTAACGGGATACCCCGGATAACGCCAGGACCAAAATTTCTCCATGCCCCCTCCTCGAAGCTGTATCCCAATGAAACCAATAAAAAGGGAGAATTTATCACCACCGATCCCGACGGAAAACTCGTGTTCCTCCAGCAAAACGGACGGTTAACGGAGGTCACGCTGAACCTGTTCACCCGTGAACACCGGTTCTTTTATGAAGATATAAGTGGCAACGGGAAGAATGAATTTATCTTTATCGATCATAATAAAATCTACTATTACAATTACAATTTCAAACTGATCTATTCTTACATGTTCAGGCATGCCATCAGCAATCCGCCATTTTTACTGCACAACAGCAACGGGAAGGTTATGGTCGGCTTTGTCATGCCTGAAACCAATGAGCTGTTTCTCTTTGACAAGAACGGGTATCGTGAACTTGAATCGGGGATCCGGGGCAACACCCCTTTCGATATCGGAAAACTGGAAGGGCGAAATACAGCCAGCCTGGTGGTTGGGGCCGGTAAATATCTTAAGAGCTACCGCCTAGCGAAGCAGGAGTAAACGCCCGGGAGAGGGTTCATGCCCGGCTGGAATATGGTTTCGTTTATATATCATCTTGATTTTAATCCCGTACTTCTGGGCCACATGGTGAAGGGTCTCCCCCTTCTCCAGCAGGTGCGTCCTCACCTCAGCCCTGCGGCGTTTTGATTCAAGGTAAACAAGATCCCCCTTTGATAGCCTGTCGTCGGCCAGTTCATTGAATTTCCGGAGCTTGCGCTCTGAAATCTGAAAGAGCGCACTCAACTGCTTCAGATCATCCCCCTCCCTGGCCATGGTTACCCTGAGCCTGTTGTTCATAAAAACGGGATGACTGCCCGTAACGGAACCCGGTTCTCCTGCCTTCCTGGTCAGCACCGGCTGTACATTTCCGTAGATAATGCTTTTAAGGGAATCCACGAGTGAAACGCCAAAATCATCCCTGTCAAGTTTATAAAGCTGGTAGGCTTCAATGGTGTGAATCAGTTTCTCCGCATAGGCGGGATTGGTTGCATAGCCTGCCTTCTTCAGGCCGAGGGCCCACTCCCTGTAATCAGTAATTTTTAGTTGAAACAGAGGCTTATAACGATCCCGCTCAACCAGGAAGGACGAATGATCGTGAAACGATTCCTGCACGGTTGCATACTTCCTGAAACAATCGTGCGGTTTGTCATCATCCTTGTACATCTTGTCGCCAGTCCATTCCTTGTGACATTTTATCCCGAAATGGTTATTGGCCTCTTTTGCCAGGTCGCTCTGCCCTGCGTTTGATTCAAAAATCCCCTGCGCCATTGTAATGCTTGCAGGCACATGTGAGACTGTCATCTCCTTTACCGCAATATCCCTGTATTGAATTATGTAACGGATCACCTGTGATTTATAATCAGCCTGCTGCGCAGAAAGGCTGCCGGAACAGGTTACCATCAGGATAAAAAAAAGTCTGAGTTTGTTCATAGGTTTCCTCCGGAAACAATCCCTTATTGTGCCAAAAACTTGTTCATAAACACGAAATTCCATCCTGATTATTGCCTTACCAGTTCACGGAACCGTTTTCCACGCTCCTCGAAATTTTTAAATTCATCATAACTGGCAGCTGCGGGAGATAGCAGGCAGGCATGGCCGGTGCGGGTTTCACGAAAGGCAATTTCCCGGAAATCATCAAACCTGTCAATATAAAAGATCTTTTTGTCATGGAGATCATTGCCTCCCAGGTGGTCACCGATCCGCTTTCCAGCCGCTCCGACAAGAATCAGGTTCCTGACGCGGGACACCTTGAGAAATTCTGCCAGTCCCGCATAATCAATGCCCCTGTCAAACCCGCCGGCAATGAGCGTATCCACGTTCGGTACGGCCTTCACGGCTTCCATGCAGGCTTCGGGAATGGTGGCGATCGAATCATTGTAGAAGTGGATCCTGCGAAATTCACCAACATATTCCAGCCTGTGCTCCAACCCTTTAAAGGTGGCAATCCCATCCCCGATCATCTCCGGTTCGATCCCGAGAATCATCGAAACATTAACGGCAGCCAGGATGTTTTTCAGGTTGTGTTCCCCGCGCAGGAAGCGGTCCTGGTGAATTGTCCATACCGGCGCCGTGATGTTCCCGTCAGAAAAACAGACCTCCCCGTCCCTGATAAATCCCCCTTGACGAGGTTCCCCCGCCATCGAAAAGGGATATGTTTTCCTCATATCTTCAAATCGAAGCATATGGCCCGCCACAAGATCATCATCCATATTGAACACCAGGTAATCCTCTGCCTGCTGGTACCGGGTGATATTCACCTTGGCAAGCTGGTAGTCATCAAAACTCCTGTAGGCATCAAGATGCTCCTGGTAAAGGTTCAGCAGCACCGAAATATGGGGCGACACACTTATATATTCAAGCTGGTGCGACGATAATTCGAAAACGATGACGGTTTCCGGCCCGATAAGATCAATAAAATGGAACACGGGGTTCCCGATGTTCCCCGCGAGGATCACCTCTTTTCCTGCAGTCTTGAGGATATGATGTATCAGACTGGCTGTGGTGCTTTTCCCTTTGGTGCCGGTAACGCCAACCACCTGGTTCGCGTAACGCCGGAGAAACAGGTCGGTTTGCGAAGTAACCTGGTCCAGGGCAATTAACGGTGGCCCGGGATAGCCGGCTGTGGTTAGTTTCCAGAGCGGGATTCCAGGGGAGCGGACAATCATGTCAAACCCAGCGATTCTTTCAAGATAATCTTCACCCGTGATAAGATCGAGATGCCTGTCTCCGGCGATCAGCGGGTTTTGCGCGATCGACTGGTTTGCATCGGCGATCGCAAGCTGTTTCAGCGGAAATGCCTGCCTGAAAACATGGTAGCTTGCCTGTCCCTCCCTGCCGAATCCCAGCAGCACGACCGACTTTCCGGCAAACTTCGCTCTTATATAATCCACCATAACCCGTCGTGTCAGCTCCCGGAACAGCCGGAATCTTCGTTTTTATCAATCCCGGCATTCATTAACCGCTCCAGAAACCCGGCAGGTAAAAAGTGTTCCCCGGAAAACCGGAACAATTCACCCGCAAAATCGATCGCATCGTAGTCTGAAAAATTCGCTGTCCTCCTGTAATAATCAAGCAGGAATGGCAATCCGTGCTCCTCCCTCTGCCTGATCGTCTCACACAGGGCCAGGTTTACCTCGCGGATCGTTCCCACGCAGTCGAAGGGCTTTTCTTCCGCCATGCCTGTTAACTGCAGGAAAATGGTTTCCAGGCCCGGGTCTGAAAAAAGATTCTTTCCGAAAATTGCAATAAGGTCATCCTCCGTCAGAAAGGGCGACAGCATAATATAGGTAAAGAGGCATTTTGCACACTTGCCGCACCAGGAATCGCTTTTGCTTCCCGCATTGCAGCTCTTGAAAACCGGGTGATATGCCCGGTATTGTGCAAAAAGGGAGGCAATCTGCAGTTCATTCAGGGGCCGGAGGAAACTGAAATACTCTATTTCAGGGCTGATCCATTGTTTCACATAATCCCTGAAGCCGGCTTCAAAACCGAACGATTTTGAATACTGGTGATTGATCTCCGTGCCGGCGATGGTTGCCTCATTGGCGCTCGATTCGTTCGAAAGCGCAATATACCGGCGGCCTGACACAATGGCTGCCAGAACGGTGACAAATGCCAGAAGTGCAGAAAAGGGAGTATGTCCATTTAAAAATCCCTCCTCATTCAGCTTTAGCAAGAGTGGATCAAGGGTCCTGCGGATTTCAACATATTGACCGGTGGTGAAGCCTTTGACAAATATGGTTTCCAGGCTGGCTCCCCTTGGGTTCATGATCAGGGGGATGGTCCCGTCTTCGGCCCCCAGCAGTTCAAGGGTTACTGCCGAGTCTTTCCCACCGCCTACCGGTAGCAGAACCGCATCGTCCAACGAATATTTTGGCACACCGGGATATCTCGGGGATTCGATTTCAATCTGCATGAAATCCTCCATGGTCGCGGGGATCGAGTTCAGGAAAAAAAATTCCCCCAGCCCGTAAAAATAGAGTTTTTTCCACCAGGCCACCTGCGCGGGCTGCAGGGCAAAAGGCCGGATCACCACCAGGGGGGGGCAGGCCGCTTTCCAATAACTGATCAGTTCAATCATCCCGATATTGAAGACGATATTATCGAGACATCCTTCAAGGCACGAATCAGGGAGAAAAAATGATTTACGGGGAATAAAAATCGCCGGGTAAAAACTGTATTGGCCAGCTAGGTTAAAGTGATACCCGATATGAAGCCCATCAGCTGAAAGGGTATATTCCTGTTTTTCAAAGATGAAAACAGGAAATTGTTTGCGTAACTGCAGAAATTTCTCCTCCCGGCTTGACCTGGCCATGAATTGGTATTATATTTGTTGTGATGAGTACAACGCAAAAGTAGTAAATTTGTACGAACCATGGAAAAACCACGCGTCAAACCAACACAGGGAAGCATCCTGATCTCTGAGCCTTCGCTGCGCGATTTTTACTTCCGTCAGTCGGTCGTATTACTTGCCGAACACAACGAGGAGGGATCTTTCGGTGTGATCATCAACAAGCCTATTGAAGCGCGGCTCAAGGATATTGTCAAAGGGTTCCCTCCTTATGACCTGCCTGTATACCTGGGAGGTCCGGTTAAAACCGACAGCATTTTTTACATCCATACCCATGCGGATGTCGACCAATGTGTTCCGATCATGAAGGGACTTTTCTGGGGTGGCGATCTTGATGACATTAAAGCAAAGATGAAATCAAAAGAGCTGCCTCCCGATGAAATAAGGTTTTTCGTTGGTTACTCGGGGTGGTCAGCGCGGCAACTCGACCGTGAACTCAGTGAAAAATCATGGGTTTTATCACAAACCACCGTCAATGAAGTGATTCATAACCAACCGGAAACACTCTGGAGCAACTATTTAAAAAGTATGGGCCAGGATTATGCCATCTGGGCCAATTTCCCCGCCGACCCCACCTTCAACTAAAACCTGTTGCCTATTGCCTGTTGCCTGTTGCCTATTCCTAAACCCTTTCCAATTGTCCCGAAAAATTCAACCCTGACTCATGAAAAGAACCGACCTGTTAGTTATTGCTGCAATCTTCCTACTTCTGCTGCCCTTTTTCATTTTTCCTCCCGTTTATGATGCTTATAAGGAGTTCAACGGACTTCACGGTTATATCATGAGTTTTCTGAAATTTGCGCTGCTGGCTACCTTTGGAGAATGCCTGGGATTAAGGATCCGGACGGGTGAATACACCAAACCCGGGTTTGGCCTGGTGCCACGTGCCCTGGTGTGGGGTTTCCTCGGAATCATTATTAAAACAGGCTTCGTCATTTTTGGTGAAGGGGCTCCTGTGGTGTTGAAGACCCTGGGAGTCAACTTCCCGATGGCCAATCCTGCCGATATTTTAAGACAACCCGGTTTCAGTGCCCTGAAGTTACTGGCCGCATTCAGCGTGAGTGTTACCATGAATTGCCTGTTTGCCCCCGTATTCATGGCATTTCACAAGATCACCGATCTTCATATCCTGAAAACCGGCGGCACCCTGGGCCGTTTTTTCTCCCCGATGCCTGTTGGCAGCTATGTTCAGCAGGCCGACTGGCAAACGTTCTGGAGCTTTGTCCTCAAAAAGACCATCCCTTTTTTCTGGATTCCTGCGCAAACCGTCAATTTCCTGCTGCCTGAAGGTTACCGTATCCTTGTGGCCGCAATCTACAGCGTTGTGCTGGGTATCCTGCTTTCCCTTGCCAGCATGATGCAGCAAAAAAAGTCGTAGGAGCGCCTTCCTGTCGCTTATTTCATTCACCCATTCCATATGCAGGCATACTCCAGTGTCGATAGCCGGCCTAATCTTAAAATCAATTCGTTTTTTTTATCATTTCAAAGGATTATTGTATAATTTTATGATCTTGTAAATAAGATAAACGATGGGGAAAAGGTTCCTGTTTTCCATTTTCCTCCTGCTTTGTGTACGCCTGCTCACAGAGGCAGAGGGGACAAAGCAGATTGCACCTTTTGACAGCGCGGCAGGTCAGCTTTGCATTGACAAATCGCGCAACGACTTCGGTTTCTTCAATGCAGCTCCCGAGTTCAGGATCAATATCCATATTGCCGATATTTCCGAGAAGATCAACTTTGGCCTGGGAGCAATTAATTACCTTATCCAATCACAGGTGCAGTACAGGTTGACAGCCCCCTCCGGCAATGTTGTGGTTGGCCCTAATATTGTGCCGGTTTCAGGCCAGCAGGGATTTATTGACACCTATAACCAGGCTGTCAGCGGGCCGTTTCCCGGTTCCGGGGGGTATGATCCTGTCCAATACCTGCCGGTGGTACCCGGCGACTATTATTTAGAATTTTATTACCCCCCCGACAGTCTCACGATTTACAGTGAAAAGGCCCGGATCATGTTTGCTTTTTTCGATATCACCGTTGTCAATTCATTGGGTCAGCCTGTTTCGGGAAGGGTTTGGTCGAAAGCCTGGCAGTTTAACTGCGGCAATGTGGAACCGCCGCCCACCAACAACCGTTTTTGGGGTACCATGTTTATCCTTTCCGACGACAGCATCGTGACGAGTGTCAATTGCAACGGGTTTATCGGGGGGACTTTCTCTATTTCAAGCAACAAGACAGGCTGCTCCACCACCGGGAATATCGCTGTTGACCGGCAGTCGCGAACCGGCTTTCATACCTATCCGCAATACAAGATATTCCTGGCCGACCCCGACAGCATCATCTTCCCGACCGGGAAAGCCCAGCCGGGCATCATCCTGCCGGTTACCACCACCAGCAATTGCAACGGCGGTGTTGACATTAAGGTAAAAGTTGACCAGGACGGGATCCTGGAACTTTTTATCGAGGTGAACCCGCATCCCGGGCCAGATCCGCAGGATGTGAAGATCACCGCCAATGTTTCAGCGAACCCGGGAGGAACCGGTTACAATAACATTCACTGGAACGGAAACGACGGTAAGGGAAACCCTGTGAAAAACGGGTCCGTCGTCAGCGCGACGGTCCGCTTTATCCACGGCATTACCCATTTGCCCATATATGACATCGAGTATAACGACAACGGATACAAGGTGGCGGTCATCCGCCCCCCCGGGGCTTCGCCTTCGATTTTCTGGGACGACAGCCTGCTCCCCACTTCCGGAACGGTTAACCTCACAGGCTGCAACGATCCGCTGGGATGCCACTTATGGAATATCGACATCGGCGATACCAATACCATCAACTCATGGTGGTATGTGGCCAGCGCCAGTGCGCCAGCCATTTCATTCACGGTGAAACGGGCCCCGCTTAACCCGGGGACCATCAGCGGAGATCCGAAGATCTGCAGTGGAACTGCAGCACACGTATATTCGGTTGTTCCCGATTCCAACTCAACTTCCTATAACTGGAGCTATTCCGGATCGGGGGGTACCCTGGCCAACCATGGTTCATCTTCAACGCTGGGATTTTCAGATACGACCACTTCCGGCACCCTCTCTGTCTCAGGCAACAACCTGGAATGTGGTTCGGGGCCTGCCTCAACGCTTCCCATCACCATTTACCCGTTACCCGCCGTAACAGTCAGCCGTTACGATTCCATTTGTTACAATGCCCCCTCTTTCCCACTTTCGGGAGGGAACCCGCCGGGGGGAGCGTTTTTAATCAACGGTGTGGTTAAAACAATGCTGAATCCGGCCGCTTTGGGAACCGGGTTTCACAACATCATTTATCGTTACACCGACATCCACGGGTGCTCGAATGCCGACACGGCAGCCGTTTGGATTACCAACGGCAAGGGTTGTGAGGTCGTCATCTGGGTCCCCGATGCTTTTTCACCAAACGGTGACGGGGTGAATGACCATTTCCTGCCCCTTTCGGCCAACATCCGGCAATTCAGTATGAATATTTACAGCCGCACCGGGGAACTGGTTTTTTCCTCCGATGCAGTGACCGACGGCTGGGATGGCACTTTTAAGGGGCAGCCGTGCACCGGGGGCACCTATGTATATGTGATCGTTTACAAATTGTCGGAGTCGCCTCCCGAATTCAGGACCCTTTCCGGAACTTTAACACTGGTAAGGTAATAAGGGTTAAATCCTGCCCCGAAAATAAATATCAATAATTCTTTTTATCCATAGTTAAACCGTTGGATAATTGCAAATAAATAAGCAATTTTGCCATCTGTTTTTTTCTTATCAATACATTTATTTCCATCGCATATGAAAGATACTCCCATCCGTTACGATGTGGTTCGCCGCCATATTGACGACAGCAAAATCAGGAACATAGGAAAGGCTACCATTCGTGAAATAAAACGTTTGATCAATGGTATTGAAAACGAGACTGGCGAAAAATTCATCCGGATGGAGATGGGGGTTCCCGGACTTCCTGCAACCGAGATTGGCGTCCAGGCAGAAATTGAAGCGCTGAAAAACGGGGTCGCCGCCATCTATCCCGACATTGAAGGTACTCCTGTGCTGAAAAATGAGGCTGCAAGGTTTGTCAAGCTCTTTCTTGACATTGACGTAGATCCTGCCAATTGTGTGCCGACAGTCGGAAGCATGCAGGGCGGATTTGCAGCATTTCTGACCTTTTCGAAAATCCACCGCGAAAAAGATACCACCCTGTTTATCGATCCCGGCTTCCCGGTTCATCACCAGCAGCACAAGGTGCTGGGCCAGAAATTCGAGACCTTTGACGTGTATGAATTCCGCGGGGATAAACTGCGCGAAAAACTGATCAGCTATTTTGAGAAGGGCAATATACATTCGGTCCTCTATTCAAACCCCAACAATCCATCCTGGATCTGTTTTACGGATCATGAACTGCAGATCATCGGCGAACTGGCCAACCAGTACAACGTGATCATCATTGAAGACCTGGCCTATTTTGCCATGGATTTCCGCAAGGATTATTCCAAACCGGGGATGCCCCCTTTCCAGCCGACTGTAGCCAAATATACCGACAACTACGTCATGCTGATCTCCAGTTCCAAAGCCTTCAGCTATGCCGGGCAACGGATCGGGATGATGATCGTTTCGAACAAATTATTCAATACCCGTTCGGCCGACCTGTTACAGTTCTATTCCACGGATATTGTAGGCCGGGCCCTTATTTACGGCACCGTTTATGCACTGAGTGCAGGTACTGCCCATTCCACCCAGTATGCACTGGCAGCCATGCTGAAGGCCGCCAACGACGGCACCTTTAATTTTGTCGAGGCAGTCAGGGAGTATGGCGAAAAAGCCAAAATCATGAAGGCGATGTTCCTTGCCAACGGTTTCGAGATCGTATATGACCAGGACGAAGGGGTGCCGATTGCCGATGGCTTCTACTTTACCTTTGCCTATCCCGGATTCGACGGGGAGGCGCTGCTTGAAGAACTTCTCTATTACGGGATCAGCGCCATTGCTCTGAGCATCACCGGCAGTGAACGGAAGGAGGGAATACGCGCCTGTGTGTCGCTTGTGAAACGCGACCAGTTCCCCGCACTGGAGGATCGGCTGAAAAAGTTCAATGAAAACCATGCCGGCAGGAAATAACGGCGGGGCCCAGGTTTTTACGAGAGTCATTCCCCCGCGGCAAACTTAAACTATTTCTAAATTAGACCTATAAAGTCACTTTCTACAGGCCATCGTACCTGTTGTTCGAACAAATTTCAGTAATTTCGCAAATGTGAATCTGTTAACAATACAACCCTTATCATATGGCAAAAATCAAAGGTGATATCGTAATCAACACCGAACGTTGCAAAGGCTGTGAAGTATGTATAGCAGCCTGCCCCTTCACGGTGATTCAGATGTCGAAGGAAGTGAACAGTAAAGGATATCATTTCGCAATGAAGGTGAATGACGAATGCACAGGCTGCACCAACTGCGCCCTGGTTTGTCCCGACGGCGTGATTACCGTGTACCGGGCCAAAGTGACAACCGAATAAAAACCAAAAAACGATACTCAATGGGTGAACTTAGACTAATGAAGGGCAACGAAGCTGTCGCTGAAGCCGCTATCCGCGCCGGTTGCGACGGTTATTTCGGATACCCCATAACACCCCAGTCCGAGGTAATGGAATACCTGATGGCCGAAAAGCCATTTGAGAGGACCGGAATGGTGGTATTACAGGCAGAAAGCGAAGTAGCAGCCGTCAATATGATATATGGCGGAGCCGGAACCGGAAAAATGGTCATGACCTCCTCCTCCAGTCCCGGTATCAGCCTGATGCAGGAGGGTATCAGTTATATGGCAGGGGCAGAACTTCCCGGGCTGATCGTCAATATCGTCCGTGGTGGTCCCGGACTTGGCACCATTCAACCTTCACAGGCCGACTATTTCCAGGCTGTAAAAGGCGGCGGTCACGGCGATTACAAAATGCTTGTGCTGGCGCCAGCTTCGGTACAGGAGATGTGCGACCATGTTAAACTGGGTTTTGACAAGGCGTTCCAGTACCGCACCCCCGTTATGATCCTTTCCGACGGAGCCATCGGGCAAATGATGGAAAAGGTCGTCCTTTTCGACCAGATCCCGCGCCGCACCGACGCAGAGGTGGTTGCACAGTGCCCCTGGGCGTCAAACGGACGGCCATCCACGCGCAACCACAACATCATCACCTCCCTCGACCTCGATCCTGCCGGCCAGGAAAGGGTTAACCTGAAACTCCAGGCGAAATATAAGCTGATGGAAGAAAACGAGGTGCTGTACGAAGAAATTCAATGCGACGATGCTGAATACCTGTTTGTAGCCTTCGGACTTTCAGCCAGGATATGCCAGAAGGCCATCGACCTTGCCCGCGCCAAAGGGATTAAAGTCGGTCTCTTCCGCCCCATCACCCTCTTTCCCTTCCCGGCAACCGAAGTATCGAATGTCGGCAACCGCGTAAAAGGGATCCTGGTCGTGGAGATGAATGCCGGACAGATGATCGAAGATGTCAAACTTTCGGTGGGTTGTAAAGTGAAGATCGAACATTTCGGTCGGTTCGGCGGCATAATCCCCTCCCCGGATGAAGTTGTATATGCACTCGAACATAAAATTATCGGAGGCTGATCATGGAAGATAAATTCGCAAAAACAGAAATACACAAGCCGGAAAATATTGTCTATAAAAGGACCGACCTGCTCGTCGACCGGCCCCTGAGCTATTGCCCGGGTTGCGGGCACGGCACCGCCCACAGGATGCTGATGGAGGTCATTGAAGAGATGGACATCACCGAAAAAACCATTGGCGTTTCACCCGTAGGCTGCTCAGTGCTTGCCTATGATTTCCTGAACATCGATATGCTGGGTGCTGCCCACGGCAGGGCTCCCGCGCTGGCAACCGCCATCAAACGGCTTTGGCCCGACCACTTTGTCTTTACCTACCAGGGCGACGGCGACCTTGCCGCCATCGGCACCGCTGAAACCATCCACGCCTGCAACCGGGGAGAAAATATCACCGTTATCTTCATCAACAATGGTATCTACGGGATGACCGGCGGCCAGATGGCCCCGACCACCCTCCCGGGTATGCGTTCATCCACATCACCCTATGGACGCGATGTGCCCACGATGGGACACCCGTTGAAGATCACCGAACTGATCTCCCATCTGCCGGGCGTTTATTATGTGACCCGCCAGGCGGTTCATACCCCAAACGCTGTCCGTAAAACCAAAAAAGCCATCCGCAAGGCGTTTGAACTTCAGAAGGAGAACAAGGGACTGTGCTTCATCGAGATCGTTTCCAACTGCAATTCCGGATGGAAAATGACCCCGGTTCAATCCAACAAATGGATGGAAGACAACATGTTCCCATTCTATCAGCTTGGCGACATCAAAGTTGACGGGAAACTGGTAGAGAAAAAAGAACAGGTGGAAAAGGAATAATATCCTTTCGGAATCTGAAATGCATTTTTCAATATTCGATATTCATACAATATGACAGAAGAGATCATTATAGCCGGTTTCGGAGGACAGGGAGTCCTCTCCATGGGAAAGATCCTTGCCTATTCAGGCGTTATGCAGGATAAAGAAGTTAGCTGGATGCCTTCCTACGGACCTGAAATGCGTGGCGGAACAGCCAACGTTACCGTTATTATCAGCGACGAGCGAATCAGTTCCCCCATCCTGAATTCGTACGATACTGCCATTATCCTGAACCAGCAGTCGATGGATAAATTCGAGAAAACCGTGAAGCCGGGCGGCCTGCTCATCTATGACCCGAACGGACTCACACGGTTCCCCGAACGTAAAGATATCAATATCTATTCGATCGAAGCAGCCGATGAAGCAGCCCGGCAGGGTCTGTCAAAGATCTTCAACATGGTTGTCCTCGGCGCGTTTCTGAAACTCAAACCCCTGGTTGCCCCTGAGTTCATCCACAAGGGTTTACAAAAATCACTTCCTGCACGCCACCATGCCCTGATCCCCGAAAACGAAAAAGCGATCGAGATCGGTAAAGGACTGCTCAAGGCAGTGCACCTGGTCAATTAGAGCTCACCGAAACCGGTGATACAACATGAGGCTGACTACGCTGGAACTGTTTTCCTTCCTTGAAGAAAAATACAGCCAGTATAATCAGCCTCATTTTATTGAAAGTGACCCGGTATCGGTCCCCCACCGTTTTACAATCAAACAGGATATCGAAATTGCCGGCTTCCTGGCTGCCACCATCTCCTGGGGCAACCGGAAATCGATCGTTGCCAATGCCAGCAGGCTTGTTCAGCTGATGGACGACTCCCCGTACGATTTCCTGATCAATGCCGGTCCGCAGGATTTCAAACCCTTTCTCGGATTCGTTCACCGCACCTTCAACGGTGACGATTGTCTCTTTTTTATTACTGCCCTGAAAAACCTTTATCAAAAGCACCTGAGCCTCGAACCCCTCTTCAGCAGCGTGAACCAGCAGGGCGCCGCCCATGGCATCACTGCATTCAGGAATGCGTTCCTGGAAACCAGCCACCTGCCCA
The DNA here is from genome assembly GCA_037133475.1 of Bacteroidota bacterium. Classification (GTDB taxonomy): domain Bacteria; phylum Bacteroidota; class Bacteroidia; order Bacteroidales; family FEN-979; genus CAIVAT01. Next base: position 26,139 of record JBAXOB010000007.1, read on the forward strand.
GGTCCGAAAAGCACCTCTCCGATCCGGCAGCTGGGTCGGCGACCAAGCGGATCAACATGTTCCTGCGATGGATGGTACGCAACGACGGCAAGGGAGTCGATTTTGGCATCTGGCAAACCATCAGCCCCGCGAAACTGATCTGCCCGCTTGATATTCACGTGGGCAACGTGGCCCGGAAACTCGGTCTTCTCCAGCGAAATGCCAACGACTGGAAAGCAGCTGAGGAGGTTACGGCAAACCTATGCAAATTCGATCCCCTCGACCCTGTTAAATATGATTTTGCCCTGTTCGGGCTTGGGATAAATGAAAAATTCTGAGTTTGCATTTTTCCTATCTTTGTACGGATGAAAAATCCACACCAGGACACCACCGCCGGACAACAGCAATTTTATTTCAGGATGGCCCTGTACCTGGCCATTTTCACTATTTTTTACAATATCCTGGAGGGGCTTGTAAGTGTTATCCTGGGGATCTCCGACAACTGTCTTACCCTGTCGGGATTTGGCGCCGACAGCCTGATCGAGGTGGTTTCCGGAATCGGTATCCTGCAAATGGTGCTCAGGATCAGGAACCAGGGAACCGGACAGCGAAACCAATTCGAAAAACAGGCCTTACGGATTACCGGGTTTGCCTTTTACCTCCTGGCAGGCGGTCTGGTGATCACCGCTGCCTACAATGGCTATATCGGGCATATACCCGAGACAACCTTTTGGGGAGTCGTTATCTCCCTGGTCTCCATCGTAGTGATGGTCATCCTTCTGCTGATGAAACTCACGACCGGCAGAAAACTTCTGTCCGATGCCATTATTGCCGATGCGCACTGCACACGGGTGTGCATCTACATGTCGGTCGTGCTGCTGGTCACCAGCGCCCTGTTTGAACTCACAGGCCTTGCCTGGATCGATATTGCAGGAACCCTCGGGCTGGCCTGGTTCTCCTTTTCCGAAGGCCGTGAATGCTTCGAAAAAGTAAAAAACAACACCTGTTGCAGTTGTCATAAATCCTAAATAGCATGGGCCTTTTCAGAGCGATCATCTGCATCATCTTCCCCCCGCTTGCCGTCCTTGACCGGGGATGCGGAGCGATATTACTGGTTGTCATCCTTACCTGCTGCGGCTGGATTCCCGGCGTGATCGCCGCCATTGTCTTTAATATGAGAGATTGAAAAGATACCGCTTTTTTCCTACCTTTGTGTATCGTCCCCTTCGTTCATGAATACCTTCAGGAAAAAGATCATTGCCTATTTTCTTAACCTCTTCACCCTTCCACGGGTGAAGGAGGTGATTGCCGGCTATGCCAGGCTGTTCCTGGGAGAGGCTGACCGTTATTCAACAGGAATCCGGACAGAGGCGGTTGAAACCAAAGAGACCTTTACCATCCTTGCAAAGTATATCAGGAAGGATAAAATCAGCAGGGAGGAAAAAAGAAAATTCAAGAAACAGGTTTTCGATATCCTGAGAAGCTCCGGTGTAATGGTTCCGGTGATGCTTTTTCCATTGCCTTTTGTCGGAACCCTGTTGCTGATCATCATGGACCACCTGCTGCTCTCCATGAATATCCGCCTGTTGCCGGCCTCCTTTTATCCGCAGGAGAAAAAGGACATTCTTACACCCGAGAGTATTGAAAAAGACCTTATCAAGGAAAATAAATTTTTGGCCTGACCTTTAAAACTACAGTGTATTCAGCATTTGCAAAGCCTCTTCCACATGTTTTTCAAAGGAAAGCTGCGATGAAAAGACAAGCCTGATAATCCCCTGTTTGTCAATCACAAAGGTAACGCGCCCTGGAAGGATGCCAAGTGATTTCCCAACCCCATATTTTTCGGCAACGGTTTTACCCTTGTCCGACAACAGGATAAAAGGCAGTTTATGGTTGGCGGCAAATGCCTGGTGGGAGGCGATATCATCCGAACTGATCCCGATCACCTCGGCGCCTGCCTGCTTGAAAACTTCGTAATTGTCGCGAAAACTGCAGGCCTCCTTCGTACAGCCGTATGATTCATCCTTGGGATAAAAATAGACCACCAGGTTTGTTTTACCAACAAAATCAGCCAGATTTACGCGCCGGCCCTGCTGGTCGGGCAATGAAAAATCAGGGGCTTTGCTACCTATTTCAATTTTTTGTGTCATTTGTTCTGTATTGGAATTACCCCGGTGTTCAGCATTTTGCACCGCACTGCGGCTGCATGAAACAAGGCAATAGTTTAGACTAAGTATAAATAAGAAGAAAATTTTGTATCTTTGCATCATGAATTTGCCAAATAAAATCTAAAGATAACAAAAATGAGGACAATAATTATATTTTTAACGTTCATTACCATGGCTACGATAACCTCTGCACAGGAAAAAAAATCGCTTTACGATTTCAAAACCACCACCATTGACGGAGCCCCCTTCGATTTTGCCACGCTGAAAGGCAAAAAAGTACTCATTGTGAACCTCGCTTCAAAATGCGGGTACACGCCACAATACGCCCAGCTTGAAGAGCTTTACACCAAATACAGTGCGAAGGGCTTTGTCATCATCGGTTTCCCGGCAAACAACTTCATGGGGCAGGAACCCGGGACCAATGCCGAGATCAGGGAATTCTGCACCAGTAAATACAATGTGACCTTCCCGATGATGGCCAAGATTTCGGTCAAGGGTACGGATATGGATCCTTTATACCAGTGGCTGACCGACAAGGGACAGAACGGTGTGGTTGATGCGCCGGTCAAATGGAATTTCCAGAAATTCATGATTGACGAACAGGGTCACCTGGTTGATTTTGCCGCTCCTGCAGACAAACCTTTCGATGATAAGATCATAAACTGGATTGAGAAAAAATAACCTGTCATTCCCGTTTACAGGCACTCACACCGGTAATGGCTGAATTGAAGGACTTCAATTAATATATGAGGTATGAACAAACCAAATAAATACAAATGCTCCATTTGCGGGCACATTTACGACCCGGTGATGGGGGATCCCGACAGCGGAATCAACCCGGGGACCCCCTTTGAGGATATTCCCGACGACTGGGTATGCCCCATTTGCGGTGTCGGTAAAGAAGATTATGTAAAAATGCGCTAGCATTGATGCAGCAAACCGGGAAAAAACAGGTGTTGTTCAACTGCAGGCCGGCAGGCCGCTTGGTTGAATCCGGAAATTTCATGTACCTTTGATCTTCCTAAAACCACATCTCAAATGGAAAAGAGCATCAAAGGAACCCTGACAGAAAAGAACCTGTTAAAGGCATTTGCCGGAGAATCCCAGGCAAAAAACCGATATACCTTCTATGCAAAACAGGCTAAAAAAGAGGGATTTGAACAAATCGCCGCATTTTTTACCGAAACGGCCCTGAACGAAGAGTCGCATGCCAAGTCCTTTTTCCGTTTCCTGGAGGGAGGCCCTGTAGAAATTACCGCCACCTATCCCGCCGGCGTGATCGGAACCACTGCCGAAAACCTGAAAGCAGCCGCCGACGGCGAACACGAGGAATGGACGGAACTTTATCCGCAGTTTGCCCAAACTGCCGCGGAGGAGGGGTTTGCAAAGGTTGCCACGACCTTCAAACTGATTGCCACCGTGGAGGAACACCACGAAAAACGTTACCGGAAATTGTTAAACAACCTGGAAAAGAACAGGGTTTTTGAAAAAGAAGAGAAGACCTATTGGGTTTGCCGCAAATGCGGATATGTGCATTTTGGCGTTAAAGCTTTGCAGATGTGCCCGGCTTGCAACCACCCGATGGCCTATTTTGAAATGATGCAGGAAAATTATTAATGCGGGTACAAAACAAAGCAACAACAACAAAAACAATGGCAAAAAAACGAATATTCAGCAAAGAGGAAATATTAAAGGATTACAAACTTGCAAATGAGAGCCGCCAGGTAAGTTTACTCGGACGCCGTGAAGTGTTAGGCGGGAAGGCCAATTTCGGGCTTTTTGGCGACGGGAAGGAGATTCCGCAGATCATCATGGCCAAATTTTTCATGGATGGAGACTGGCGTTCGGGGTATTACCGCGATCAGACCTTCATGATGGCGGCAGGCTTATCAAACCTCGACATCTTTTTTGCGCAGCTTTATGGCGACACCGATATCACCCGTAATCCCGACAATGGGGGACGGCTCATGAATTCTCATTTTGCCACGCGAAGCCTCGATGACAAGGGCGAATGGAAAGACCTTACCAAGCAGAAAAATTCATCCGGCGACATCTCCCCTACCGCCGGCCAGATGCCGCGCCTGCTTGGACTGGCACTTGCCTCCAAAGTATTTCGCAACAGCCCGGAGATGTGGGATGCCGCAAAAAAATTCACCGTGAAGGGCAATGAGATTGCCTTTGGAACCATCGGCGATGCCTCCACTTCGGAAGGCCATTTTTTTGAGACCATCAATGCAGCCGGCGTTTTACAGGTGCCCATTGCCCTTTCGATCTGGGATGATGGGTATGGCATTTCAGTACCAAAAAAATACCAGACCACCAAGGAAAACATCTCGGCCCTGCTCCAGGGATTCGTGTCCGATAAAAATGGCCCCGGCATCAGGCTTTTCACCGCTAATGGCTGGGATTATCCCGCCCTGTATGCCATGTATGAAGAGGGAATCGCCATTTGCAGAAAAGAGATGGTACCCGTTGTTTTTCATGTCACCGAACTGACCCAGCCCCAGGGACATTCTACCTCGGGATCGCATGAACGGTACAAGTCGGCCGAACGGCTTGCCTGGGAGCGGGATCATGATTGTATCCCAAGAATGAGGGAATGGATCATCAATGAAAATATCGCCACTGTTGAAGAGATGGATGCAATAGAGGCTGAAGCAGTCAAAACCGCAAAAAGCGCCCGCGACCGCGGCTGGAAAGCCTTCCTCGCCCCTTTTAAAGCTGAGCGGGAACACCTGATCAGCGTGGTGAAAACCACCCACTGCCCATGTAAGAAACAGTCGCGCATCGACAAGATTGTTGCCGACCTGGAAGCCATCGCCGAACCCATCAGGAAAGACATCATCTCTGCAGCAAAAAAAATCATGCGCGATGTCTGTACCTCCTGCAGCATGAAGAAGCCGATGAAGGCCGACCTGGACATCTGGATGGCGGAACAGCGGAAACTGAATGCAGCACGCTACAGCTCCCACCTTTACAGCCAGTCGGAACACAGCGCCATGAAAATAGAGGGGATCCCTGCTGTTTTCAATGACAAATCCCCTGTGGTTACCGGCCGGGAAGTATTGAATGCCAATTATGACATCCTTTTCAAAAACAACCCGCTTGCCCTGATCTTCGGTGAAGATGTCGGGAAAATCGGCGGCGTGAACCAGACATTGGAAGGAATGCAGCTTAAGTATGGTGAGACGCGGGTTTCGGATACCGGTATCCGCGAAGCCACCATCATTGGCCAGGGCCTGGGTATGGCGCTGCGCGGACTGCGCCCCATCGCCGAGATCCAGTATTTTGATTACCTGCTTTACGGGCTGCAGGTCATGAGCGACGACCTCGCCACCACGCACTACCGTACGGTCGGCGGGCAGAAAGCGCCCCTGATCATCAGTACCCGCGGCCACAGGCTGGTAGGCATATGGCACTCAGGCTCCCCGCTGAGCATGGTGATCAACTCCATCAGGGGGATCTACGTGATGGTCCCCCGAAATATGACCCAGGCTGCCGGGTTTTACAATACGATGATGGCTTCCGACGATACCGGACTTGTCATTGAGCCCCTGAATGGCTACCGCCTGAAGGAGCAGATGCCCGAAAACATTGGAAATTACCGGATTCCCCTTGGCGTTCCCGAGGTGCTGCAGGAGGGTTCCGATATCACCATCGTCACCTATGGTTCCTGCGTCAAGATTGCCCAGGAGGCGTTGCCCCAGATCGCCGACTTCGGCATTTCCGTTGAACTAATCGATGTGCAGACACTGCTGCCGTTTGACATCAACCATGAAATCCTGAAATCGTTGAAAAAGACAAATAAGATCCTCTTTTTCGATGAGGACGGCAGCGGCGGCGCAACGGCGTTTATGATGCAAAAGGTGATGGAAGAGCAGGGCGGTTACCGCTACCTCGATGCGGAACCCCGCACCCTCACCGCAAATGATCACCGGCCGGCCTATACCAACGACGGCGACTACTTCTCGAATCCGAATGCCGAAGATGTATTCGAAAAGGTGTATGTCATGATGCATGAATACAACCCGAACAAGTACCCCAGGATATGGTGACATGGAGCTAGTTGTTACAAGGACTGCCGACGGTTCCGATACGGTTTTCAGACCTGATCTGAACCAGCATTATCACTCGACTTTCGGGGCAGTCCAGGAGACACGGCAAATTTTCATCGAAAACGGATTCCTGCATTCCATCAGCAAGAAGCAACCCGGCAACCGCAGCAGTTCAGAAATACTGCATATCCTCGAAATCGGCTTCGGTACCGGGCTCAATGCCCTTATGACCCTCATTGAAGCTGAAAAAAGGAAGATCAACCTTCATTATACCTCGGTCGAACCCTACCCGCTGGATGAGACCTGCTGGATGGTGCTCAACTACCCGGACTTACCGGGATCGGCCGATTATTCCCGGCAATTTTCAGAACTGCACCAGGCTGCATGGAATCGGCCTGTCAACTTAACCCCAAAGTTTATCCTCCATAAAGTCAGGGAAAAGATTGAGCATTTTCAACCTGACTTCGGGACTTTCGACCTCGTATATTTTGATGCCTTCGGACCGGATGCCCAACCGGAGTTATGGACGGAAGAAATTTTCCGGAATGTCGGCATGGGCATGGCCCCCGGTGCGGTGCTGGTGACCTACTCCGTCAAGGGTACCGTTGTAAGGGCCTTGCGTGCCGCCGGCTTTACAACCGAAAAACTGCCCGGACCACCGGGAAAACGACACATCCTCCGTGCTACAAAAATTTAGACAAAAGCAACCCTCCACCACCGGATTTAATTGTTAACGGCATCTCAACAATAAAGTAAAGCATGGTTATCGCACCTGTCATTGCCAAACTCAGGGAGGGCGACGAAAAAGCCTTCCGCGAACTGGTGGACCAGTACCGTGACCGTGTCTATAACACTGCGCTGGGTTTGCTCCAACACCCCGAGAATGCCGAAGATGTCGCCCAGGAGGTTTTCCTGGAAGTGTTCAGGTCGGTGGCCCGTTTCAGGGGGGAATGCAGTATTTCGACCTGGATCTACCGGATTACGGTTCAAAAGGCATTGGAACATATCCGTTCCGCACACCGGGGAAAAAGATTTGGAATCCACATCAGCCTTTCCGGCAAAGAAGACCAGGTAGATCTTCCTGCCGACACACTTTTTTACCATCCCGGGATTCAACTCGAAAACAAAGAACGGTCGGCCATCCTCTTCCAGGCAATTTCGAAGTTGCCGGTAAACCAGCGAACTGCGTTTATCCTGCATAAAGTTGAAGGGCTAACCCAAACCGAAATTGCGGGAATCATGGAAACTTCAGTATCCGCCATCGAATCGCTGATGGTACGAGCCCGGCAAAAACTGAAAGAGTTGTTGTCGGAATATTATGAAAAAAATGAACGGTAACCGCAGGATATTAACACCATTAACATCAAAAAGACATGAACCGAAAAGAAACCTGGATCGATGAAACCCTGAACTCGCTGGATGGTATCCAACGCGCTCCTGCCAGCGCCGGCATTTTCCTGAAAATACAGGCACGGGCCGGGCTGCCTGACAAAAAAGCAACCGCGATGAACAGGAGCTTTTACTGGTCCGTCGCGGCAGGTCTTGCCCTGTTGATTGCCCTGAATCTCTTTGTCGCCCGGCAATCACATGTTTCTTCGAAACAACCGGCCGAAAACCCTGCAACGATGGCATCCGACTACTTTTCCTATCTGAGTCCCATAAAACTCTGATATCATGAACAGAATCCGATTATTTAAAGGCGTTATCCTCATCCTGGTATTGTTAAACCTGGGCACCCTCACCTTTGTCTGGTTTCAACCGAGGAGACCCGCTGAAGGGCCCTTACGCGGAGATCCCGCCAGGTTCCTGGTGCAGGCACTTGACCTGACCCGTGAACAACAGGAGCAGTTTGGCAGAATGAGAGCCATTCACCACTTACGGTTGATCACCCTGCAGCAGCACGACCGCAGGCTTCATGACCGGTTTTTCGGGTTGATCTTTAATCCCGGAACCGATTCGCTGGCCTCATTTGCCTACGCCGACTCTATCTCCGCAATAAGAAAACAAATGGAACTGCTCACCTATGAACATTTCATGAAACTCAGGCAGATCCTAACGGAGGAGCAGAAAGTCAAATTCCACAAGATTTTCCGGGAGGTGCTGGATCATGTCATGTCAACGGCCCGACCACCTGCTCCCGGAATGGAAGATGCCCCGCCGGGTTCACCGCCAGCTCCTCCGCAGGGTCCTCCGCCAACAGACAGGTAACGATACAAACAAAACCAATTAACAGTAAATATCAAACCTTAACAACCATGAAAACCGAAAGCAAAATCCTCAAAACCATTGTACTGACAGTCTTTATGAGTATGGCCCTGACCATGTTGTCAGCACAGCCGCCCCACAAACCCTTTCACCCGGGTGGCGTAAACCATGAACAGGCCTCCCCTGACATTCCTGCAGCGCCGGGAGCTCCCACCATGGAAAACCAGGATGGTCAGACCCCTCCGAAACTCGACCTTCCGGGACTTACCAATGAACAAAAGGATAAGATCTACCAGTCGGACATGGACCATTTAAAAACGATGACCCCATACCATAACCAGGTCAGGGAAAAGAAGGCCCGTTTGCAAACACTGCTGTCAACCTCCCCTTTCGACCTGAAGGCGGCCGACCAAATTGCGGAAGATCTGGGTAAACTTGAAACCACCATCCTCAAGGAGGTGATCCGTCATGACCAGGAACTCAGGAACCTGCTCACACCGCAGCAGCAGGTGTTGTTTGATGCCCGGCCCAAACCCTTTCTGCACAGGCTGTAAGGTTTTATGATTCCACAGAAGGCTGTCCCTATTTGACCGGGACAGCCTTTTTATTTTATCCCCTGCCAGCCGGGTCACCATAAATGAGTAAATATATTACTCGATGCAACAAACCAGGATGCTCAAGGAAAAAAGTTTTCAACACCCCATCAACATTTTGCAGTTTCCCTGATTAAGCATGGTAGACGAAGAATCTTTCTAACGCGCTGCTTATATCATGAACCTTAAAATATTTTGCCATGCTGGAAAATTATCACATAGAAAACATCCTGTTTCTTGATATAGAGACGGTGCCTCAATTTGCCACTTTTGAGGAGCTGCCATGTGAGCTGCAACCCCTCTGGGAAAAAAAAGCAAATCAGTTATCCAGGTTTGGGAAACCGGCCAGTGAAGCGGTTCTATCTGCCGCTGAAATTTATGAGAGGGCCGGCATCTACGCCGAATTCGGTAAAGTAATCTGTATCTCCACCGGGATATTCCGACAAGGAGAACTCAACATCCAATCATACCGGGGTGATGAAGAAAAACAGGTGCTGCTCTCCTTCTGCAAGATGCTTCACAAATCCGCTGAGAAAAAAATCACCCGCCTGTGCGCGCACAATGGTAAAGAGTTCGACTTTCCCTACCTGATCAGGCGAATGCTCATCAATGGACTTGAAATACCTGCCATTCTTGACCTTTCCGAAAAAAAACCATGGGAGGTGAACCACCTGGACACCATGGAACTATGGAAGTTCGGCGATTATAAAAGTTATACTTCACTGGAGTTGCTGGCGGCGGTTTTCGGCATTCCCACCCCAAAGGATGACATCCGGGGCAGCGATGTGGCAAGGGTTTACTGGCAGGAGCATGATCTGCCGCGTATCGTCACATATTGCCAGAAGGATGTCGTCACCATTGTCAACCTTTTGCTCAGGTTTAAAGGTCATCCCATGGTCGGAAACAGATCTGTCAGGGTGATGGATTGAGCCATTTTTCAATAAATCCGATTTTTCCTTCGTGTTCATTCAATTTTTCACCCCTATTTGCCGTTCTTAGCACATGGAAATAAATCGTTTCAACATCAGGGTTTACGGATTTCTCATCGACGGCAACAGGGTTCTCGTGACCGACGAGTTCAGGCTTGGCATTTACATGACCAAATTTCCTGGTGGCGGGCTGCAATTCGGCGAAGGGACCATAGACTGTCTTAAACGGGAATTTATGGAAGAACTGCAAATCCCGGTTGAGATACTCTCCCATTTCTATACCACTGAATTCTACCAGCCCACGACCCTGCTTCCCTCCGACATGCAGCTCTTCAACATATACTACCTTGTGAAGGCTGAGAAACCTTTTCCTTTTAAAACAACCGTAAAACTCAATGACATTCCTACTGTTGATGAAGCGCAAAGCTTCCGGTGGGTGGCCATGAATGACCTTCATCCGGATGATTTCACCTTCCCGATTGACAAATATGTTATTGCAAAATTAAAGCAATGGTATGTCAATAACACTGTAAAATGATGCAAATGAGAATAAGAAAGTTTGCCCTGTTGATTCCTGTTTTGTTGTTCCTGGGTGCCTGTCAGCCTCCGGTCAGAAATGGTGCTGCGGTTAATGGCCGCCTTGCTGATGGCTCAGGAATGAAAATGGTCCTCCAGGAGATGGGTACAAAGGAGATTCATGCTGTGGATTCGGCAATAATCGGTACCGACGGGAAGTTCGCATTCAATCCGGCTGTCAGCGAGCCTGGATTCTGGCTGCTGAAGGCACCATCCGGCAAAATCCTGGTGATGGCCATGGAGGCCGGCGACCAGGTCGAAGTAACGGGCAGTGCGGCCGGTTTCCCCGATAATATCAGCCTGAAAGGACCGCAGGGGGCTATGTTGCTGAATGATTTTTTCAGGTCAACCCGAAAAAACGAGCGCCGGGTTGACTCGCTGGAAGCATTGCTGATCGACAGGCAGGACAGTGCCGGTTATTTTGAACTTACCCAGAGCATCGACTCCGCCTTCCACAGGATATGGGACCAACAGCGGTTGCTCGAGACAACCTATATCAAAAACAACCCGGGATCCATAACCTCGCTGATTGTACTGAATTATGCCTTCGGCATGAGTCCTGTACTCAGTCCTGAGGAAGATCTGGCCTGTTACAAGTCGCTCGATTCAACCCTGGGTGTAAAATACCCGGGAAACAAACATGTACAATATCATCACCAGCGGGTGACGGAATTTATCAGGAAACCGCCTGCGCAGAAATAACATCCGGACACCAAAATATTTAGAGGAATTTTTTCAGTTCCAGCCTTTCGCCGTCAAACACGGCATAGGTGAAATAGGTTATCCAGTCGCCCAGGACAATCTGCCTGGCCTGGCCGGTTAGCGCCAGATCAAGCGGGTAATGATAATGGCCGAAAATAAGGTAGTCCAGGCCGGGATGGCTTTTCAGCAATTCAGTTGAATGGACGGTGATCCGCTCGCGGATCAGCTTCTGAGTGATATCCGTCACGCGCTTCTCCTTCTCAACATTGGCCTTCCGGCTCCTGCGCGACCAGTAGAGGGCCATCCTGATTCCCAGGTCGGGATGCAGCTGCCGGAAAAGCCACTGGTTGAAAGGGTTTGCAAAGACTTTTTTGATGAATTTATATCCATGGTCTCCCGGGCCAAGGCCATCGCCGTGTGCCAGGTAGAAGTTTTTGCCACTGAACTGGCGAAATTCAGGATCGCGGTGAAGGGTGATATTCAGCTCTTTGGTAAGGTAATCAAAGGCCCACATGTCGTGATTTCCACGGAACAGGTGAACAGGGATTCCCGAATCGGTAATTTCGGCCAGTTTCCCCAGGAGCCGCGCGTACCCGCGCGGAATGGCCGTTTTGTATTCAAACCAGAAGTCAAACAGGTCACCCATCAAAAAGATCTCGGAGGCATCGGCCCGGGCCATTTCAAGCCAGGCAACGAGTTTCTTCTCGCGCACCAGGCTCCTGTCATGATCCGGGATTCCAAGATGAAAATCAGAAGCAAAGTAGATCTTTTGACGCATGGGTGAATTTTGGGGCAATTTACAAAAAAAAAGCAGCAGGCCCTCCAAACGGGCCTGCTGCTTTTTTACCTTCCGGTTTAACCCTGATTACTCAGGATGGATTGCTTCTACCGGGCAAACATCGGCACACGCGCCACAATCGGTGCAGGCTTCCGGGTCGATTTTGTAGATATCACCTTCAGAGATAGCTTCAACAGGACATTCATCGATGCAAGTTCCGCAAGCAGTGCAATCATCATTGATTTTATAAGCCATGACTTATTGAGTTTATGTCCCATTTTTCACAGGACGAGTTAATAAAGCGAATTTCATGGCAAAGATAAATATTTTATTGAAAACCAGAAAAATGATTTATCCACATTTGTCATGGAGAAGGTCGCCGGGGTCTTGTTTCTTTTTACAGGTTAACCTTTGTCTTTTAAGTTAAATCTGTAACTTTGCATCACTAAACTCAATGAAGCTATGGCTAAGAAAAAAAGACCTGTTATTGAACGTGAAGAGGTTGTTGTTAAGTTTGTCGGCGATTCCGGCGACGGGATGCAACTCACCGGCAGCATGTTTTCTGATGTGGCTGCAATTGTCGGAAACGACCTCGCTACATTTCCTGATTTTCCTGCAGAAATCCGCGCCCCACAGAACACCGTTGCAGGTGTGTCCGGGTTCCAGGTACATATGGGCAGTTCAAAAATTTTCACCACGGGCGACCTGGTCGACGTGCTCGTTACAATGAACCCCGCCTCTCTCAGAGCAAACCTGAAGTGGGCGAAAATTGGCGCTACGATCCTCACCGATACGGATGCCTATGATGACAAATCGATCGAAAAGGCCGGTTACAAAAGTAATCCCCTCATCGACGGGTCACTGCAAAACTATAACATGATCAAGGCTCCCATTACCACCCTGACCAAGGAGAGCCTCAAGGAGCTTGGTACCGATACCAAAACGGCCGAGCGCAGCAAGAATATGTTTGCACTGGGTATGCTTTATTATATTTTCAACCGTGACCTGAAACCATCGTTTAAATATTTTGAAGATAAATTCAAGAAAAAGCCGGAACTGATCGATATCAACAAAATCGTCCTCCAGGCAGGGTACAACTATGCCGACACCATCGAAGCGCTTGAGTCGGTCATCCAGGTTGCACCTGCCAACATGGAAAAAGGCAGGTATCGCAACATTACCGGCAATGTAGCCACAGCCTGGGGATTGCTTGCCGCCTCAGAAAAATCGGGACGCCCCCTGTTTCTCGGCTCCTATCCCATCACCCCGGCTACCGAGATCCTGATGGAGCTTTCCAAGCACAAATCATTGGGAGCAAAAGTATTCCAGGCTGAAGACGAGATCGCCGGAATCTGTTCAGCCATTGGCGCATCTTTTACGGGTGCCATGGCCTGTACCACAACTTCGGGTCCCGGGCTTTCACTGAAGAGTGAGGCGATCGGCCTTGCCGTTATCACCGAGCTACCCCTGGTCATTGTGAATGTTCAGCGTGGCGGCCCTTCAACGGGATTACCTACCAAATCGGAACAAAGCGACCTTTACCAAGCCCTTTTTGGACGTAACGGCGAATGCCCCGTCATCGTGGTGGCCGCCTCTTCTTCTGAAAACTGTTTTTATTATGCCTATATGACGGCCAAGCTGTCGATGGAACATATGACACCGGCCATCCTGCTTACCGACGGTTATCTTGGCTTCGGATCCACCCTGTTCCGTATTCCGAAAATGGCCGATATGCCCCCCATCAACCCGCCGATCGCCCAGGCCAACGATCCCGATTATAAACCTTACCGACGTAACCCTGATACCCTTGTACGGGAATGGGCGATCCCGGGAACCGAAGGCCTTCGCCACAGGGTAGGCGGCCTCGAAAAAGAAAATATCACCGGCGTAGTTTCCACCGATCCTGTGAATCACCAGGTCATGACCAACATGCGCGCGCAGAAGGTCGAAAAGGTGGCGGATTTCATTCCCGAACAGGAGATCGATGGCCCGGCAGAAGGCGAATTGCTGGTGGTAAGCTGGGGCGGCACCTACGGCGCTGTTCACTCGGCTGTAAGCCAGATGCAAAAAGAGGGCAGGAACATCAGTCATGCCCATTTCCATTACATCATGCCTCTTCCGAAAAACACGGAAAAGGTGCTGAAAGGATTTAAGAAAATTGTGGTTTGCGAACTAAACAGCGGACAATTTGTGAATTACCTCCGCATGAAGTTCCCGATGCCCAATATCACCCAGTTCAACAAGGTTCAGGGATTACCTTTCATGATCAACGAGTTAACGGATAAGTTTAACCAACTTTTGGAGGAGAAATAAGATGGACTTCGTAAATACAACCGTTGAACGCAGCAATGTTCAACTAACCAAAGCGGATTTTGAAAGCGACCAGATGGTCAAATGGTGCCCCGGATGCGGCGGGCACGCCATTCTAAGCGCCGTGGAGCGTGTGTTCCCAAAGATCGGCTACCGCAAGGAGAATTTCTGTATGATATCCGGAATCGGTTGTTCCTCAAGATTCCCCTATTATGTGAATACCTATGGCATTCATGGCATCCATGGACGCGCAGCGGCCATATCAACGGGTGTCAAAATTGCCAATCCCAAACTTAGTGTCTGGACGGTGACAGGAGATGGTGATTCCCTCGCCATTGGCGGAAATCATTTTATCCATGTGATCCGGCGCAATGTTGACATCAACATCCTGCTGTTCAACAACCAGATTTACGGACTCACCAAGGGACAGTTTTCACCCACAACCCCGATGGGCAAGGTCACAAAGACCTCCCCCATGGGTACCATCGAACACCCTTTCAATGTTGGCGAACTTGTTATCGGCGCCCAGGGTACCTTTTTTGCACGCGTTCCCGACAACAATATCAACCTGATGACCGAATGCATGTTCGAAGCTGCCAAACACGACGGTACTTCGGTTACCGAGATCATGGAGAACTGCATCATCTTTGCCGACAAGGCCCATGCCCAGGTTACCGGCAAGGATGTTAAGGACGAAACGATGCTGATCCTCAAAAACGGCGCCCCCATGCTTTTCGGTAAGAACAATGACAAGGGTCTCATCCTGAAAGACACGCACCTTGAAGTCGGGGAAATCGGCAAGGATGGCATTACCATTGACGATATCCTTATTCACGACCAGTACAACCAGGATCCCGGCATCCAGCTCATGCTCGCCAAACTGGCACCGCCCCACTTCCCGATGGTTTTCGGCGTTATCAGGTCGGCCATGTATCCTACCTATGATGACCTGGTGGAAGAACAGATCAAATACGCCAAGGAGACATCCAAGATCAAGAATGTGGACGATTTGCTTAATTCAGGAGATACCTGGGAGATCTGAGGAAAATCTGTTGAAAGAGATGGCGTAACTACCAGGATTTCCTGAAGTAGTTACGCTGTTTTTTTTTCAGGCACCGTAAAGGCAAACCGGCTCCCCGCACCTGGTTCACTGGTTACATAAATGGTTCCGTTGTTTTTTTCGATAAAATCCTTTACCAGCAGCAGTCCAAGCCCGGTTCCCTTCTCATCCCCCGTGCCTGGCATGGTCTGCATATTGTCAAGGGTAAAGAGCCTTTCAATTATCTCCCTTGACATCCCAATCCCGTTGTCGGCAACTGTTACCTCGACCATTCCCTCCCTCACAAGCGAGGAGACCATGATCTCTCCCCCGGCATGGGTAAACTTGATTGCATTCGAAACGAGGTTCCTGAGTATGGCTGCCATCATATGCCGGTCGGCATAAACCACCTGGCCAGGCGATACCCGGTTGACGAGCGTGATTTTCTTCTCCTGCACCATCAGGTACATCAGGGAGAAGGTTTCATCAACCAACGCTGATAGTTGCAACTCTTCAGGTTTGTAATCAACCTGGTTGAGTTGCATCAACGACCATTGCAGCAGGTTTTCCAGCAGGTTGGATGCACTCTTCGAACCTATGTAGATATTTTCAGCAAAGCGCCGGCGTTCTGTTTCCGTGAACTCATTATACGAAACCGCCAGGATTTCAGAGAACCCCATGATGGAATTAAAGGGATTCCTCAGGTCGTGGCTGATGACTGAATAGATCCGGTCCTTCATCCGGTTCAGATCAGTCAGCTCCGCCGCCAGTTGCCTTAACTGTAATTCGATCTCCTTCCTGTGGTTGATATTATGCAAAATTAACAGGTTACCGAGAAATTGTCCCCTGTCGCCCCTGAGCGGATAGCGGTTAACCTCAAACCATCCCTGCTGCGGCGACAGGCTGAGCTCGATTCTTGACTCATGGTTCACCGAACTCCCCGTCAAAACTGGCAACAATGCCGGCATTACATCATCAATTTTCCAGCCTGAAACATTATGGTCAATTTCCAGGAAATTCAAGGCCGCCTGGCTGATATCCATGATAAAATCGCGGTTGTCGAGAATGATCACGCCATCCTTCATTTTTTCAATCATGAACTGGTGGCTGAATGGCACAATATCGAAGAGCTGTTCCCTTGAAATTCCCCGGAAAAAGATCAACCCGGCAACCAGGCAGCCCATCGGTGAACAATCGAGCCCCTCAACAGGGCTTATATCCAGGACATAAACCAACCCTGTGAATATTGCCACGAAGGATCCCGACAGGAGAAACCAGGCCCTTGACTTAAAATAACCGGGACGTCTTACAATAAACCGGATCAGCAGGATGTTCGCCAGGAAAATGAGTCCGACCGAATAGGCCATGGCAATATAAAAGGCGGGTCCATGCCGGTAGATCAATATGTTATGCCCGGCCGGGCTCCACGAGAAACCGGTCCAGATCAACTGATGCATAAAATGGGTAAATACCAGGAGGATGGTGGTGCAGGGAACGATCCATAGCAGCCAGAAATAGCGTTTAAACCATACCGGCTGATCGAGGTCGTAGGAGAGGATAAAACGCAGGAACATCAGGGGAATCCCCATGTTCGAGAAATATTCAAATTGAGACAACGTACTTTTTTCGGCGATCGAAGGCGCTGAAGATTCAAAAGTCAGGATCAGCGACCAGAAAGCCGCCAGCGCCATCATCCACAAAAACGGCTCCCTCCCCCTGATCTGTTGGATGTTGTAAACGGTAAATACCAATTGCAGGCAGACAATTGCCGTGATCAGGTGTATCCAGGTGATATAGGTGATTTGCCAGGTCATATATCCAATAATAACAGTTCAAATTTAAGATTATTTTAGGTCAGGCGGCAAAAGGAGAAGGTTCGGCAACATTCATCCTGCCAACGAATGGAAGTATATTATTGATTTTCAATATTTCAATTGCCAAATTCTGTTAAAATCACAGGGAAAATCTGACTGTTCGGTAAATTCATCAATAAAATGCGCTCCAGGTATCGGTTTCTGTGATTTACATGGTAATTTTGCACCGTGAACCTCCGTGATCTCATAGCGTTTGCCGATGCCGGGAAGATCTTTTCCCGTGCGGATCAAATCCTGCTGGCTGTCAGCGGGGGCATCGATTCCATGGTGATGGCCCACCTGTTTCACCAGGGAAAATTCCGGTTCGCCATTGCCCACTGCAATTTCGGTTTACGTCGCCGGGAGAGTGAGGATGATGCCGAATTTGTGCGAAAAGCTGCATTAAAATGGAAGGTGCCCTTCTTCCTGGAGAAATTTCCCACTGCAGCCTGTGCAGCAGAGCATGGTATTTCGATCCAGATGGCTGCAAGGGACTTACGCTATGCATGGTTTGAACAGGTCAGGGCGGAACACCAGTTTGATTTTATTGCCACGGCACACCATCTCGACGACCAGGTGGAGACGCTCCTGATCAACCTTATCCGTGGAACAGGCATTGCCGGGTTGCACGGAATACCGGTGAAGAGCGGGTCGGTCATCAGGCCCCTGATGTTTGCATACAGGAAGGATATCGAAGAATATGCCACCCTGAATAAGATCAGCTACCGGATGGATCTTTCCAACCATGAGACGAAATATACCCGTAACAAAATCCGCCACGAGGTTATCCCCCTGCTGTGCAGCATCAATCCTGAATTCCGGCAGGGCCTGACCGGCAGTATCAGGCGGTTCCAGGTATTTGAGCAGGTTGGAGAACAGGCCATCGACACATGGCTGCGTCAACACCAAACCACCGGCGACACAGGCAGTTTCATTGAAATCAGTCGTCTGAAGGGTATTTTCCCAATGGAACCCTATGTGTGGAAATGGATGTCGGGTTTCGGATTCAATGAAACCCAGGTTACAAACCTGCTGGCCTGCATCGATACGGAGGCCCGGAAAATTTTCACATCTCCGACACACCGTTTGGTTAAAGAAAGAGGCTGCCTGAGTGTCTCCCCAATCGCACGCGAAGCTCCCGGAAAAGCTCTTGAAATAGGCCTGTTTGTTAAGAAAAAACAGCTCCGAAAACCGCTTAGCCTCCTGTTTAACAGGATTCCTGACGTCACAGGTTATGAAATTCCCGCTGCCCGGAACATGGCAAGCCTGAATTTTGACAAACTCCGGTTTCCGCTGCTGGTCAGGAAATGGCAGCCTGGCGACGCATTTTACCCCCTTGGCATGAAGAAGAAGAAAAAGCTGAGCGATTTTTTCATTGATCAGAAGTTCACCCTGAAAGAGAAAGAAGAAACCTGGCTGCTTTGTTCCGGCAATGATATCGTATGGATCATCGGTCATCGCATCGACCACCGGTTCCGGGTAACCCCGGCTACCCGGGAAATCCTGTCGGTGAAATACAGTATTTAAAGGCCGGGCCAGGCATGCAGCCAGAATTTTCCCGGCTGTTAGGGTGGTACCATAATTTTCTCTAAATTTGCCCCTCAAAATCTTTTTCGGATGAAAAAAATGGTGATCGGCCTGCTGGCCATGATGTTGTTTCCGCTGTTCTCCTTCTCGCAGATCCTCGACCCAGTCAAATGGTCTTTCAAGACCGAACAGCTCACACCCGGTGAAGCTACCCTGGTAATTTCGGCAAAGGCGGAAAAGAAATGGCACATCTACTCACAGGATATTCCCGACGGAGGCCCGATCCCCACCACCTTCACCTTTGTAAAAAGCGGCTCCTACGAAAAGCTGGGAAAGGTTACGGAAGGGAAGCCCATTCTTGATAACGATCCGCTGTTCGGCATGACCCTGAAATACTATGCCGAAAAAGCTGTCTTCAAACAAAAGATCAGGGTGCTCAGCAAAAAAGATTTCGTAGTTAAAGGCTCCCTGAACTTCATGTGCTGTGATGACAAACAATGCCTCCCACCTAATGATGTTGAATTTGAGTTCTCCGTAAAGGGTAACCCGGCTGCTGCTGAACCGGCCGTCACCGGCGCTGCCACAGCCCATACAGATTCATTAAAAGCCGATTCAGTCAAAACTGCAGCCATCGCCGTTGCCAAAGCAGATTCGGGCGCAAGAAAATCGGAGCAGGCAACCCTGGGCAAAACCGCCGCCGACAAGGCAGCCGATCAATCGCTGCTCTGGTTTTTCCTGATCTCGTTTTTAGCCGGACTTGCCGCCATCATTACCCCCTGCGTCTTCCCGATGATCCCCATGACAGTGACCTTTTTCATGCACGACACCAACAACAAGCGGAAAGCACGTCTTGAAGCCATTGTTTACGGACTTTCCATCATCGTGATCTATATGTTGCTGGGCGTCCTGGTGGCCGTCACGCTCGGTGCAAATTTCAACAACTTCATCAGTACCCACTGGATCCCCAATGTATTTTTCTTTGTGATCTTCATGGTATTTGCCGCGTCGTTCCTGGGAATGTTTGAAATAACGCTGCCCAGCTGGATCGTCAACAAGGCCGACAAACAGGCCGACAAAGGCGGTTACAGCGGTGCATTTTTCATGGCCTTTACCCTTGTCCTGGTCTCGTTTTCCTGCACTGGTCCGATCGTTGGAGCCTTGCTGGTTAAATCGGCCGGTGGCGCCCTGATCATGCCGATCATCGGCATGTTTGGCTTTTCGCTGGCCTTTGCCCTGCCTTTCGGATTGTTTGCCTTTTTCCCATCCTGGCTGCATGGCCTGCCGAAGTCGGGCGGCTGGCTCAATTCCGTCAAGGTCGTTCTCGGTTTCCTGGAACTGGCACTGGGACTGAAATTCCTGAGCATTGCCGACCAGACTTACCATTGGCATATCCTCGACCGCGAGGTTTACCTTGCCTTCTGGATCGTGATCTTCTTCCTGATGGGATTGTACCTGCTGGGAAAACTGAAATTCAACCACGATTCCGACCAGCCCTACATCAGTGTCCCCCGGATACTGCTGGCCATCGTCGTCTTTACCTTCGTTGTTTATATGATCCCCGGCATGTGGGGAGCCCCGCTGAAGGGACTTTCAGGATACCTGCCCCCGACAACCTACCAGGATTTCGACCTGAATGCCATCATCCAGAAAGAGGTTGGCACCATTGGGACGGGTGGATCAAACAGCTCCGCCCCCGCTTCTTTGTGTGAAAAACCAAAGTATTCCGATTTTCTCCGCTTACCGCACGGGCTGGAAGGCTATTTTGATTACAAACAGGCACTTGCCTGCGCCAAAAAGCAGAACAAACCTGTATTTATCGATTTTACCGGCCACGGGTGTGTTAATTGCCGCCAGATGGAGGCCAACGTATGGTCGGATCCAAAGGTGCTCAAGCGGATGCGCGAGAACTTTATCGTGACGGAGCTCTATGTCGATGATAAAACCGACCTGCCGGAAAACGAGTGGATCACCTCGAAATATGACCAGAAGGTAAAAAAGACTGTCGGGAAGAAATTTGCCGACCTGCAGATCACCCGGTTTAATGTCAATTCGCAGCCCTATTATGTCCTGCTCGATACAGCCGGCAACCTGCTTACCAGCCCGCGCGCCTACGACCTGGATATAGATGCCTTTGTGAAATTCCTGGATACCGGGATGGACAATTTCAGGAAGACATCGAAAACGAAATAGTCCGGCCAATATCCAGCTACTCTGCCCCTGCCTGTCAGCGGAATTCCACGCTCCCTGACACACATCCGTTTTCACAAAGGCCCGGGGGGCAATGGAATTCTCATTTCCGGCGTTTATAAAAACTGAGAAACTCCTCTTCCCGGTTTTCCTGCAAATCAAGTTGGAACAGGCAATCACTGTAACCTGATGATTTCATCATGCCAGGGGAATTCCCACTGTATTTCCCGGCAATAGATACTGTTTGCCTGGTTGTTAATACAAGACCGGTAATCCTGTATGAATCAGTTTCCAAGACAGGTAAATGTTACTCTATTGCCGATTATTAAAAATAATTATTCTTTTTCATATATTTTCATTGTCCTATTGACTTTTGGATTTCAGGTGTTTATATTTGTAATCATTCTAATTCAATTTAATTTGCATTTAAATTTCAGCCATCTTATAACCTTCAGCCATGTTTAATTCCCCCTTGTTGGATGTTACCATCGGATTGGTATTTATTTTCCTGCTATACAGTTTACTGGCGACCACGATCCATGAGATACTGGCAACGTTACTCAAACTCAGGTCCCGGATGTTAAAAAGGGCAATCATTGAGGGTATGCTGTCGGATACGCCCACCGATAGCATCTGGGCAAGCATAAGGAGCGGTATAACCAATTTTTTCAACCGGTTCAGAACCTCTGAGCAAGAGGTGAAGGCAGAATATAAAACGCTGTTAAATTGGGTTTTATCACTTCCTGTTATTCGGAATATTGCAGCTTTTATAAAAGGTAACGGCAACCGTCCTGTAAAATCCGGGCTCGGATACCAATTTTTCGACCATCCGCTGATTAAAAATTATGGTTCCAGCCGGATCTTCCCCCTGCCCTCCTATATCCCGACAAAGAATTTCTCGACCGTACTGATTGATGTGCTGAAACAGGACTTCGTTGTAAAAACCAGGGAGATTGCCGTTTCAAAGTTGCCGGCCGACGCCACCGACGAACAAATCATGGCAGTCATGCAGACCCTGGGTGCCGGAACTGATATTTCAAAAATCACGGAGTTGCTTGATTTTTATGGCAGGCACTATGCTACCGTTACACCTGCAAAGGCCCTTGTTGAAAAGGATACTTTGCAGATCCTGCAGATGCACCTGACAAACAGTGTCAATAATCTTGAAATTTTCTCCAATAAAATCGAAGGATGGTATGATGACACCATGGACCGTGTTTCCGGCTGGTATAAACGACAGTCGCAATTCATCCTCCTGTCGATCGGACTCTGCCTGGCGGTCATGTTTAACGTGGATGTTATCAAGGTGGCGGACAGGCTCTCGGTGGATAAGGATGCAAGGGACAAACTGGTGCAGATGGCCATCCAGGCATCCGACAAATACAAGGATGATCCCAGGGTTAAGAATTTAATGACGGACAATGGTATCAAGGCCAAAGATACGCTCACAGTCAATAATCTTTTCAATGAATACCAGGCAAAGGCAGATTCGGCCAAAAAAATGCTTGACGGAGATGTAAAGGCTTCGAATGAAATCCTTGCAGTTGGCTGGGGCGATTATGGCATTGACCGGTTCAAAGCCAGGGTTCTTGCCAGGCACCAGATCTTTGTTCCGAATAAATTCTGGAAAACCCATAAAAGCGCAAAACTGGACAGCTGCCTGAACCTTGCTTTCATCGTTCTTTGCAAGGAACACTGGATCAGGTATAACAGTACCGTTCATAACGTCTGTTATGTCCTCAATGAATCTGCGCACTGGAATAAAATCCTTGGATTTCTGCTCCTTGCTTTTGCCGTCTCCCTGGGAGCCCCGTTCTGGTTTGACATGCTCAACAAGGTGATCAAACTGAGGTCTTCCGGGGTAAAACAGGATTCAGCCACTACCCCTTCACCCGGTAACGCGGCCAAAGCGACTACTGCTTCTGTCAACGTAAATGCACAGGATACCGGAGGTCAGGCCGGTGGATAGTTTGCCCCACTTATCAATTGAAGAAACGGAAGTTCCCGGCTGCCAGTTTCACTGACAAACCAGACATTGCCGGCTTTAAAAGGAATCGATTTACCTTCCTGGGAGAAATTGTTCCTGAAAAGGTCAATTCGCGCGGAAAACGGTATAAAATAGGGGATGGTTTTCATTATTGGGGGGCGGAAGTACCGCAACTTCTGTGGTTCAGCCTCCCCGAGGAGGTAATAATTCCTGGAAATTTTGCTTCGGGCAGGGAACTGACCGGGGCGGGCATGATCAAACAATTCACTAATTTTTAACCACTTAAACCTGAAAATATGTATAACGGCGTTATCGACATCTCTCATCACAACACCATAAGAAGCTTCAGCGACGCGAAGCAGGACGGGATCATGGGTATCTTTCACAAGGCGACGCAGGGTTTCACCTACTTTGACCCAACCTTCATCCAGAACCGCGATGCTATCCAGGGAGCTGGATTATGGTTCGGGGCATATCATTTCGGGGTGGCAGGCGATCCTGTGGCACAGGCTGATTTCTTCCTTTCGAAGGTTGGCAAGGATACCCTGATGGTACTGGATTTTGAACCAAACCCCCAGGGCCAGGACATGAGCCTGGCCGAAGCAGAACAGTTTGTAAATCATATCTGGCAGATGACCGGACGATATCCCGGGCTCTATTCAGGACATACCATCAAGGAGTCATTGGCAGCCGCGGGAATCACCCAGCCGGGCCAGACCGAACTTTCGAACTGCTGGCTGTGGATTGCCCAGTATACCACCGCACCGGGACCCATGATCCCCAAGGTATGGAATGACTGGACCCTGTGGCAATATACCGACGGTGCTTCCGGTAATCCTCCCTATGAAGTCAATGGCATCGGCCGCTGCGACCGCGACTTGTTCAACGGAACCAGCGATGCACTGGCTGATTTCTGGTCAGCCAATGGCGGATGATGAGCCGGGCGACAGCGCTGCAAAGTTGTGATAGAAACAGGTGATGGTCTCAATTCCCTTGAAGAAATTCTCAAGGGGGTAACTTTCATTGGGTGAATGACAGGCATCCGATTCCAGACCAAATCCCAGCAGGATGGTTTTTACGCCGAGCACCTCTTCAAAATCGGCAATGATCGGGATACTGCCCCCGCTGCGGACCGGGATCGGTTTTTTCCCGAGCATGGTTTCTATCGCCATGCTGGCAGCCTGGTAGGCTATGGTATCGATGGGCGACACATAGGCCTGTCCGCCATGCAGCATCTCCACCCTTACCTTTACCGAACCGGGAGCAATTTCCATGAAGTGTTTTTCAAAAAGCCGGCCGATTTTCTGGTAGTCCTGGTCAGGGACGAGACGCATGGAAATTTTCGCCCACGCTTTTGATGGCAGCACCGTTTTGGTGCCTTCGGCCGTGTATCCTCCCCAGATCCCGTTAACATCAAGGGTGGGACGAATGCCGGTGCGCTCTTTAGCCGAAAAGCCATCCTCTCCGTAAAGTTCATCAACACCCAGGTTTTTCATATAACCAGCCTCATCAAAGGGAGCCCTGGCCATCTCATCCCGCTCCTGGCGGCTGATCTCCACCACATCGTCATAGAAACCAGGGATGGTGATCCGTCCATGGTCGTCGGTCAGCGAGGCAATCATCTTTGCCAGGGCATTGATGGGATTGGCAACCGCACCCCCGAAAATTCCCGAATGCAGGTCGATGTTCGGACCTGTGACCTCGACCTGCATGTAGGTCAGTCCTCTTAATCCCACGGTTATGGATGGGTTCTCCAACCCGATCATTCCCGTATCTGAAACCAGGATGATGTCCGATTTCAGCATCTCCCTATATTTCCGGCAGAAGGGGCCGATATTCATGGAGCCCACCTCCTCCTCCCCTTCAATCATAAATTTCACATTGCAGGGAAGGGTCCTGGTGCGGACCATCAGTTCAAAGGCCTTGGCATGCATAAAGGATTGTCCCTTGTCGTCATCGGCGCCACGGGCATAGATCCTGCCATCCCGGACCTCCGGTTTGAAAGGTGGCGATTCCCATAATTCAACAGGATCGACCGGCATGACATCATAATGACCATAAACCAGGATCGTCGGCAGGGAAAGGTCGATGATCTTTTCACCGTAGACAATCGGGTTACCCTCCGTGGCAAAGATCTCGCTTTTATCACAGCCCGCCTCACGCAGCGACTTCCTCCAGTATTCGGCAGCCCTGATCATATCATCCTTGTGCCCTGGTTCTGAACTTATCGACGGGATCCGGATCAACCCGAAAAGCTCTTGTAAAAACCGGTCCCGGTTTTCAGCAATGTACTGTTTAGCCTCTTCCATACGTTTCTTTTATAATAACTGCAAAGGTAATATTTTATATTTTTCTGTCCTGATGCAGCATTAAATGATCCGGAATGCCCAGATGACCCTCGGTTCTGATATCGAATTGCCGGTTTTAACCATTTATCAGTATCTTTGAAACCCAAAAGACCCGAATTAAGATGGATAAATTTGAGTACCTGAGCCAGATGGATAATTCCGTAATTGACGGATTATTTGAACAATACAAACAGGATCCTGCCAGTGTGGATGAAAGCTGGCGGAAGTTTTTCGAAGGATTTGAGTTCTGCCAGAAGAATTACAAGGCAGAGCAGGGGGATGCCTATCTCTACCCAAATGAATTCAAGGTGATGAACCTGATTGCCTCCTATCGCAACAGGGGGCACCTGTTTACACGCACAAATCCTGTGCGTACCAGGCGTAAATATTCGCCCACGCTTGATATAGAGAATTTCGGGCTTCAGCAGGATGACCTGCAAAAAACCTTCCAGGCAGGCAAGGAAATCGGACTTGGAAATGCCCGGCTCGCCGATATCATTGCTCATCTGCATCAAACCTACTGCCAGTCGGTAGGCGTTGAATATTATTATATCCGCAGGCCGGAAATCGTTGAATGGTTCAAACAAAAAATGGAACCGAACCGGAACACGCCAGCCTTCTCCATGGATGAAAAGCGGGGTATTTTGCGCAAGCTGGCCGATGGCGTGCTTTTTGAAAAATTCATCCATAAGAAATTTCCCGGCCAGAAAAGTTTTTCTCTTGAGGGGGTGGAGTCACTGATACCTGCACTGGAGGCCGTGATTCAGAAGGGGGCAGGGTTGGGCATTGAAGAATTTGTACTGGGGATGGCGCACCGCGGCCGCCTCAACGTGCTGGGAAACATCATGCATAAGCCTTTTACCGAAATATTCTCGGAATTTGAAGGGAAAGAATACGAAGATGAAGACCTGCTGGGCGATGTGAAGTACCACCTGGGCTATTCATACGAAGTGACCACGCCCATGGATCAAAGCGTCATCCTCACCCTTGCCCCGAACCCCTCTCATCTCGAAACCGTTGATCCCGTGGTTGAGGGAATCACCCGGGCCAAAATTGACCACCTCTATAACGGCGACAACAGCAAGGTGGCATCGGTACTTATCCATGGGGATGCCTCCATTTCGGGACAGGGAATTATATACGAGCTGGTCCAGATGGCCGACCTGGAGGGTTATAAAACAGGCGGCACGGTCCATCTCGTGGTGAACAACCAGATCGGGTTCACCACCAACTACCTCGACGGCCGGTCGAGCGTTTATTGTACCGATGTTGCCAAGACCATTCAGTCGCCTATTTTTCATGTGAATGCCGATGATGTGGAGGCCGTGGTCTATACGGTCCAGCTTGCCATGGAGTTTCGTGCAAAATTCCAGAAGGATATTTTCATCGACCTGCTGGGGTACCGCAAATATGGTCACAATGAAAGTGACGAACCCCGCTTTACCCAGCCAATCCTGTATAAAATCATCGAACAGCACCCCGACCCGCTGGAGATATACCTGAAAAAGCTGGAGGAGGAAAATTCGCTGGCATCGATCGATGTTGCAGGGATAAAAAACGAGATCAATACGCTTCTCGACCAGGGTTTTGAGTCGGCAAAAACCATCATCAAGGGTGATATCGCACCCTTCCTGGGCAAACAATGGGAAAATCTCAGGAGGTCGGCACCTGTCGACTTTTATCTATCGCCTGATACTTCCATCACTGAAAACATGTTTTTTGAAATTGGCGAAAAGCTTACTGCCCTGCCTGATGGGAAAACATTTTTCCGTAAGATCATCAAGATGCAGGAGGACCGTAAGGCAATGCTTGAATCGGGGAAACTCGACTGGGCCATGGGAGAACTCATGGCTTACGGGTCGCTCCTGGCTGAAGGCCATCCGGTGCGGCTTTCGGGTCAGGATTGCCAGCGGGGAACCTTCAGCCATCGTCATGCCGTACTGACCGTTGAAGACTCCGAAGAAAAGTTCATCCCGCTGGATCATATTTCCGAAACAGGCACAAAACTAAGCATCTATAACTCACTGCTTTCCGAATATGGCGTGCTTGGGTTCGAATATGGTTATTCTTTTGGCACACCCGGCGGGCTGACCATCTGGGAGGCCCAGTTCGGCGATTTCAGCAACGGGGCACAGGTCATCATCGACCAGTACATCAGCAGCGCCGAGGATAAATGGAAGGTTATGAACGGGGTGGTTTTGCTCTTACCGCATGGCTATGAAGGCCAGGGGCCTGAACATTCGTCGGCCAGGCTGGAAAGGTTCCTCTCGTTATGCGGCCATCACAACATTCAGATCGTCAATTGCACCACGCCGGCAAGCTTTTTTCATGTGCTGCGCCGTCAGCTTTACTGGCCGTTCCGCAAACCCCTGGTGGTTTTTACACCGAAGAGCCTGCTTCGGCATCCCCGCTGTGTCTCTTCACCTGGAAGTTTCACCTCCGGCAACTTCAGGGAGGTGCTGGATGATGAATCGGCTGATCCCGGGAAGATCCGCAGGGTCCTGTTCTGCAGCGGTAAAATCTATTACGACCTGCTGGAAGAAAAGGAAAAACAGCAGAAAGAGGATGTGGCGATCATCAGGCTCGAGCAGCTCTATCCCCTCCCTGTGAACCAGTTGAATGCCATTGTCGCCCGGTATCCCCTGACCACCCATTGGGAATGGGTTCAGGAAGAACCCGTCAACATGGGGGCATGGAAATTCATCTCCATCAATTTCAACACGGTGCCGTTGCATCACGTGGCAAGGCCGGCCAGCGGCAGTCCTGCGACAGGCTCCTCGCGCCTTCATAAGATCCAGCAAAGACTGATCGTTGAAAAGGCCCTCGGGAAATGCACCTGCGAGCATGCCAACGAATCCTGCCGGCTTCATTGCGCCGAACATGAACACCAGGTAAATTAATACAGATTTAGGTATTACCACCTGCCGGGTATAACCTGATATCCAAGCCAGTCCAGCCTGGTTTACCCTTGTTTTAGCCGGTATGCAAACCAAACCGGGTTAAATTGTCCCCCTGCGGCCTGGTCATCATGAAGCAGAATCAACATCCGGAATATTCTATATCTTTGTATCCTAAATCATCGATATGGCAACAGAGATCAAAGTTCCCAGCCCGGGAGAATCGATAACGCAGGTACAGCTGGCCAAATGGCTTGTTGCTGACGGGGATGCCGTTGAAAAAGACCAGGAGATTGTCGAGATAGATTCTGATAAGGCATCCTTCCCGGTAACCACGCCGGAGGAGGGCATAATAAAGATCATGGCACAGGAGGGTGAAACCATCGCCGTTGGAGCCGTGATTGCCCTGGTTGAAACAATAACCGGTGAAAATCAAAAGGCAAAAGCCACCATCCATAATGAAAAGCCGGCAAGTGCGGTGGAAGTTACCTCATCCCCGGTTCAAAAAGCACCAGTGCCCGCTGTGGCTTCTTTTCCGGTCAGCCTGCATGCCTCGCCACTTGCACGTAAGATTATAGAAGACAGGAAGGTTGACCCAGGGGAGATCACCGATGCCTTCCCCGGGAAAAAAATCACCCGGAAGGATATTGAGTCATTTGTCAGTCAAAAAAGGGTGAATTCCACCCCCGTTGCCTTCACCGGCAGCCGTGAGGTTGACCGGAAAAAGCTGACCACCCTGCGGCTGAAGCTGGGCGAACGCCTTGTTTCGGTGAAAAACCAAACGGCGATGCTGACGACCTTCAATGAAGTCAACATGCAGGGAATCATGAAGATTCGGGAAAAATATGGCGATTTGTTCAAGAATCGGTTTGGCGTAGGCGTCGGGTTCATGTCATTTTTCACCAAAGCCGTCGTGATTGCCCTCGGGGAATATCCCCAGGTCAATTCCATGCTCGATGGTGACGAATTGGTAACCCCGCGCTTTATCGACATTGGCATCGCGGTGAGCGCCCCCAAGGGTTTGGTCGTACCGGTGCTGCGCAATACCGAGATGATGAGCATTGCCGAAATAGAGCTGAAGATCAAGGAGCTGGCCGTGAAAGCCCGTGACAATAAAATAACCATCGACGACATGAAGGGGGGAACCTTTACCATCACCAATGGTGGGGTATTCGGTTCACTAATGTCAACGCCTATATTAAATCCTCCCCAGAGCGCCATCCTGGGAATGCACAAGATCCAGGAGCGGCCCATTGCCGTTAACGGCCAGGTGATCATCGCACCCATGATGTACATCGCACTGTCATACGATCACCGCGTTATTGACGGCCGGGAATCGGTGAGTTTCCTCGTAAAGGTAAAGGAATTGCTGGAGGAACCTTCCCTGATGCTGACCGGGGGGATGGATCCTGTAAAGTTACTGCTGGACCTCTAAAACAGACTCATGAGAAAATATGTCGATTTCCTGGTGGTTGGCTCAGGAATAGCGGGGTTGACCTTTGCGCTCAAGGTGGCAAAGCATGGCAAGGTGTGTATCATTACCAAATCAAGGATGGATGATACCGCCACCAGTTGGGCCCAGGGAGGCATCGCGGCAGTCATGTACACACCCGATTCATACGAAAAACATATCGCCGATACGATCATTGCCGGCGAC
Organism: Bacteroidota bacterium; assembly: GCA_037133475.1. Taxonomy (GTDB): domain Bacteria; phylum Bacteroidota; class Bacteroidia; order Bacteroidales; family FEN-979; genus CAIVAT01. The sequence goes on from JBAXOB010000007.1 coordinate 55,929, forward strand.
GGGCTCTGTGATGAGCAGGTTGTCAGGTTCACCATCAAGGAGTCGACCGATCGTATCAAGGAGCTTGTCAAATGGGGCACCAAATTCGATAAGACCAAAAGCGGCAGATATGACCTTGCCAAGGAGGGGGGCCATTCCGAGTATCGTGTTCTTCATCACAAGGACAGCACAGGGCGGGAGATAGAAAACACCCTGCTGGAACAGGTCAAGAAACACCCCAATATTGAAATCCTCGAAAACCACTTCACCATCGACATCATCACCCAGCATCACCTGGGGGTGGAGGTAAACAGCCGCACAAAGGATATTACCTGCTACGGGGCCTTTGTCATGAACCCCCTGACCCGCCTGGTTGATACCGTGCTGTCGAAGGTCACCCTCATCGCCACCGGCGGCGCTGGCAATGTATACAACAACACGACCAACCCGCTGATTTCGACCGGCGACGGCATTGCCATGGTTTACCGTGCAAAGGGAGTGGTCGAGAACATGGAGTTTATCCAGTTTCATCCGACGGCGCTTTATCACCCGGAGGAAAAACCTGCATTCCTGATCTCTGAAGCGCTGCGGGGATTTGGAGCTGTTTTAAAAACCCGCGACGGCAAGGAATTCATGCACAAGTATGATCCGAGGCTTTCCCTGGCCCCGCGCGACATTGTTGCACGGGCCGTCGACAACGAATTAAAGCTCAGCGGTGAGGATTACCTGTGGCTCGATTGCCGCCATCTCAACAAGAATGAACTGATCAACCATTTCCCTACTATTTATGCAAAATGCCTGAGCATCGGCATCGATATCAGCAAAGATATGATCCCGGTAGTTCCGACCGCACATTATACCTGCGGGGGGATCAAAGTTGACCAGTATGGCCGCAGTTCCATTGTAAACCTCTATGCTTCGGGAGAATGTTCCTCAACCGGCCTGCATGGCGCCAACAGGCTCGCCTCCAACTCCCTTCTTGAATCCCTGGTGTTTTCGCACCGCGCCAGCGAACAGGCCATAAGCCAGATTAAAAACATCTCCCTCTGTCATGCAATCCCCGACTGGAACGCGGAGGGGATGGTACTGAACGAAGAGATGATCCTGATCACCCAGTCGATGAAGGAGCTACAGGCCATCATGAGCAGCTATGTCGGGATCGTGCGTTCAAACCTCAGGCTGCAGCGGGCGTTCGACAGGCTGGAACTGTTATACCGCGAATCGGAAGACCTCTATAACAAGTCGATCCTCACCACCCGGCTGTGCGAGTTGCGCAACCTGATCAATATCGGTTACCTGATCATCAAGGCCGCCCGGCGCCGCCATGAGAGCAGGGGACTGCATTATTCACTCGACTATCCCAGGAGCGCATCTTCGATCCGATGACCAGAGCCTCAATCCTATAAAATCAAATTGAATGGCATTCATAAAATCAGTAAAAGGGGTGTTGCCTCAATTGGGCAAAAATTGTTTTCTTGCCGATAATGCCACCCTTACGGGCGACATCATCATGGGCGACGACTGCAGCGTATGGTTCAATGCCGTGGTCCGGGGCGATGTGAACACCATCCGCATCGGGAACAATGTCAACATCCAGGATGGCGCGATCGTTCATTGCACCTACCTGAAAGCTCCCGTTACCATAGGGGACAACGTTTCCATCGCGCATAACGCCATCATCCACGGATGTACCATCCACGACAACGTGCTGATCGGAATGGGAGCCATCATCATGGACGGGGCAGTAATCCACAGCAACTCCATCGTGGGAGCAGGAGCCTTGATAACAGAGGGAACAATAGTGGAATCCGGCTCGGTATGGGCCGGCCTGCCCGCCAAAAAGGTAAAGGATATCGACCAGGCCCTACTGGAGGGACAGGTTAACAGGATTTCGCGAAACTACAACATGTACGCGGGCTGGTATGATTAGCCGGTTGGGTCTGGCGGTTCGTTAAACCCCTCCCCTATGTTTCACCATATCTTAATCTCATCAAGAAAAAGCCAGGCCTTTTCTCCGGCGCCGGGATGTCCCTTTGGACAATGGCCGATATTCTGCGCAAAAACCCTTACATACCTGGCAGCCTTGAGTGGCCGGGCGCTGCCTGGCAACGGGTTACCTTTCGCCGCATCGCCGCTATCATTCCCGCAGCTGCTCCAGGCAAACGTTCGCCGAACTGGTTCCTTTTTCTGGACGTTACCGGATGGCGTAAATTCAGCAACCTTTGCATAGCTGATCCCGTCGGGGGAGGTACTGATTTCAATCCTGACGGGCAAAAATATCCAGGAAGCGGGATCCTCAAGCACGGAAACACTGATGGAATCAAGGGTTCCTGGTTTCCCAAGGTCGATGACCCCATCAAAATCATCACCCAGGTAACCCTGCCAGTGGCCGTCATAAAACTTTTCGGAGGCTTCAATCCCATCCAGCAAGGCATTGGTTCCACCGGTGTATTGTTGCGAATTTTCAAACCTGGTTACCAATGACTGATCGACTCCGCGATGGTTAATAAAAGTTGCATTCCGGATTTGGAGGGAGGGCTGGTTTTCCCGGAAAGCCCTTGCCCTGATCCGGGCCGATTGCTCCAGGTGCATTTTCCCCTGGTACAACGGCGATTTCGCGTCAGGCTCGCTACCATCCAAGGTATACCGGATCCGGCAACCCGTGTCAAAACACGACAATGCCAGGTATCTCCTGTGATCAGTACTATCGGTGTTTATATCAATTTCGACCTCCCGTGCAAAAAACGGCATGGTGTCGCTGCGGAAGGGCGCCGCCGGCAACCCCGCCTGGTTGAAGAGGTTCACCGAAGATGTATCGGTAAATGCGTACCTGACATATAACGGGTCGGGAACACTGTCGCTGGTCACCACAACCGCGTTCCCCTCTATGGCTGCTGCGGCCATTTTAAACATGCCATCTTTTCCGGCCAGGGTGAATCCCGCCGGGGGGCCTCCCATTGAAACCAGGCTGTCGGCAAAATCATAATAAATGCGGATCCCGCCCTTTTCACGCTGTACCTCTTTAACTACTGGTCCCGAATAGTAAAGATGCTCCCTGCCATAGGTTTTTGCAAGAGCCCACAATGCAAGCCGCTGACCCACCTCCTGTTTGTTTTTCGGATGAATATCGCCCGGATTGCCGATATCCATGGTCAGCACCATCCCGGTGTTCGGGAGGGCAAGCGCTTTCGTTTGCGCTTCACGCAGGTAGGCTGCAGCAGGAAAGGGCTCCTTATAGTCAAACGGGGCAATCTGGACAAAATAAAAGGGGAAATCGCCCTGCTGCCAGTCTCGCCGCCAGTTCCGGATCATTGCCGGAAACAGACTGCCATAGAGATCGGCATCCAGGATATTCGTTTCACCCTGGTACCAGATGACACCGCGGATCCGGTAGTTGATCAGGGGATGGATCATGGCATTATAGAGGACCGATACCCTTCGTTCATTGCGGTGCCGGCCATTCGGAGATGACAGGTAATATTGCAGCCGCGGCTCGGCAGCCAAAAAGGTACTGTCAGTCCAGGCCTCAGCAGGCGTTCCCCCGATATTCGAAGAGATCAGGCCGACAGGAACATCCAGAAAGTCAAAAAGGCATTTGCCGAAAAACCAGGCCGTAGCGCTGAAATCAGCCACTGTTGAAAGGCTGGCAACCTGCCATGTGACTTCGCAGGAATCGGCAGGTGTTCCTGAAAATCCATGTTGCACCTGGCATAACCTGATCCGGGAATAATCATGCCTCCTGATATCTTTCTTCCCGGTTTTATAAAGATGCCAGCCTCCGAGCTTGCTGATTGAAAATTCCATATTCGACTGGCCGGAGCAAAGCCAAACCTCGCCAAAAAGGATATCCGATAAGACTATCCTGTTTTCGCCTTCCACGGTGAGGCTATGCGGACCACCTGCCATTCCTGTTGGAATCCGGATCAGCCATTTCCCGGATGAGGCTGCCACTATTGACGGGCGTTCTACCAGCCAGCTTGCGGTAATGGTGACCTTTTCACCGGGAGAGGCCCATCCCCAGATATTTACAACCGATTGCTGCTGTAAAACCATTCCCGAGGCGAGCACCGAAGGCAACCTTACTTTGGCAAACGATGGAATTGAAGTGATAAACAGGCAACATAAGAAAAGCGCTCTCAGCTTACTCATCATCCGTGGGATTTAGGACAATATTAAGAAAAAAGGGTATAGCTCCTGTAATTTAAAAACTCCCTATCTTTGGCTATTCAATCATCTACTCAAATATTCATCCTAACAAACTGTTTACCATGACATCCCGTTTTTTTTCCACCTCTTTTTTCCTCATGATATTTTGCTTTTTCGCCTCCATAAGCAGCGGACAGGAGGTAAAGCATTCGGAAAACGAAGCGGTGTTCAATGTGGTTGCCAGCAGCAAAAGCGGTAAACCCAGGGAGGGAGAGGTTATCACGCTGATCAGCCAGAAAACAAAAAAAAGTTACCAGGGAACAACCAGCGCCGAAGGGAAATGTACCATCATTATCCCCTCCGCCGACAAGTATGATATCTTCTACAAGCATTTCAACCAGCAGGTTAAATACCACGATGTGGATGTGCCGGGGGGCGAACACCGCATGTCCTTTACCCTGAGCATGAAATATGATCCACCCAGGACCTTCACCTTGAAAAATGTTTTTTTCGATACCGGGAAGGCAACCTTAACAAAGGAATCCTATCCTGCCCTGAACGAACTGGTTGACGCGCTCAAAACCAAACCCGCGATGGTTATTGAGATTGCAGGCCACACCGACAATACCGGTTCAGCCGAAGCCAACCAGCTCCTGTCGGCCGGCAGGGCCGGATCGGTAAGGGACTTCCTTATCAGCAAGGGTGTTAAACCAATGCAGGTGAAGGCCAAAGGATATGGAGAAACGCAGCCCGTTGCCGACAATTCAACCGAAGAGGGCCGCCAGCAAAACAGGCGTACCGAAGTAAGAATAATAAATGACTGACCATGCGTACCGAAATAACAGCTGCCAACGAATACCATACTGCTGAAGACACTCCGCATTTTCTTCTGGACAGGTTTACCTTCAACTCCCGGTTTGTCTTCACCTCCCTGTTTTTGAGAACGGTGTTCAGATCGCGTAATCTTTCGAGGAAGGGAATATACGACTCGGCACATTGGATTAATTCATCACATGACATCTTCACCGATGTGGAACGATGCGGAGGCCGCATCCATATTACCGGGCTCGATAACATCCGGAATTGCCGGAAACCTGTCATTTTCCTGAGCAACCACATGAGTACCCTTGAAACCATGATCCTGCCGGGGATTATACAGCCGCTTGCCAATGTTACCTTCGTGGTGAAGGAGGCGCTGGTTAAGCATTGGGCCTTCAAGGATGTTATGCTTTCGCGTAACCCCATCGTGCTGAGCCGTTCCAACCCCCGTGAAGATTTCAGGATCGTACTGGAGCAGGGTCCCGAAAGGCTTAACCGGGGAATTTCCATCATCATATTCCCGCAAAGCACCCGCCGCACCGAATTTATCCCTTCAGAATTCAACTCCCTGGGAACAAAACTGGCTGCTAAAACCAATACGCAGATTATCCCGGTCGCCGTAAAAACTGACTTCTGGGGATTTGGAAAATTCTCAAACTACCTCGGGCCCATCAGCCGCAGCAAACCCGTGCACATCGCCTTCGGGGAGCCCATCGATGTAGCCGGTTCGGGCAAGGAGGAGCACCAGAAGGTGATCAGCTTTATCTCCTCCCATCTCGACCTGTGGAAAACCCCCTGAGCGGGTCCATTCACTGTCGAAGGAGGAATTTCACCAGTGCATTATAAACCAGAATAAACTCATCTCCCATGCCATCCTGGAAAAAAAATCCTGTCATCTATGAGATCAATACCTGGGTCTGGCTGGAGGAGCTTAGCCGGAAAATGGATTACCCTGTCACCCTGGGCAATGTCCCGGAAGAGATTTGGGACGAAATCGCCCATCTGAAGGTAGAGGCGATCTGGTTTATGGGAGTATGGGAAAGAAGCCCCAGGGGAATTGAGATTTCAAACCAGCATGCCGGGAACCTGGCCGATTTTCGCAGGGCCCTTGCCGATTTCAGTTTTGAAGACAATGTCGGATCACCCTACTGCGTTCACCGGTATGTCGTTGACGCCCACCTTGGCGGCAATGACGGACTCGCCAAAGCCCGCAGCCAGCTTGCGCAGAGGGAAATCGGGCTTATCCTTGATTTTGTACCGAATCATCTTGCATACGATCACCCGTGGGTTGAAGAGTTCCCCGACTACTTCATCCGGGGCGATGAAACCGACCTGAAGAATGATCCTGTGACCTTCACCCGTGTCGGCGAGGCCATTTTTGCCTGCGGAAAGGACCCCTTTTACCCCGCCTGGCAGGATGTTTTGCAAATCAATGCATTTCATCCCGGCTTGCGGGAAGCTGCCATTGAAACCATGACGGGAATTTCGGATCAGTGCGACGGAATCCGCTGCGATATGGCCATGCTCATGATCAACGACGTTTTCGCGCGAACCTGGGGCAACCGGGCCGGTTCTCGTCCCGGGTTCGGGTATTGGGAGGAACTTATCCCATCCGTAAAAAGGCACAATCCTGGTTTTATCTTTATTGCCGAGGCTTACTGGGACCTGGAATGGGATCTTCATAACCAGGGTTTTGACTACTGCTACGACAAACGGCTCTATGACAGGCTGGAACACGACACTGCCCAGGATATCCGGCTCCACCTGATGGCAGATACAAATTACCAGAACAAACTGGTTCGTTTTATTGAAAACCACGACGAACCCAGGCATGTCGTTGCCTTTCAGCCGGGGAAAAACCGGGCGGCTGTTGTTGTAACCTCCACGCTGCCGGGGGCAAAACTCTACCATGAGGGGCAATTCGAAGGACGTAAAGTCAAATTGCCGGTATTCCTGCGCCGGCGGCCCGACGAACCCGCCGATACCGATCTGTTCGGTTTTAGCCAGCGATTGCTCCACGCGATCCACCATCCTGTTTTCAAGGAGGGTAACTGGCAACTTTGCAATGCTACGGGGTGGAGCGATAACGCCAGTTTCAACAACCTGCTGGCCTGGTGGTGGTACGACAGTGTTGACCGTTACCTGGTGGTGGTAAACTATTCTTCACTCCCCGCCCAGGGTCACATCAGGATGCCCGGGAGCGATCTGACGGGCAATAACTGGAATTTAACTGACGTACTGTCAGGCGCCTCATTTGAACGAAACGGTGCAGAGATGCACGAACCCGGGCTATATGTCGCACTTGGGCCGTGGCAAAACCATTTTCTCCGGTTTTTCCCTTTGTAAGGAAAACCTGGGCCTGGTCACCCGGGAGTAAAGGATTAGTCAGCCATTCCTGGCTTTGGCATGATTATTTTATAATGTTTATGCTCATTGGCAATGGTCCATGCGGTCAGGAAAGCCAGGCGCGCCACGCGGGAGGCTTTTTCGGCATTTATCCTGCCGGGGTTGTCAGAAACTTTATGGTAATCCTGGTGAAGTCCTGTAAAGAAAAAGATATCGGGAATCCCCTTTATATAAAAATTATAATGATCGCTTTCGGCATCCAGGGTCTCATCTTTACTTTCAGCCAGTTTAAACCCGATGCTTTTGTTTTGCTTCCTGACGATCTTTACAAGATCGGGATTCTGGCGCGCCCCGATGATTTCCAGCGAATCCGGGTCATTCCTTGAGATCATGTCAAGGTTGATCATGGCTTCGGTGTTGGCAAGCGGCCACCAGGGCTGGCGTATGTAGGTACCCGATCCGAGCAAGCCCTTTTCCTCCCCGGCGAAGGCGATGAAGATCACACTCCTTTCGGGCGGTTTTGGCATGGAGGCAAAGGCCCTCGCCACCGCCAGCATCCCGCTGGTACCGGAAGCATTGTCGTCGGCCCCGTTAAAAATATAATCGCTGTCGGCTTTATGTTCCCTGAGATATCCGATGTGGTCGTAGTGGGCCCCGACGATAATGGCCTCCCCGGGCTTCTCCTGCCCCGATCCCTTTATATACCCGATCACATTTCGTCCACCGACAGGCGTACTCGTCAGTACGATGTTCATGGCCATGGTTTTTCCGGGAATCAAAAACGAATGAGGTTGCATGTCATGTTCTATGTGTTGCTGCATCCGCTTCAGCGTATCGGCGCTGCCGAAGAGCTCCCTGATGACGGACTCCCCTACAGAGACCATGGGAATGTTATCCCGTTCACTGTTGCAATAGCCCATCGGGGGGGCGATTTTGGCGCTGGCACCGGGCAGGGATGGCCAGTTGTATCCCTGTGGTTTGAGCGATTTATAGTTCAGTGGACCTGAAATAACCAGCACCCCGACGGCACCATGCTTCCTGGCATTGTTTTGTTTCTCCACCAGTCCTGAATAACGGGTCAGCTCCAGTCCCTTAAAAAGAGGTTGGGTTGAATCACTCTGGCCTGGCTCGAGTCGCAATATGGCAACGATCTTACCCTGGACGTCAATATCCTGGTAATCATCATAATGATATTCCGGAGCCGTTATCCCATAGCCGGCAAAAACGATGTCGCCCTCCGCCGGGATACTGCCGGTATGTTCGAAGGGGATAAAATCCTTCTGCAGTTCAAAATTAATGGTCTCCAGGTCCTTCACCACCGAAAGGAAGAGATCGCTTCCCAGATCAAAAGTGCAGTATTGAAGATCCTGGAAATAGGTGCCTTTCAACGGTGCGATCCCGTAAGCCGCGAATTGCCTGGCAATATAGCCGGCAGCTGAATCAAGGCCGGGACCGGGTGTTTCGCGGCCCTTCAGTGAATCCGAAGCCAGGTAGTTGACCGATTGCTGCATCTGGTAGGGCGTTATGACCGCCCTGGCGTGTTCTTCAATCCAATGCTGACCAAAGCCTGCGTCAACAAATACCAACAACGACAAGATCAGGAAAGCCTTCGGTAGGTAATCAAAACGGTTTATTTTCATCATTCATTACTTAATATTATTATCATTCCCCCGGCCTGGTTTCATCACCTGCAATTCGCGCGGCTGTTTCCACATACCCCGGGTGAAATCAGGAAACCGGACGGGTTTACCATTTTTCGCGATCGATTCCTCGCTGAGGGCCCGCACAACGCTCATGGCCGCCGCATCATATACGTCCATATCGGGTGGATCACCCTTCAGCAGTGCATTGACCAGCCGGTAATCCTCTATGAAATCCATCCCTCCATGGCCGGCTCCCTTGCTGGCGCTCTCCAGTTCGCTCCATATCGGGTGCTCGTACTTATCAAGGTATTCGTCAATCGGTTCCCATTTGTCATCAGTTTTACTGATTCCTTCGATGTATATTTTAGGATCGGGATATTTCCTGATAAGACCTTTTGTTCCCTGGACCATGATATTCCGGCTGTAAGGCCTGGGAGAACTGGTGTCGTGCGTGACTACGATGGTTTCACCGTTCATGGTTTTGATCACCGTGGTGACCACGTCACTGAGAATAAACTTTTCGCGGGCCTGCGGGCTTCCGGCACCAAATTTGGCAACTGCGTATTCATGCAGCCCGCGGGTTTTGGAGCCGACCGAAACCAGGTAATCAAAATAATTTCCACGGTTGATGTCCATACTTTGCATGATCGGACCCAGGCCATGCGTGGGGTACAGATCGCCGTTATGATGCATTGAAAAATCGCGCCGCCAGACGCCCTCCCCCTCCATATCATGTTTTACCGGGCGCAGATCGTGCAGGTAACCGCATTCGGCATGAAGGAGCTCCCCGAACAGTCCCTTTTTCACCATGTTCAGGATGAGCATTTCAACCTTATCATAGTTGCAGTTTTCCATCATGATGCAATACCTGCCTGTTTTCTCGGAGGTTTCCACGAGTTTCCAGCAATCATCCACCGAAAGGGCTGCCGGAACTTCGGTAGCCACATGTTTGCCCTGGTTCATGGCAAAAAGGCAAACTGGTACATGCCATTGCCAGGGCGTTGCGGTATAAACCAGGTCAACATCCTTGCGTTCACAAAGGTGCTGCCAATCCGTTTCACCGTTTGAATATCCCGCCGGACGCGGAAACCCGGCTTTTTCTACCATATCCTGGGCCCGTCGCACACGGCTTTCCACAATATCACAAACGGCAACGATTTCGGCTCCCTTGATTTTCAACAGGTTTTCAACATGGGAGGTCCCCTGAAGGCCAACGCCGACATAGCCGATCCGAACTTTATCCATCGCCCGGGCGACGGGAATGGAACGGAGCGGACTGTCATGTTCATCGGGACGGATCGAAGCGAGAAGTTCTTCCCCCACCATCAGTCCAGCTCCTGTAACAGCCACGGTACGGATAAAATCCCTGCGATTGTATTGCTTCTTCATCTGGCAGAATTTAGCGAAATGATCAGTTTTCAAAAGTAATGAAAACTTATAAAAAAAGCCGGTACTCCTTCAAATACCGGCCTGAATTCGATAAAAATCCAATTACTGGATGCCAAGCTTTTTCTTGACCAAAGGCATAACATTATCTGTTTCATCCTTGTAAATGACAACATCTTCGATGGCATTCAGGACGTAGGTATATTTATTTTCCTTGGCAACCTCTTTAATGGCTGCTTTTGCCTTTTCAATAAAAGGTGCAACTAATTCCTGCTGCTTTGCCTGAAGGTCGGTACTGGCTTTTTGTTGAAAAGCATCAATACGTCCCTGAAGATCAGATAATTCCTTTTCTTTAGTCTGCTTGATCAGATCCGACATGCTTGAAGCCTGTGATTGATAATCGAGGTATTTACTCTCAAATTCAGCCTTCATGGCATCCATCTGGTCGGTAAGGGTTTTCTGGTAGCTCTGAAGTTTGATCTTGACGGAATCAATCCCCGGCATGGCAGCCAACAGTGTGTTAAAATCAATATGTCCAATCTTGATCGGATTCTGAGCATGCGATGCAAACGAACAACCTATGATCAATACAACAATGGCAAAAAGCTTAGCTAATTTTTTCATTTTCAATAATTAAAGGTTTATACTACGATATGGTGCTGCAAAATTAAGATTTTTTTTTATTTCTTCGGCTGCCTGGTTTCACTTCCGCCTTTGGTTCCGGGATTTATTCCCCCATCTGACCCCGGCGTGATTCCTCCACCAGTATTCCCAGGCTTCGAAGATGATGATGGGGCGGCTCCTGCCTTATTTTTCCCCTTACGGTTATTCATACTGGCTCCCAGGTTATCCAGCACATCGTCACTGATGTCATATTTGGGGTTGGCATACATCATGGTAAGGCTGCTACCCTTGTCAAAAACAACAGCCAAGTTGTTGTTGGTGGAAATCTCCTGGATTGCATTGTAAACCTTCTCCTGAATGGGTTTAACCAGTTCCTGACGTTTTTTGAACAGGTCTCCGTCTTTTCCAAACCGCGTACGCTGAAGGTTCTTGGCATCCTTCTCCTTCTCGACAATCTCCTGCTCCTTTTTCTTTTTCATATCATCGGGAAGCAGCACCGACTGGGTCTGGTAATCCTTGTACATCTTGTCGACTTCGGCAAACTTCGCCTCAATCTCCTTTTGCCACTGCGCTGAAAGGTCATCGAGCTGCGACTGGGCCTCGGCAAATTCGGGGATGTTATCAAGGATATATTGTGTGTCTACATAGGCAAACTTCTGCGCCTGTATCATCATGGCAGCAAAGAAAAATATTGCTGTTAATAAAACCAGTTTTTTCATATTCAACAATTTTATAATTCCTTTCGCAACATTTATTGGGTAACCTGTTTTGCTTTCAATACTCAATTGTGATAATGCTTTATAATCTTATGCCAACAAGGGAACTTCGTTTCTAATCAATGGACGAATTGATCGAGAAGTGGAATTGTCCTCCATTGACCCCGGGATTATTGGGAACTGCATCGAGACCATATCCCCAGTCGAGTCCAAGCAATCCGAACATCGGTAAAAAGACACGGACACCCAGGCCTACCGACCGATAGACATTGAAGGGGTTGAATTCGCTCCATTTTAACCAATCATCACCGGCTTCCATAAATCCAAGACCATAAATGGTAGCGCTTGGATTGAGGGAGATTGGATAACGCAACTCAAGGGTATAGCGGGTATAGACCGTTCCACCGGTTGGGTTGGGATAGCCCGGAGTCAGCGAGTTGTTGGCATATCCACGCATACCAATAAGTTCGCGGCCATCCATGTTATTGTATCCCGACAAACCGTCACCACCAAGATAGTAACGCTCAAAGGGAGTTACACCCAGGGATGAGTTATAGGTACCCAAAAATCCGAATCTTACACGGGGAGTCATGACCAGCTTATCAACCAGGTCGATATACCAAGCTCCCTTGAATTTAATTTTATAATACTCGACCCATTTATACCGTTCGCTTGCAGTCATCGCGGCGTAATCCACATTTCCCCGGAACAATGAGTAGGGTGGTGTCACATCCAGCCCGATGGTGAATTCAGAGCCCGTCCTGGCAAAAATGGGAGCATCCACAGAGTTCCGTGACAAGGCGATGCCATATGCCAAAGAGTTGTATATGCCATTTCCTCCTCCGAAGGTGAAGATGGATGAATAATTATAGGTATTGTACCGGTTATAACTAAAGCTTTGATAAAGAGAAAAATAGTCATCCGGCCAGTGCAGTTGAGTTCCTAATCCGACCGAAACCCCGTCGATTTTAAAATAGGCATAGAGCGGATTGTTCGCTGCAACCCCGTTGGTGTATTTGGAATGGAAGTATGACAAACTGAGCGCTAATGGTTTCCGACCTCCCAGCCATGGTTCCGTGAAGGAGAAGTTATAGCTGTAATACCCGGCGCCATAGGTCTGGAAACGAAGACTCAGTTTCTGACCATCCCCGGCAGGAATGGGTCTCCATGATTTCAGTTTTGTGATATTCTTCAACGAGAAATTGTTGAATGAAAGCCCGATGGTTCCGATGATCCTCCCGTAACCCCAGCCTCCCGAAAGTTCAATCTGGTCGGCAGAGGTCTCGGTAACGTCATAACCGATATCAACCGTCCCGTCTTCGGGGTTGGGATTTACATTCGGCGTCAGTTTCTCGGCGTCAAAATACTTCAGCTGCGCAAGCTGGCGCTGTGACCTGATCAGCCGGTCGCGGCTGAATAGTTGTCCCGGCCGGGTTTGAACTTCACGAAGGGCAACATAATCGTTGGTTTTGGTGTTTCCCTTAATGGTTACCTTATTGACGGTTGCCTGCTTCCCTTCATGCATGCGGATTTCCAGGTCGATGGAATCATTTTCCACGCGGGTTTCGACAGGTGTCACGTTAAAAAAGAGGTATCCGTCATCCATATAGAGCGACTGGATATCGGCGCCATTGGGGTTATAGGTCAGCGCCTGCTCCAGCGCCGTCTGGTTGTACACGTCGCCCTTATTGATCTTCAGGATACGTCCAAGAAACTGGGAGGTGTATTTGGTGTTACCCAGCCAGGAGATATTACGGACATAATATTTAGGTCCCTCTTCGACCCAAAGGTCAATATTGATGGTGTTGTCATCATTTTTCGAAATGGAATCCCTTAATATCCTGGCATCCCGGTAACCCAGTTCGTTATATTTTCCGATCAGCAGCATTTTATCTGCCTGGTAATCTTCATCAATGAATTTCGACGATTTAAAGATTCGGATCCTGATGTTGTTCGATGCATGTTCGCCCAGGGCATTCCCTATCTCCACGAAATCAAGCGTGGCGGCATCCTTGGAAGCGTTGTAAACCAGTTTATCAGCATCATTCAGCGGGTTGAAAACACTTTTTTCCTTGGTCTTCTTAAAGGCCCCCTTCACCATGTCGGGCGAAATTTCCTTATTCCCGTGAACATGGATCGAGTAAACCTTGACCTTTACGTTTTTCTCCACGTTGATGATCAGGGTCTCTTCGTTGACCGATGCCGTGTCCTTTTTTGTCAAGATATCGACTCCGCAATTGAGAAAACCCTTATCGTTGTAAAATTTCAGGATGATGTTTTTTGTTTTGATGATCATGTTATCGGTGATATAGTCACCTTTGACCAGCCGGATCTTCTGCCTGAGATCATCAACATCTCCCTTTTTGATCCCGTTGAATTGAAATTTCGACAACCTGGGGCGTTCTTTCAGGTAGAAATCGAGAAAAACCTGGTTATCAACGATTTTGGTTACCGAGACCTTGATATCCTGAAAGAGTCCCTGGTCCCAGAGTTTCCTGATGGCCTGTGAAATTTTGTCCCCCGGGATTTTCACCTTGTCGCCGACCGAAAGGCCCGAGAGCATGATCAGCACATTTCCGTCGAGATATTTCACACCGCTTACGGTCATACCGCCAATGTAATATTCTTTGGGGTTATTATAATCGGTTGTTCCGCTTTCGCCAAGCCTTATCTGGGCCGAAAGCGGTTGTATCAATAGCAGGAATAGAATTATTATCAGCAGTTCGCGAAGTCTCATCCGGGTTTATTTTCGTAGTTTTCCTTCAAATTCATTAATCTGTTCACTGGTAAGCCCAAACCTTCTTTCCCTTTGCTGGAAATCAAGAATCGCTTTATAAAAATCGTCCCTGCCAAAGTCAGGCCACAGGGTATTGGTGAAATAAAATTCGGCATAGGCAATCTGCCATAACAGGAAATTACTGATGCGGTATTCACCGCTGGTCCTTATCAGCAATTCCGGGTCGGGGATGGCAGCGGTAGCCAGGAAGGAGGTGAAGGTTGAAATATCGACCTGGTCGGGGGTCATCTCTTTTGCCTGGACTTTCCGTGCAATGGCACGGGCGACTTCGACCAGTTCCCACCGTGAGCTGTAACTGAGTGCAAGGATCAGGGTCAACCCTGTATTTTGCGAGGTTTCATCAATTGATTTCATCAACTCCCGGTAACTTTTTGCGGGAAGGCTCTTCAGATCGCCGATTGCCGTGAGTTTGATATTGTTTTTCATCAGGGTCGGCATCTCTCCGTGAAGAGATTTGACCAAAATCTTCATCAGGGCATCAATTTCATACTTCGGTCTGTTCCAGTTTTCGGTAGAGAAGGCGTACATGGTAAGAAATCTGATCCCAAGTTCGGCAGCAGCCTCCACCGTATTCCTTACGGCATCAACTCCCTTTTCGTGCCCAAGGGTACGCACAAACCCGCGTTTCTTGGCCCAACGACCATTCCCGTCCATGATAACCGCCACATGAACCGGTAATTTTTTCTTATCTATCTGATCTTTCAGCTCCATCATATGGAATAGCCGGAAATTAGTGATGATGTAAGTCCCGGCATTTTTTAGACGATAACAGGTTAAATTTATATGTAAACGACAGGCCGACAAATGCGTACCAATCGTTGTTATTCGGATTTCCCCGTTGCATCCCCGGCGTGTGATTGAGCGTCGGATCCGACATGACGGCAGCCGGATCTCCCGGTTTTATGGCTGCACCATTCAGAAAATAGGTCGTACTCACATCGTCCAGGTAATCCGTAAATGTCTTATGGATCTCCCAGTAAACCTGAGCACTCAGCCGTTTGGCGAGGCTGATTTTCAACCCCAGACCGAACGGAATAGACATAGCGGTCGTACTGTATGGTTTACGACCGAGGTATCCAATATTCTGCCCTTCTGTACCCAACGATTGCAAGAAAATACCATTGGAAACAGGATTAAAAAAGAAAACGGAAATCCCGGTGTAAATATACGGGGATATTCTGTTCATCCGGCTCCCGGTAAAATATGGCATGAAATTAAATTCAACTATTCCCGAAATGTCGGTAATTTTACTGGAAAACGACAATCCGCGGTCCGGAAGAAACCCGGAAGTTGCAGCCTCTCCCTTCACCTTCCCAATGGTAGTGCTTAACTTCACTGCCCACCGGGTATCAAGGCAGTATCGGGCCATGAAACCATAGGCAAACTGGGTGTTTTGGAAATGTTTTGCAGGGTTGAGGTCGCCAAGATAATAACTGCCCCCGCCTGTCAACCCCACTTCAAGATCCTGGGATTTAACGGCGTGGCTGATGGATAAAAAAACAAAAACCAGGAAAACAGATCTCCCTGAGCGTCTGATCATGTGCCTAAAATATGCGGTTATATTACTTTCTTTCAATACTGTTTCTAAACGGGTTATTCATGGATTTATTGGATGAAACCATGGAAATCGGCAATAAAACAAACTAATTCCGGTTATCCAACCCCCAGTTTAATTTTTCACGGATCGTCTGGAAAAAATTCTTGTCGGTCAGCCTGAGCAGATTGATCTTAAAGGAGGCCTTGCGGATGGTCAGCTCCAGCGCCTGGTCGACCTTCTCGATCCGCGAATCCAGGCTTACAAGGAAATCGGGGCTTTTTCCCTCAACACGGATCCTGATCACACTGTCATCCCTGATCACAATTGGTCGTACCGTAAGGTTATGACTGGCAATGGGGGTGATCAGGAAATTTTCAGAATCGGGCGTGATGATCGGGCCGGTGCAGCTAAGCGAATAGGCGGTTGACCCTGTCGGGGTAGCCACGATTAATCCGTCGGCCCAATAGGCATTGAGGAAATCATCGTTGATCCAGGTTTTGATGGTAAGCATGCTCATCACATTCGACTTGTATACCGTAAGGTCATTCAGTGCATAGTTGCGATTGCCGAAAAGGTTGCCTGGGGTATCAAGCTGCAAAAGGGTTCGCTTTTCAATCCTGAACTGCCCCATTTGAATTGCCTTGATAGCCGGGACGATATTTTCTTTGGAAATTCCGGATAAAAAACCCAGCCTGCCCATGTTGATGCCGGTGACCGGTATTCCTGAATCGCCTACCAGCCCGACAGCATCCAGGATCGTTCCATCCCCTCCGATGGAAAACAGAAAATCGGTCCTGTTTTCAAGATCGCCCTGCACCCGGTATAATTCCGGTTCACGCCTGAATTTTATTTTCCCTGTCAGATTTTCGTAAAATGGCTGGTATACCATGGTAACACAATCCAGGTCAAATAATTCGTCAAATAAATCCTGGATGAACGGAACGACAGTTTCGGAGATATGGGTACCAAACAAGGCAATTTTCATGTGATAATATCTATTTTTTCGGGCCCTCCGGAATATCCATCATGGTCATTCATGGTTCACATGCACACTCTACCAATGGAGATTCCAGGGCAATAAAAATTTTCCTGAAACGAGGGTGCAAAGGTACGTTAAAATATGATTCAGTCGTTGATTCCCTGCTATATCGGCGCGGTAAAATGCAGAAAAAAGCCCGTCTGTCCCATCCTGTTCATCGAACCTTCGAAACGAATGACAATATCATAATAGGTAGTCAGGTTGAGTCCCAGCCCGACGCCTCCCAGCAACTGATTTTGCAGGGTGTTGCCCTGGGCACTGAATTCGGGCAGGTGCTGCTGATAGTTATATACATACCCGATATCGGAAAACAGATCGATATAAACGGCGAACGGGATGGTATTGAACTTCGTGGTTTTGATAAACCCGATCTTAACGACTCTTGGCGAAACCAGGGCGAACCTCAGGTCGTTCTTCCACAGGGCAACCTGCTGCCCGTCGACGACATAATATTCATACCCCCGAACAAAATCCTGTCCAAATCCCAGTCCGCGTTGCAGGTAATAGGGCTGGGTCTTTTCAAAACTCACCTTCCCCAATATCCCCGTGCCATAAAATACCCGCCCGGTCAGTTTCCAGTACTTCCTGAAATTTCCCTTGATATAACTGTTATGGGCTGTTGCATAGGGTATCGAATGGTTCACCTCCAGGTCAATACAGTAACCGGTGAGGGGGAAGTAGGCAACATCGCGGTGGTCGTTCCTGAAGTAGTAGGATAGGGAGACAAACTGCTGGTGACTGCTTGAAACCAGGCTAAATCCGGGGATTGCAACAATGTCTCCTCCGAAAACATAATAGTTGTAAGATAACCTGAACGTGTGGGTTGAATGGAAGCTGGGGCGCAGCTGCATTTCAGCATACCCGTAAAGGATTTTTTTAAGATAGGCAGAACTGTCCTTTTGATTTACAGGCTGGTTCTTTTTCGTTTCAACGGCAAGTTCGTGGTGAAGTTCTATACCCCCGCCAAGCCCCAGCCCGATGGTCTGGTTACGGTTCACATAGGGGATCTTGTAAGTAAAACCATACAGCTGGTTATACCCGAAATGGGCCAGGAGCCGCAAGGTTTCATTCCTTCCGCGCATGTTGTTGATGGTGAAGTCCATCCCGTAGGTGAGCTTGGAGAAATCACGGGTTTGCCACCACACGTTGAAGTTTCGCTCTGAGATCTCCAGCAGCGGAATGGGCCAGATATACCAGCGCTCCAAAACCGACACTTTTACATCCACATGCCCGGCCGAATCCACAACAGCGGTATCGACCGTGACAAAATTGAACAACCCTGTGTTGAATATATTTTGCCTGCTGATGACCAGGGCCGCTTCAAAGTCACGGACTGAAAGGGTATCCTGCTCCCTGAACTTCATTTCACGCGTAATGATACGGGGCCTGGTGATCTTATTGCCGGTGATGCTGATCCTGTGGATAACCCTGATTCCGGGGGGGGTACCCGATTTCTGAACCGTACTTTCCTGGCAGCAGGCATTGCCTGACAGCGCGAGGGAGAGCACGACCGTCCCCGTCAAAACAAGTTGAATAAAAGTAAACCGGGGTAGTATCATGGTTCAGATGCTCAGATAATTCATTAACGCATCAAACCTGTCCTGTAATCCTTCGCTATATGCATCCTCCTGCGACCATGTTGCCTTGATCACATAATTATACCGGTCGAAGGTCTGCAGGATCGCGCCGATTTCCATCCTGTTAACCTTGATGGTGACCTCCAGTTTGGTGGATTCCGGGAAAGAGGTCATATAAAGACTCAGTATTTTGGCATCGTTCGATTCGACGATCCGGGCGATTTCCATGACACTGTAATCTTTATTGTTGATTTCCAAAACAATAATACCCCCAGGGTTCTGTATGGCGGCAAGATCAGCCAGGTGCGAAACCAGCGATGGCAGGGTGATGGCCCCCATGTAATGATTTTTCGAACTTACAACGGGCAACACGGTAAGTTTCATCGCCGCAAAAAGCTTGATAACCTCGTAGATATGCTGGTTTTCTTCAACATTGACCTGGCTCAACGGGAGAAGTCCGGAACCAACCTCGTTTTCGGGGTCCTGTAACGAAAGGATATCGCGGTCGGAAATTAAGCCCAAAAACTCCAGGTCGTTTACAACCGGTATATGGGAGAGCCGGCAATCCTCCATCTGTACGATGGCAAATGCGCCCGTATCAGATGGCTTGACCGGTGTGACCGAGTCGGTTATCAGTTGTTTAGCGATCATTGAGAATGCTAAGGTATGAATTATAACGCAGGGAGCTGATGGCACCCGTATCAATCCCCATCTTTACGGCACATCCGGGTTCATGGGTATGGGTACAGTTTTTGTACTGGCATTGCGGCAGGAGGCGGTCCATCTCAGGGAAACAACGGTGAATTTCCGACTTGTCGAAATCTATCAGGCCGAACTCCTTGATACCCGGTGTATCCACAATAAACCCTTGATCCTGTAGTTCCAGCATCTCGGCAAAGGTAGTGGTATGCATCCCCTTCTGATGGGTCTCCGACAACCTGCCGATCCGTGGGTTCAGGGCAGGGTTTATGGCTTTGATCAGGGCAGACTTTCCCGCCCCCGAATGTCCCGAAAACAGGCTGACCTTCCCCTTCAGCCGTTCCCTGATCTCCGGCACGCCATCGCCGCGTGTGGCCGATACGCGATAGCACGGATAGCCTGCCTGCTCATAAATCCCGGTGAGTTCATTCAGTATGGATAAAAGGTCAGGCGTGTAGATATCAATTTTGTTAAAAATAAGACTGGCCGGTATGTAGTACCCGGCTGCAGTCACAAGGAACCTGTCGATAAACCCGTTCGACGTCTGCGGCTGGGCAAGCGTTACAATCAGGTAGGCATGATCAAGATTCGCCGCGATAATATGGGATATCTTGGATAAATTCTTTGATTTCCTGATAATGTAATTATCGCGCTGCCTGATTTGGGTAATCATCCCATGGCTGTCGGCCCCGGCATGTTCAACTTCCACCCGGTCGCCAATGGCAACCGGGTTGGTGTGCTTGATATCCTGCAGACGGAACTGGCCTTTCAGCTTGCAATCAACCCTGCTCCCATCAGGCATCCTGACAGAGATCCAGCTACCGGTCGATTTGACAACGATTCCTTCCAAGCGAGAACTTTATTTTTTTTCTTGTAAAAGTATAAAAATTAATTACATTTGACAGGAATATACCGTAACACCTGATCTATGAGACCGATTGCATACATTACTTTAGCTGTTGCCCCACTCATTGCCTTGTTCATGATCCTGTATTTTAACAAAAGAAGTAAAAGCAGTTTCAGCACCGGGTTACGCTACAGCTTTCTGGCAGGCGGAGCTGGAGTTATAGTGTTGCTGGGCGTGGAGATCCTGTCAAACATGCTGAACCTTAATACCCTGGGAAGCCTTAAACGAATTCTTTTTTATTCCTTCATTACCCTTGGCGGGAGTGCGGAGTTTGGCAAGTTCATCATCCTTCGTTACTTTTTTGTTAAGAAATCCTACATTCAAAAACCCATCGATGCCATTACCTTTTCGATCATGACCGCACTTGGATTTTCAACGATGGCGCTGGTTTTATATGCGTTTAACCTGTTCAACATCCAGGCAAACTTCCCCCCCACCCTTTATGCATTTATTTTTGTACCTGCCAATATCATGTTTGCGGTGATTATGGGATTTTTTGTCGGCATGGCTAAATTCATCAAAGGCAGGGTAGTATATTCGCTTACCGGCCTGTTCGGTGCGCTCTTTTTCCATGGGATTTTCAATTTCTGCCTGTTGACCAGCGATTTTAAACTGCTTAGTCTTTTTTCATTCGGTTCGGCGATCATCGTTATGGTGCTCGGGTTTAAAGCCTCCGTCAGCGTTCCGGAACAATCAAATTAATTCATAAACTTTCCCGGGAAGGCATTTTACCACGCCTTCAAATTCGAGATTAAGCAACGAGGCCGACACGCGGCTCATGGAATTTTCAACCAGCAGGCAGATCTCATCGATTCCCATCTGGCCCTTTTCATGGAGCAGTTCCGTTATTTTCTCCTCCTCGGGTGTCATCTCGACAAAGATCTTGCGTTGTGCCGGTTTCACCGGTGAAAATGGCTCTTTCCACCCCATCAGGAATTCAATATCTTCAGGTTTCTGGATCAGGGATGCCCGGTTCGTCCGGATCAGGTAATTGGTTCCTTCCGAGTAGGGATCGCTGATCCTGCCAGGAATTGCAAAAACATCGCGGTTATATGAATTGGCAATATCAGCCGTAATCAGGGCTCCTCCTTTTCGCCCGGCCTCCACCACCACCAGGGCATCAACCAGCCCGGCGATAATCCTGTTTCTCTTCGGGAAGTTGGTACGGTCGGGTTTGGTTCCACTGAGGAACTCTGTGACCAGGCCACCCTGCATCACCATCTTCTCAGCCAGGGAGCGGTGCAGCCATGGATAGACCGTATCAAGACCATGCCCAAGCACACCCACCGTATTCAGGCCGGCCTCCAGGGAGGCACGGTGTGCACAACTGTCAATACCGTAGGCAAGTCCGCTGACAACCAGCACCTGCTGCTGGGCCAGGCCTGAAACCAGGGCATGGGTCGCAGCCTTGCCATATTCGGTGGCGCTGCGCGTGCCCACAATCCCGACCACGCGTTGCGAATTAAGCGCTGCAGTGCCCTTGTAGAACAAGATCACCGGACTGTCAATACAATGCCTTAACCTTTGAGGATATACCGCGTCCTGGAAATAAAGCGCTGCAATATGATACTTTTCCGTAAACCTTACCTCCTTTTCAGCCCGCAACAGTATCTGTTTATTGCCAACCGCCTGATCCAGCAAAGCCCCGATCCTGGCCATTTTTTTCAGGTACCTCCGTGGCTCCCGGAATACCGCCTCAGCGCTGCCACAAAGCGATACCAGCTTTTTTCCAAAAACATCGCCCACCCCCGGGATCAGGGTGAGCCCGATCCTGTAAATCAATTCATCCTCTCCCATTTCAGCGCATGTTAAATGCTTTGTTGTGTTTCATACGAATCCCTGTCCCATAATCATGACGGTTTATTTAACCAAAATGGTCACCATGACTGACGCAATGATCACAATGGTTATCCTGGTGTGTTTTGTGCCCTCCCTGTGTTTTTGCGGTTAATTTTTATTTCCCTGTTGTTTCAGCATAGGTTAAAGTCATGTTGAATGTAATGGAGCTCTCCCCGGGATCAACCATATTCATAAATGGTTAATCGGGTTGGTTCATAAAAGTTAACAGTGTGTGAATAACTTTTCTGTTTTCACAAATAAAAATGAGCGTAATTTTGAAATGGTCTGAATAACCCGTCGAACTCTTCAAAACATCATGAAAGCAAATCCGCAATGACCCCAGGTGAAAAGAAAAAGGTGCTTGTTTGCCCGATGGACTGGGGGATCGGTCATGCCACAAGATGCGTGCCGGTTATCGAAAAGCTTCTCAAACTTGGCTTTGACGTGGTGGTTGCTGCAAGCGGGCGTCCGCTGGGGTTTATCCGTAAAGAATATCCCGGCCTTACGGTAATCGATTTTCCGGGGACGGTGATCACCTATCCCAAAAATGGCAGGATTGCGGCCCGGATGATCCGCTCGTTGCCCGGGTTGCTGCTGGGAATCTGGCGTGAACACCGGGTATTGAAAAAAATAGCCCTCCATCACGACATCTCCCTGATCATCTCCGATAACCGCTACGGGTGCTGGCATGCCACCATTCCCTCCGTTTTCATGACACACCAGCTCGACATCCAGGTCCCGGCCGGGCTGAAGTTTATCAAAGGCCTGCTGAACAGCATCAATTATTGTTTTATCAACCGGTACGACGAATGCTGGATCCCTGATTTCGAACCGCACCGGGGACTGGCCGGGGCACTGTCGCACCCGCCAAAATTACCCCGGAACGCACACTATATCGGGATATTGTCACGATTTTCAATCCGGCATGAACATACCGGATCACACATGCCAACCGGGTTCGATCTTCTGGTAATGCTGTCGGGCCCGGAGCCGCAGCGAACCATCCTCGAAAAGAAGATCCTGCTGCAACTCGTCAATATCGATATGCAGGTAGCCGTGGTTCGGGGGATCACCGAATCGGACGAAACGTACGTGCTGGATAACAGGATCCATGTCTTTTCCCATCTTGAAACGGCAAAGTTGCAGGAGTTGATCCGGAATGCGGCACTGGTTATCTGCCGGTCAGGCTATTCAAGCATCATGGACCTGGTAACACTGGGAAAGCGGGCCATTTTCATCCCTACTCCAGGGCAAACCGAACAGGAATACCTCGCCGGTTACCTGATGGAGAAAAAGATATATTTCTCCATCCGGCAAACAGATTTTGACTTGCTTTATGCCGTTGAAATGTCGAAGAATTTCCCCGGGATGGTCATCCAGAACGACTATGCCGACCTTATCAAAAGGATAAAAGAATCGTCGGCTATACCACCGGGTCCCGCTTCCAGGCCCTGAAAATCAGGATGGCGCCCGCCACAATCAGCGGGACGGAGAGCAGTTGCCCCATGTTCAGGATCATGCCGCGTTCAAATCCAACCTGCGGCTCCTTGATGAATTCTATCAGGAACCGGATGCCGAACACCATCGTCATGAATATCCCGAATATCATCCCCTGGGAGGGTTTTCCGTTCTTTTTGTAATAATACCACCACAGGAAGAAAAAGATGGCCAGGTACGACAGCCCTTCATAGATCTGGGTAGGATGCCGCGGAACCAGCCCGTCGCCGGGCGTGGAAGAACGAAGGAAGTTAAATCCCCAGGGCAGCGTGGTTGGATTCCCGTAGATTTCGGAATTCA
The DNA here is from genome assembly GCA_037133475.1 of Bacteroidota bacterium. Classification (GTDB taxonomy): domain Bacteria; phylum Bacteroidota; class Bacteroidia; order Bacteroidales; family FEN-979; genus CAIVAT01. Next base: position 79,780 of record JBAXOB010000007.1, read on the forward strand.
TCAGGTTGCCCATGCGGATCATAAACCCGGCCAGGGCAACGGTGATGACCACCCTGTCCATGATCCACAGGAAGGGTTTCTTGCGCACCCAACCAAAGATCAGCATTGAAAGGGGGATGGCGATGGCAGCCCCGTGGCTTGCCAGCCCTCCTTCCCAAACCTCGAGGATCTTGATGGGATGCGACAGGTACCATTCGGGTTCATAGAACAAAACGTGCCCGAGCCTCGCTCCCACCACAGTCCCGATGATCATATAGGTCGTCAGTTCATCCAGCAGGGGAATGGGAACACCCTCCTTGGTGAAAATCTTCTGCATGATGAGATATCCGAAGAAAAACGAAAGTGCAAAGAACAGCCCGTACCAACGGATGGCAAGGCTTCCGATATTGAAAATTTCAGGACTGGGGTTCCAGATGACGGATGCTAGCATATCGATTGGTTCTTCCTATTGAACTGTTTTTAACTTCAGATTGAAAAGCGCATCCATCCTGGCGGCCAGCTGGGGTTGTTTGTTATCGGAAGCCACCATCGACAAACGCCTCAGCACACCGAGCGAAGTTTGAATATCCTGTTCAAAATACTGCCTGTTTTGCGGGCTGTAGGAATAGTAATAATCAAGATTCTGGCTGTAGATGATGCCAAGCCTTTCAATGAGCTTGTTAGCCTTTTCGGGGGCCCCGGCCTTATAATAGATTTCGGCATAGGGTAACATATACATATCATAGGTGATCTTCGAATCGGGGAAGTTTTTGATAAAGATATCGAGTATTTCGACAGCCTCCCTGTTCTTACCCATTTCCATAAGACCCTGCGCGACGCGCATGATATTGGTCTTTGGCCTGACCGAATTGTTGAGACTTTCAGGATCTATGTATGTGTGAGGATCGCTCAGGTTTCCCCAGGCACACTTGTTTTTCAGGATATCATAGGAGGAGATCGCATCAACCCCGCCCATTCCGCTGATATAGTCGTCCTTTTCGGCCTTGACCGGCATGAACTTATAGACCCAGCCCGTCACATGACAGAAGGAGTCGATTGCCACGCAATGGCTTACGCTGGAGGGAGCCGCAAAGTAAAGCGGACGTTCCCATTTGTTGGAGGCCAGCAGATCGAGCAGCATCAGGTCATTCTTGTAAAGCTGGTTTGAGCGGATCGTCCAGCAGATGGAGTCGACCATCTTCCCGCGGAGGTGTTTGGGCACGATGCCATATTTCACGCAGGCTGCCGAATCAACGGTGATCTTAACCTTCCGGGATGGGAAGAATTTCATTTTATCCCCGTTCTGTAACGGGATGAAGGTTTGCGGATCATCGCTCTTGATGAAATCCATCATATCCTTCAGTTCGACATATCCCTTCAGGCCGATGTCGTAGAAGGGCACGATGTCGTTGGTTCCCTGCCGGTATTGCTCCTTGCTCAGGGCAAGCGGGATCGGGTTCGAATTATAGGCTTTCTGGTAGAGCTGGTTGATGTACCAGGGCCCGGAGGCGAGCATCAGGTTCACCACGCGGACATCGGTGCCGATCCCCTCAACCTCCTGGTCGTACCATAACGGGAAGGTATCGTTGTCGCCGTTGGTAAAGAGGATTCCCTGCGGCTGGCATGAATTAAGGTAATCGGCTGCGAAGTCGCGGCAGGAATACTTGCCCGAACGGTCATGATCGTCCCAGTTCTCTTTGGCCATGATGCCGGGAACCAGCAGGAGGCAAAGGAAAAATACGATCACAACGGCAAGGTTTTCCTTCAGCTTTTTGCGCAACCAGTTCACCAGGGGAATGATCCCCAGCCCTATCCATATTGCAAACGCATAGAACGACGCGGCATAGGCGTAATCCCGCTCGCGCGGCTCGTAGGGTTGCTGGTTCAGGTAAACCAGGATTGCCAGCCCTGTCATCATGAACAGCAGCCCGATGATCATCGTTCCCTTGTAATCCCTGCCAACGTGGAAGAAAAAGCCGATAAGCCCGAGGATCAGGGGGAAAAGATAGTATTTGTTGGTTCCCCGGTTCTTCTTGCTGTCGGGAAGGTTGGTCTGGTCGTGGCCCAGCCTCATCTTGTCGAGGAAGGGAATACCGCTGATCCAGTTGCCCTCTTCGATGCCGCCATAACCCTGTACGTCATTCTGCCGGCCGGCAAAGTTCCACATGAAGTAGCGGATATACATATGGCCGATCTGGTAACTGAAAAAATATTTCAGGTTCTCCCCAAAGGTAGGCCGATAGCGGGTTTCAGGCTTTTCATCGCGGCCGCTGACCTCGATGGGCACCCCTTCGCCGCCCCATTTTTTGTAAAACTCGGCCGAACCTTTGCGCTGGCTGCTCCACATACGCGGGAAAATGGTGGTGAACCTCGGATCCCACACAGACACAGTTCCTTTGCGGTTATCGATGACGATATATTTTTTGGAAGCCAGGTCCTTCTGGTAAACAGGGTTCCCGTCGGCATAATCGACAATGGGGGCGCTGTAATACTGGCCGTAGGCAATCGGGAAATCGCCGTATTGCTCACGGTTCAGGTAAGAAAGCAAACTGATGGCATCCTTGGGGGCGTTTTCATTGATCGGTGTGTCGGCATTGGCGCGGATCACCAGCATCAGGAAGGAGGAATAACCGATAAGGATAAAGGTGAAGGCCAGGATAACCGTATTCAGCACTGTTTTGCCCTTTTTCCGGGTAATATAGAGGCCCCAGATCAGCAAAACAACGATGAGGGCAAAATAGAAAACGGTGCCCGAATTAAACGGTAATCCAAAGCCGTTTACAAACAGAAGTTCGAATTTACCCGATAATTCAACGGTCCAGGGGATGATCACGAACATGACAAAGGCCAGTACCAGGATGGAGATGATGAAGGTGAGCAGCATGCCAACCTTGGTGGTATCATATTTTTTGTAATAATAGACCATACAGGTAGCCGGGATGACCAGCAGGTTCAGCAGGTGGACGCCGATGGCCAGGCCGATCAGGAAAGCGATGAGGATCAGCCAGCGATAGGAATGTTTTTCATCGGCCACGGTTTCCCATTTCAGGATCGCCCAGAAGGAGATGGCTGTAAAAAAGGAGGACATCGCGTAAACCTCCCCTTCGACCGCCGAGAACCAGAAGGTATCGCTGAAGGTGTAGGCCATGGAGCCGATAAAGGCGGCGCCGAATACGGTGAACATCTCGCCCGCGGTCATATGCTCTTCGTCGGGGACCAGTTTCTTGGCAAAAAGGACGATACTCCAGAAAAGGAACAAAATGGTAAACCCGCTCGACAGGCCCGACATCACGTTGACCATCCTGGCTGCGTGCGACATATCCCCGAAGGCAAAAAGGGAGAAAAACCTGCCGATCATCTGGAACAGCGGCGCCCCGGGAGGATGGCCCACCTGCAGTTTGACGGCGGTGGCAATGTACTCGCCGCAATCCCACCAGCTTGCCGTGGGTTCGATGGTAAGCAGGTAGACCGCCGATGCAAGGATAAAGGTAGCCCAACCGAAAATATTGTTCAGCTTCTGAAAATTCTTCATGTCACAATGATTTTTCTGGAAAATATTCGTGCGCAAAAGTACAAAAATACCCTCAACCCCTGATTCTATATTTTTTTACGGCCCGCCTGATGTAAAAAGAAAATATTTCTACCTTTGCACCCTCGAATCGGGGCATTGGAGCAGGAATGGAACATTGCGTTTTTTCCCATTCATAATTCAAAATTCAATATTCGTTATTCGACATTCTTATTGACCCATGGTGTAACGGCAGCACAAGAGATTTTGGTTCTCTCGGTCCAGGTTCGAATCCTGGTGGGTCAACATTATTGATACAATAAAAAAACCTGAATATCACATTATTCAGGTTTTTTTATTGTTTCAATTCTTCAAATTGTTCTTATCCTGATCCTTCCTAAATCACCTATTTCATACAAGATTTAAAGTTTATACCTGACCCGGTTTTTGAAATTTGAACACTCTCCTATTCTTCAACCGGCAGGGGGGTAGTCTGAAGTTCCTGCAGTTCCCCGGCATTTGATGTTTTAAAGGTGTATAGTTTCTGCGAGAAATAGCTGATGAAAACAGTCAGGATTGAAATCATAATATTGGAGGGGGAGGGATACAGGTTGAACCCATCAACCAGTAATTTCATGCCAAAATAACTGATGCAAAGATTGACTAAAAACACGATTGAATACCGGAACAGCTGAACTCCAGCATTTAATTTTGAAGATGAGAAGGTTACATATTTCTGTAACAAAAACCCCGAAAGCAGAACGATGGGAACCTTTATGGCCAGGGCTGCGATGTGTGAACTAAGGGTTACAAACCCAAGATCCAGGTTTTTGTGCCACAGGGCAAAATTATAGATCAGAAAATACAATACCCAGTCGAATACCAGGTTTGCCGACCCGGTTACCCCGTACCGGAAAAACTGCAACGACATAAATTTGCGGAAAGGGGGATAGAAGAAATCGATGATTCCCCTGGTGAACTTACCGAGGGTTGTAAGAAGATTGTGCATTTAAGAAATTGTTAAATTTTATTGCCAACATTTGTATTACAAATTTGCGGCTGCAAAGATAATTATTCCTGACAAGCAAGAACACCTTTCCGTGGATAACCAGGAGGGCGATTTGGACCATTGATGCCATTGGACACCTTACCGGGAAACAGGACGATGGGAAACCAGGTCACCTCTTCCTGCGGATAAGGATTGAAACTACCAGTCCCACGGCAATGACCAGGTCGACGGCCATCCATAACTCTCTGCCAAGCGCCACCTTCTGCAGCGGCTGAAACAGGAAAGCCAGCGCCACGTAAAGGATCACCAGCGGGATGACCTTCCGCTCGTATTCGTAATAGGCAAGGATGGCAAACCCGACCACTGCGACAAAGCGGAGCAGCTGGTAATAGCCATAGGGCATGTCGAACAGGCATACCGCCAGCAAAATGGCAAGGGCCGTTTTAACCTGGTTTTCTACTGAAAATTTCATCGGTTGGAATTATTACGCAAACATAGGGTTAACGGCAGGGAAAACAACCTGAATTTCAAAAATAATAAAATTTAACCATCACAATCGCACATGGGATATGCAATGACCCTCAAGGGGCATCGACGGCAAACACCAATTGATGTAAATTTGCACAAAACCACCCGATACGATATTCTCTTTACTATGAATAAAATCTCTGGCTTACCCTTCCTCCTGGTCATGATAATCAGTCTCACCATCCTCCCCTGCTGCAGCCGCGACCAGGGCGGTGCCAGGGAGATCAGCCCTGCGGATGCACAGAAACTGATCAGCGAACAGGCGAATAGTCCTGCCTTTGTCATCCTGGATGTGCGCACCCCGGGAGAGTTTGCCTCGGGTCATATAGCCAATGCCAGAAACATTGATTACCAAGCCGGTGACTTTGAAGCGAAGGTCGGCCTGCTGGATAAAAACAAGAGCTACCTTGTTTACTGCCAATCGGGACACCGGAGTTTGGGGGCCGTTTCGGTATTAAAGGATAAGGGGTTTAAATCGATCAACAGCCTCAGCGGAGGACTCTCCCGGTGGCTTGAAGAAAGCCATCCAATAGTTACACGGTAGGACAGCATCTCTCTCGGGAATTACCATCCTCCGATGATCACTGATTTATCCTTTTCCGTCATCCCCGCAGGAATGGCCTTTCCAGTGCATACGGAAATTTTCCGGAACCATATATATGCATCAACCTATTTAGATATTTAAAAAATAAATCGCATAAAGAGCACTATTTTGAAATTTTTGTTGTTTCTTTGCAACGGAAAATTAATCCGTCAGCCTTTTCAGGTTGATAAGACAAACCCCTAATCAAGCGCAACCATGTCAGATTCCTGTCAAACACAAAAAGAGATCCTCCCCTTCAGGGAGCGGCTGAAAACCTGGGAGTTCTGGAAACCACTGCTGTTCACCGCCGGCGGTGGCGTGGCAGGTTTCCTTTACTACTATTTTGTAGGGTGTCCCTCCGGCACTTGCGCTATCACGGCTAATCCCTATTCCAGCATCGGCATGGGTGCCCTGCTGGGCTTTTTTATCGTTAACCGCCCCTGCGCCTGCTAAAGGGGGCAAATAATCAACCATAAAAATCAACGCGATGGACTATTATTTCAGCAAAGTTCTGACTGTCTCCTTCGACGAAGCCATCCGGCTGACCACGGAGGCACTAAAGGTAAAAGGTTTTGGCATCATCTCGGATATCGACATCCAGGCCAAACTGGATGAAAAGCTAGGGGTGGAATTTAAAAAGTACAGGATTCTCGGCGCCTGCAACCCGGGATACGCCTACAAGGCACTCCAGGCGGAAGATAAGATCGGTACGATGCTTCCCTGCAACGTGGTGGTCATCGAGCAGGGAAACGGCCGGGTTGAAGTCGCCGCCGTGAACCCGCTGGCCTCCATGATGGCGATACAGAACAACCTGCTGGAACCCATTGCCGGCGAGGTTACGAAAAACCTGCAGGAGGTGATTGCATCCCTTTAGCATAAGGCAGGAAAGGGTTGGATTCAGCATCCCGATTCCTCCTATCTTTGCGCAATCAAAACGATGTTCCGATGCCCGATTTCCGCCTGAAGGTTTTTCATGCCGTGGCAGCTCACCTGAGCTTCACCAAGGCAGCCGCCGAACTTTTCATCACCCAGCCTGCTGTTACCAAAAACATCCAGGAGCTTGAGAAAGAGCTCGACATCCGCCTGTTTGAGCGCAAAGCCGGAAAGATCATCCTGACCCCCGCCGGGAATATCCTGATGAATTATACCCAGCAGATCATGGGGATCTACAAGCAGATCGATTTTGATTTCGGCGTACTGAAACGGAAATTTTCGGGAAACCTGCAGCTGGGCGCCAGCACCACCATCGGCCAGTATGTCCTTCCCCCAGTTTTGGCCAGGTTTTACCAGCGTTTTCCCCAGATAAAACTTTCATTGCTCAACGATAACACCGAAAAGATCGAAGCCGCACTGGTGGAGCAGCGCATCGAACTGGGAATGGTCGAGGGCAGGACAAAAAACAGGGAGCTGAAATATATCCCCTTCATCAGGGATGAACTGGTACCCGTGGTGCATACCAGCCAGAAGCTGGCGCACCGCAGCGGGATCTCCCTCGAAGAATTAGCAGCAATCCCGCTGGTATTCAGGGAGCGGGGCTCGGGGAGCCTCGAGGTCATCGAACATGAACTGGGTGCGCTCAGGATTCAGCTTTCCGACCTCAATGTTGCCATGTACCTGGGCAGTACCGAAAGCATCAAATCCTTCCTCGCCAATTCCAACTGCCTTGGTTTCATCTCTATTGCCGCAGTCGCCAGGGAAATCGCCAACGGTGAATTCAAAATCGTCGATATCCCCGGCCTCGATATCCGGCGAACCTTTTCCTTTGTCCATCTTCACGGGAAATCCGACGGTCTCGCCGATACCTTTATCCATTTTGCCCTTCAGCATTATAACCAAAGGTTATAGCACATCAATTTTTACAACTGGATTAAGAGCGCTGAAGGGCGGACCTTTGCAATCCCTTTATAAAACAGGGATCACATGAAACCATCCTCATTCCTCCCCCGAATTCTCTTCCTGCTGGCAGCCGTTGCCTCCCTTACGCCTGTAATTGAACCGCCAGTAGCCTTATTGCTGGGATTTTTACTGGTTCAGTTCACAGGCAACCCCTTTGAAAAACACAACCACAAGGCGATCAGCTGGCTGCTGAAGATTTCAGTGATCGGACTTGGCTTCGGGATGAACGCCTTTGAAGCAGCCAGCTCGGGCAGGCAGGGTATCCTGTTTACGGTAACCTCTATAACCCTGACCTTCGTGGTCGGACTTGCCGCCGGGAAACTGATGGCCGTCGATCACAAAACCACGATTCTCGTCACCACGGGCACCGCCATTTGCGGGGGAAGCGCCATCGCAGCCGTTGCACCGGTGATCGGCGCCAAAGAAAACCAGATCTCGGTTTCGCTGGCAACCATATTCATCCTGAATTCCGTTGCATTGGTCCTGTTTCCGTTTATCGGCGGGCTGCTGCATTTAAGCCAGCCCCAGTTCGGCATGTGGGCGGCCATTGCCATTCACGATACCAGCTCGGTGGTGGGGGCAGCCCATAAATTCGGCGCAGAGGCGCTGCAGATCGCCACCACGGTTAAGCTCGAAAGGGCGCTCTGGATCATCCCGGTATCGCTCGTTATGGCCATCGTGTATAAATCAGGTAAAAACAAGATCAGGCTACCCTGGTTTATCCTCTTCTTCATCCTGGCGATGGTCGCCAATACCTTTATCCCGCAGCTTCATCCAGCAAACCAGATTATCGTTTATGCAGCCAAAAGGGGGCTCACGCTGACCCTGTTTTTGATTGGCGCCGGTTTGACCCGCACCGCCCTTAGAACCGTGAGCATCAGGCCCATGGTCCTGGGAATCGTGATCTGGACCCTGGTTTCAATAAGCTCTTTACTGGTTATCCTGCAGATTATCAGGTAATCTTAAGCTATCTACCTAACATATCATATTGTTATTTTCTGAATATCAATTAAATAACCTTGGGGGATAACAAAATAGTCGCTATTTTTACAAAAGAATCAACCATTCATCCCGAAACCAATTACAAAAACCAGGTTAACATGAAGAAGATAGTCGTTCTGGGTGCCGGCATTGCCGGCCATACCACCTCCCTTTTGTTAAAACATAAACTGGGAAGCAAACACCAGGTGATTGTGGTAAGTCCGCACGACCGGTACCAGTGGATACCATCCAACATATGGGTGGGCATCGGCCAGATGACGGCCAAACAGGTCTCTTTTCCGCTTGCCCCGGTTTATCGTAAAAAGGGGATCGAATTCATCCAGGGAATGGCAAAGGTTATCTATCCCGAAGGATCAGGCAACGGTGCGTCATACGTGGAATTTGAGTATACTGCGGGTGAAAAGGCGGGCCAGACCGGAAAAGTCGAATACGATTTCCTGGTAAACGCAACCGGTCCCAAGCTTAATTTTGCCGCAACCGAAGGGCTCGGTCCGAAGGGGTTCACCAATTCGGTCTGCACCTATCCGCACGCGGAAGAGGCATGGCAAAACCTGCAGAAATCGCTTGATAAAATGGCCGGAGGGGAGAAACAGCGGTTTCTCATCGGCACAGGCCATCCGACAGCCACCTGCCAGGGTGCCGCCTTCGAATACGCATTGAATGTCGCTTTTGAAATTGGCAAGCGAAAATTGAATCATTTGGCTGAGATCACCTGGATCACCAATGAAAACGAGGTGGGTGATTTCGGGATGGGGGGAGCCTTCATCAAAAAAGGGGGGTATGTCACCTCCACACGGGTTTTCGCCGAATCGATCCTGGCCGAATATGACATCAAATGGATCACCGGTGCAGGGATCATCAAGGTTGAAGAGGGCAAAGCCCATTATGAGACCCTCGATGGAGAACGCCATGTCAGCGAGTTTGACTTTGCCATGCTGATCCCCTCCTTTGCCGGCGCAGGGCTGAAGGCATTCGACAGCAAAGGCGAAGATATTACGGCCAGTATGTTTGCCCCGAGCGGCTTTATGAAGGTCGATGCCGATTATACCAGCCGCCCCTATGCCGACTGGAGCGCCGGCGACTGGCCCTCAACCTATGAAAGTCCGGCCTATCCCAATATTTTCGCCGCGGGTATTGCCTTTGCGGTGCCGCACCCGATCTCGCAGCCCCGCAGCAGTAAAAGTGGCCTGGCCATCTTCCCGACAGCCCCGCGTACCGGCATGCCCTCGGGCGTGATTGGAAAGATCGTGGCGCTTAACATTATCGACAGGATCAGGAATAACCACAAAGATTCGCCCCACAAAGCCTCGATGGCCCGCATGGGAGCAGCCTGCATCATCTCATCGGGCTATGGCATCCGCGACGGGATGGCCGCCTCCATGACCGTCTTCCCGATCGTACCCGATTACAAACGTTTCCCCGACTGGGGAAGGGATCTCAATTACACGGTTGGAGAGCCCGGGCTGGCAGGCCACTGGGTAAAACTGCTGCTCCATTACCTGTTTATCTACAAGGCAAAAGCAAAACCCTTCTGGTTCCTGATTCCTGAGTAACCCATCTTCATCAATGTTTTATCGTTAAAAATCTGCAAAATGCAAACAAAACCCATATCCTCCGGCCCCAAAGGCATTGACTATCCCCCCTATCCCACCCGTACCACCCGGTTCTGGCGCAAATTTTTTCCCTGGCAGGTGGTCCGGTTCTTCGTGCTGAACCTCAAAATCATGCGCATTATCATCGGCGGCCATTCCTAGCCTTCCTTCGTCTTTTCCAGGGAAATAATTCATTATTTTTTCAAACATAATGAACATATGTTCATTTATTTTTAACTTTGCAGGAAAAAAACTTGGATAACGAACTTCAGAAGGGCAGATGTTTGACAAGGCAGAGCAGGATTGTCTTTCCCCGGCATCTGAATTCAATCGGAACATTTTTCGGCGGCGAGGCCATGCAATGGCTCGATGAGGTTGCCTTTATCACCGCAACCCGCTACAGCAGGCAGCGGATGGTTACCGTAAAGGCTGAAAACGTGCGGTTTCTAAAACCGGTCGTTTTGGATACCATTCTTGAACTTGTGGGAAGTGTTGTTAAAACAGGCCAGGTAAGGCTTTTTATAAAAGTCGAGGTTTTTGCCGAAAGCCTTTATTCCGAACACCGTGAAATGGTGATGGATGCCGACTTTGTCTTTGTACCCTGTAATGACGACCTCCATCCCGTCCCATTGAAAAACCCGGAATAAAACCTGTGCCTGCGGATGCCACGCCCCAAAAGAAAACGAAACGTAACCCAGCCTCCCATGATGGAGGGATTCAAGCCCTTCGGCATCCCGGTCACCGACCTGGAACCGGTTATCCTGCTGTTCGAGGAATATGAGACCATCCGCCTGCTTGACTACATGGGAATGACCCAGTTCCAGGCTGCTGAGGAGATGTCGGTATCGCGCCCGACGCTGACGCGGATTTATGAAAAGGCCCGTCGCACCATCGCCGAGGCTTTTGTCGATGGCAAGGCCATCTTCATCGAGGGTGGCGATTATCACACCGACGGGTTCTGGTACCGCTGCGAAGCCTGCTTTAAACTTCTGATCGGCAAAGCGGAACTGACCTCCTGCAACTATTGTGAATCGGAACAGATCAGGCCCCTGGTATCAAAAACAGCCAGGACTGAGCCGCCCCGTGATGAGGGAACCGATTATTGTATCTGCCTGAAATGCAATACAAAAACACAACACCAGCCGGGAGTTCCCTGCCGGCTAAGCGATTGCCCCGAATGCGGCCATCAAATGATGCGTGAAAACAGTTATCATCACCAATTATATCTAAATAAAGAGACTCTATGAAAATCGCCCTACCTGTTGAAAATGGTTTCGTTAACGGCCATTTCGGACATTCTGAAAATTTCGTGGTTTATACCATCTCGCCGGAGCGGGAAATCGTTTCGGTCAGCCAGGCCCCTTCACCCGGGGGATGCGGCTGCAAATCGGGAATTGCCGAAATCCTGGCGGACCTGGGTGTATCGGTCATGCTGGCCGGCAACATCGGGGCCGGGGCAATCAACCATCTGAACCAATACGGCATTGAGGTCGTCAGGGGATGCCAGGGTGAAACCACCCTTGCGGTAAACACCTACCTTTCCGGCGGCATCATCGATAACCAGCAAACCTGCACGGCACATGAAGGCTGTGGTAATCATTAAAATTCTCACCTTATGAACGACTTTGATCAGAAAGCCCGGGAATGGGACAAAAACAAGATGCATATGGAACGTACCATCGCGGTTGCCGGGCAACTCCAAAAGTTGGTTTCATCCATGCATGGAATGAAGGCAATGGAATTCGGGGCAGGCACGGGACTGCTCAGCTTTTACCTGAAGGAGCAGTTTTCGGAGATCACCCTGGTTGACAGCTCCCAGGAGATGCTCAAGGTGGCAAAGCAAAAAATGCAGGGTGACGACCATCTGAAATTCAGGACCCTGTTTATCAACCTTGAAACGGAAGACTGGAGCGAAGAGTCGTTCGACATCATTTACAGCCAGATGGTGCTGCACCATATCGGCGATACCTCCGCCATCCTGAAGAAGTTCTATGATCTCCTGAAGCCGGGAGGGATCCTGGCCGTAGCCGACCTCTATCTTGAGGACGGCTCATTCCACGACGGCGCCGCCAACGTTCTCCCGGGATTTGATACGGGTAGTCTTGAAACCCTTCTTGTAGAGCAGGGTTTCCACGATTGCAGGTTTGAACCCTGTTTTGTGATGAGGAAGGAAAAACCTGACGGAACGGTCAGCGAATACCCCGTTTTCCTGCTGACCGCAATACGCTGAAATTTCAGAGAATCTTCGTACGGTCCAGTTCCTTAAGGATGTAATCCTTGGTTTTGACACCGACGATCCGCTTGACCTCCCTGCCATTCTGAAAGAGGATCATGGTGGGAATGCTGCGGATCCCGAACCTGGCTGCCGTAGCCTTCTGCTCATCAACATTGACCTTGGCAATGGTAACACTCCCATGGGTCTCTTCAGCCACCTCATTCAGCACGGGGACCATCATCTTGCAAGGCATGCACCATGCAGCCCAGAAATCGACCAGGATAGTCCCTGTTTTTATCTTGTTCTGAAAATTCTGATCGGTCAGCATGACTACCTTGTCGCTATCCTTGACATCCTTCAGGCTTTTCATACGTTTCCTGGCGTTGAGTATCAGCAATCCTAAAAGGACTGCCAGGGTTCCAACTGAAATAATCGTTATCCACATAATTCTGCTTTTTTATGGATGCAAAGGTAACGATAATTCGCTTATTGGTGATACTAAAGCGATTTATTTCGAAAATAACAGAAAGGTGTTGCCGGCAGAGAGGGGGCATGCGCCAATTTGGAGAAGGCATCGCGCGGTAACAGCTCCATCAATGGCCTGAAAATTGAGATGCTCAAACCGCAGAGATACAACGGTATGATCATGACCAGGGGAATGAACCTTCGACGTTTGCCACCCAATGGATCCGGACTGCCCTCAGCAGGCTCCCGGCATGGTGATCATTTAGGTTTCTGGTTCATCATCTGGTCCATATCCATCACCTTATAGCCATCAGGGAGTTTGAAGAGGCTGTCATTCACTGTAACCTTTTCAAAAGAGGTGCAGGTTGATCTTAATATCATCCCCCGCATGAGCGTCCTGGATTCCATGACAAAGCCGTCGATTCCCTCGATCAGGGTTTCGGGCGAATTTGTGACGGTTACATCCTTTGTAAACCAGGCTTCAAAAGGGGGGATTTTATCGGGATAGGTCACCGTTGCTTTCCTGCAATTCAGCCCGGCAATCACCCGGGTCTCCTCCCCGATTTTGATTTCGGGTTTTCCGAGGTCCATCATCCCCCGTAACTTAGAGAGGCTTTGTTTGGTTGATCTCAGGGCCAGTTTTTTGCCCATCATATCCATGCAGGCAAACGACTCGCCGGTGGCGGCATCATGGATCATGATCAGGTTGCCCATACCCGATTTACTCTCATTCCGGGTATTCCCGTTTTTAAACCAGATGGTTTGTTCCCTGGGCAACAGGCTCACCAGCTGCTGCTGGGCCGATAGGGTATCGGGAAAGGTAAATTTCATCATCAGCTTACCCTCGCCGATTTTGGTCTGGGCAACCAGGATGCCGGCAAGAAATGAAAATGCGAAAACGAAAAAAATCCTTGAAGCTGTGTTCATTTTGGATTGAGTTATTTGTTAAACCGCCATTGTTCGACCGCTGACCGTATTTGCGACGGGGCTGAGCCTGCCCGGTTCGCTGCTTTTTCCTTTTTCCCCTCCACGATGACCGATAGGGGAACAGGTTGGATAATGGTGTCAAATTTAGGGAAGAATTTTGAAAAAGGGCACCATTTACCGGAAATGTTCTTCTTTGACACAGGAAAACCGGGGTTCTTGAAAAACAATTTTTCAACAGATTATTTCGCAGCAACTTAACAACCTGTATGGCATCCTGATCCCAGAGAATCCCATTGTCAACGTTGTGTAAATCATGGTGAACTTTGTGGTTAAGTTAATCAGAAATATGCTTCCGTCAGGATTCTGATGAAAACACCATAGTTAAAACGGACGGTAAATCAATACCCTGCTGTTAAAATTATGTTAATTCCGCAGGTCCTTGGCAATAATAGCGGGTTTAACATGTTATTAATCCGTTTGCACTCATGTCATTGTATGAAAAAAAGTTATCTCATTTATTTGATTTTCACAATATTACTTAATATTACCGGATACTCCCAGCAGGACACCCTCCGGATCAGCCTGAAGCAGGCGGATTCAATACTCGTCACCGGGAATCTTTCGCTCATCGCTGCAAGGTACCAGGTCGATGCGGCAAAGGCCCAGGCGATCCAGGCAAAGGTTTTTCAGAATCCCTATTTTTCAGCAGAACTGAGCCTTTACAATTCGGAAGCCCATAATTTCTTTGATGTCGGATATCCCGAAGGTAATAAATCCTTTGCCCTGACCCAGCTTTTCCAGGTGGCAGGCCAGCGGATAACCGGTTACCGCCTTGCAACAGAGGCGGCAAAGATGACAGAGCTGCAGTACTATGACCTCACCCGGTCGCTGAAATACCAGCTTCACCAGAGTTTCTTCACGGTTTATTACCTGTCCAGGGCGATTTCCATCATCAACAAACAGCTGGACATGCTTTATGAAACGCTGAAAGGGTATAAAGGGCAGTATGCAAAGGGGAATATCTCCATGAAGGACTATTCACGGCTGGAGGCCTCCTACCTGCAACTCAGCAACGATAAGACAGGCATCATCGACCAGATCAACGAGAACGAAAAGACCCTGCGCATCATCCTGGCGCAGACACGTTATGTGGCCCCTGTTCCATCAAAGGAGGAGACCGGCCGGTATAAAAGCGACGGCCTGAAAATCTCAGACCTCATTGCAACAGCCACCGAAAACAGGCCCGACCTGAAGGTTAATGAAAGCATGATCCGCCAGGGCGAACTGAACCTTTCGCTGCAGAAAAGGAGTGCAGTCCCCGACCTGACACTGGGCGTTGATTACAGCGAGAACGGCAACTACGTCAGGAACTACACAGGGCTGACGATCGGCCTGCCGCTGCCGGTATTCAACAGGAACAAGGGCAATATCAGGATGGCCGAGGCCCAGCTCAGCGCATACAAAGCAAACCAGGAACAGGGAACGCTGGGGGTTTCGGCCGATGTGACGGCAGCGTACAACAAGGTCAACGAACTCGATAACGAATATGGCAAAATCGACACCTCGCTGGTGGTGCAGGTTACCGAACTCAGCAGCGGCATCCTGGAAAATTACCGCAGGAAGAACATCTCACTGCTGGAGTTTACCGACCTATTCGAAGCTTTTTCACAATCGATCATCGACTTTTACCAGATCAGCACCAACCGCGTTAATGCATTTGAAGAGCTGAATTATGTCACCGGTATTGAATTATTCAAATAAACAGGAATCATGCGATTGAAATCTATTTTTTGGGGAGGAGGGTTAGCCCTTATTATCTTCGGATGTACCCACCACGAAGACAACGCCGCAGAAAGTCACGGTTTTTCGGTAACGGATACGATGATGACCCGGATCGCCATCGACACTGTGAAAAGGGAGCGGGTTGAGGGAACCATCACCCTGAATGCCAAGATCACTGCGGAGGAGGATAAATATGTGGAGGTCTTCCCGCTGGTCAGCGGCAATGTCACCTCAGTCAATGTCGAAAGCGGTGATTACGTTAAAAAGGGAGATGTTCTTGCCGTGATCCACAGCGGCGAGGTCGCCGATATGGAGCGTCAGCTCACCGAGGCACAGGGCGATGTTGCCCAGGCACGCAGGAACCTGGAGGTGCAGCAGGACCTGTATAACGCAAAACTTTCATCCGACCGCGACCTGCTGTCGGCCCAGAAGGAACTCCAGAAGGTACAGGCCAACCTTTCCAGGACCGAAGAACTTTTCAAGATCTACCATACGGGGAAAAAATCGGATTACCTCGTTACGGCGCCCATCACCGGTTTTGTAACCGATAAGAAGATCAACCACGACATGCTGCTGCGAAGCGACAATGCACAGAATATCTTTACCATAGCCCAGATCGATGAGGTATGGGTGGTTGCCAATGTTTATGAAAGCGACATCAGCCGGATCTCGGAAGGGATGGAGGCTGAAATCCGCACCCTGAGCTACCCCGATAAGCTGTTTAAAGGAAAGGTTGACAAGATCTTCAATATCCTCGACCCCGAAACCAAGACCCTGCGTATCCGGATCCGTCTTCCCAACCCGGGGTTCATCCTCAAACCCGAGATGGTGGCAACGGTAACGCTTTATTACCAGGAAAACCAGTATTATCCTGCCGTTCCCGCCTCATGCGTGGTTTTCGATAAAAGCAAGAATTTCGTGATGGTCTTTCATGACCGCAGTCATGTCGAAACCAGGGAGATCACCATTTACAAATCGGCGGGTGAACATACCTACATCTCTGCGGGCCTGAAAGATGGTGAACGAATCATCTCGAAAAACCAGCTGTACATTTATGATGAACTCAACGATTAAGCCATGAATCGATTTATCCGAAGCATCGTCGCATTCTCGCTCAAGAATAAGTTCTTCACCTTTTTCTGGGTTGCCATCCTGATGATCGCCGGGGTGATCAGTTTTATCAAAACCCCCATCGAAGCCTTTCCCGACGTCACCAATACGCAGATTATCATCGTTACGCAATGGCAGGGCCGCAGCGCCGAGGAGGTTGAACGCTTTGTTTCGATCCCCATTGAAATTGCCATGAGTTCGGTTCAGAATAAAACGAGTGTCAGGTCGATCAACATGTTCGGTCTTTCGGTCGTAAAGGTGATCTTCGAGGACAAGGTAGAGGATTTTTTCGCCCGGCAGCAGATCAACAACCAGCTGCGCGGCATCGACTTTCCCGAGGGGGTGGAGCCGGATGTTCAGCCACCCTACGGCCCGACGGGTGAGATTTTCAGGTATGTTCTGAGGAGCAAAAAACTGAACTCCCGCGACCTGCTTACGATCCAGAAATGGGTGGTTGACAGGCAGCTGCGCTCAATTTCGGGGGTGGCCGACATCACCACCTTCGGAGGCCGTGATAAAATCTATGAAATCCAGATCAACCCTGTGCTGCTTTCCAAATACGACATCACCCCGCTGGAGGTTTACCAGGCTGTTTCAAAAAGCAACATCAACGTGGGCGGCGATGTCATCGAAAAGAACGGCCAGGCCTATGTCGTTCGAGGCATGGGACTGCTGAACAAGATCGAGGACATCGAGAACATCATCGTGGAGGACATCAAAGGGGTGCCGATTTTGGTGAAGAACGTGGCCAGCGTGGTGGAATCGGATCTGCCGCGTGTAGGCCAGGCCGGTTATAACGCGAACGACGATATCATCGAAGGGATCGTGGTGATGCGAAAGGGCGAGAACCCCAGCGAGATCCTCAAGGGGATCAGGTCGAAGGTTGACGAGCTGAACAACGGCATCCTCCCAGGGGATGTCCATCTCGAGACCTTCTACGACCGCGACGACCTGGTGGAGTACTGTACCGAAACGGTGATGCATAATCTCCTCGAGGGGATCATTTTCGTGACGGTCGTGGTCTTTCTCTTTATGGCCGACTGGCGCACCACCGTCATCGTATCCATCATCATCCCCCTTTCCCTGTTGTTTGCCTTCCTTTGCCTGCGGATGCAGGGAATGAGCGCCAACCTGTTGTCGCTGGGGGCAGTCGACTTCGGGATCATCATCGATGGGGCGGTGGTCATGGTCGAGGGGCTGTTTGTCGCCCTCGACCACATGGCAAAAAACTATGGCATGGAACGGTTCAACAAACTCAGCAAACTGGGACTTATCAAGCAAACCGCATCAAAAACAGGCAAAGCTGTATTTTTTTCCAAGCTGATCATCATCACGGCGCTTATCCCGATCTTCTCGTTTGAAAAAGTTGAGGGAAAGATGTTCGCCCCGCTGGCCTACACCCTCGGATTTGCCCTGCTGGGCGCCCTGATCTTCACCCTCACCCTCGTCCCGGTTTTGAGTTCGGTACTGCTGCATAAAAACGTCAGGGAAAGGAAAAACTATTTCACTGAGTTCGTTAACAAATATGTCAGTGCTGCCTTCCTGTGGACCTTCAGCCACAAGAAGATCAGTCTTTCGGTTGCCTTCCTCTTCCTGCTTCTTACTTTGTACAGCACCCGTTGGCTTGGCACGGAGTTCCTGCCGCAGCTGAACGAGGGAGCCCTCTGGGTGGAGGCCAAAATGCCGATGAGCATGTCGCTCACCGAAACGGTGCGAATGGGCCATGTGATCAGGCAGAAGTTACAGGAGTTCCCTGAAGTCAACGGCGTGCTCTCCCAGACGGGCCGTTCAAACGACGGCACCGACCCAAGCGGTTTTTATTACGTGCAGATGCAGGTCAACCTGAAGAATAAAAAAGACTGGAAACGAAAACTCTCATACGACCAGCTGGTGGAGGAGATGGACAAGAGCCTGAAGAATTTCCAGGGGATCAATTTCAACTACTCCCAGCCGATCATAGACAATGTGCAGGAGGCGGTGGCCGGAATCAACGCCAACAACGTGGTGAAGATCTTCGGTCCCGACCTGAAAACGCTCGACAAATACTCGAATGAAGTGCTGAAAAACATCCAGAACGTCGAGGGGATCAAGGATGCCGGCATTATCCGCAACATTGGCCAGCCCGAGATCCAGATCCTGCTCGACGAGCCCAGGATGGCCCTCTACGGCGTTACCACGGCCGATGCGCAGGCGGTCATCGAAATGGCTATCGGCGGAAAAACCGCGAGCATCATGTACGACGGGGAGCGCAAATTTGATATCCGCATCCGTTATCCTTATGAGTACAGGAAATCGGAGGACGAGATGCGGCGCATCCTGGTACCGACCGTGTCGGGTTCGAAGATTGCCCTGAGCAACATCGCCGATTTCAGGACCATGACCGGCCCGGCCTTTATTTACCGCGACAACAACATGCGCTTTATCGGCGTCAAGTTCACCGTGCGCGACCGCGACCTGGGCAGTACCATCGCCGACGCCCAGAAACAGGTGAATGCAGGCGTTAAATTACCGAAAGGATACTCCTACCAGTGGACGGGCGAGTTTGAAAACCAGGTCCGCGCGACCAAACGGCTGAACCAGGTGGTCCCTATCAGCATCATCATCATTTTCATCCTGCTCTTCATCGCCTTCGGCAATGCAAGGGATGCCGGGCTGGTCCTGGTCAATGTGCCGTTTGCCCTGGTCGGGGGGATCCTGGCGCTCCATTTAACCGGTATGAATTTCGGGATATCCGCCGGGGTCGGCTTTATTGCGCTGTTTGGCATCTGCGTGCAGAACGGGGTGATCCTGATCACCGAGTTCAATTCAAATATGATGCTCAAGATGACCCTGGCCGAATCGATCAAACATGGCGTCGAATCGCGCATCCGCCCCGTGGTGATGACCGCCCTGATGGCCTCCATCGGGTTGCTGCCCGCAGCCATGTCGACAGGCATCGGCAGCGAGAGCCAGAAACCGCTGGCCATTGTCATTATCGGCGGACTGGTTACCGCCACCATCCTGATACTCCTTATCTTCCCGATCATCTACTGGATCGTGAACCGCCACTCCATCTCTGAAAAACCGGTGGTCATCAAATAGTTTGCAGCCGGGTTATATCCTGCATGAAAATAATTTTCCGGATAGGGTAATAAAATCGCCTGCCGGCAATTGGCTGGATGCCATTTCAATAAAATGGAGCTTATCCGGGCAAATAATCAGGAACATATTAAAATATTGAAGGTTGTATTAAATTTTTACCTATATTTGCAGCCGATTCAGGAATGCAGATGCGGGGGGACAAATCGTCCCCTCTTTTATTGATAACCCATGATCACCGAAAAAGAAATTAAAAAGCTGATTGAGGAACACTTCTACGGAAGTGAATATTTCCTGGTGGAGCTGAAAATCAGAACAGGCAACCGGATTAATGTATTTGTTGATGGTGATCACCGCGTAAACATTGAGGTTTGCAA
This sequence comes from Bacteroidota bacterium, assembly GCA_037133475.1. GTDB lineage: Bacteria > Bacteroidota > Bacteroidia > Bacteroidales > FEN-979 > CAIVAT01. Next base: position 99,831 of record JBAXOB010000007.1, read on the forward strand.
GCAACTAAGCAGGTTCCTTGAAGAGAGCCTAGACCGAGAATCAGAAGATTTTGAACTGACAGTTTCTTCAGCCGGGGCCGACCGCCCGATAAAACTTCCCAGGCAATACAGGAAAAATATTGGAAATGAACTGGAACTGGTCACTAAAAACGGTGATAAAATTTCGGGAATTATCCTTGATGCCGATGAAAACGGGATCCGGATCGAGCAGGTTCCAGTGAAAAAAGCAAAAAAAGAGCAGGAAAAGGTCATCCTGGACCTGAAATTTGACGATATTAAATCAGCGATAGAAGTAATCTCATTTAAAAAGTAGAATTATCAAACAATGGAACATCTGAATTTAGTCGAAACCTTTTCGGAATTCAAAGAATTCAAGAACATCGACAGGGAAACCATGATGCGCATCCTGGAAGATGTGTTCAAACACATGCTGACGAAAAGGTTTGGGTCGTCCGATAATTTCGACATCATTGTTAACATCGACAAGGGTGACCTTGAAATTTTCAGGTCACGCACGATCGTGGAAGATGGAACGGTTGAGGATGAAAACACCCAGGTACCCCTTTCGGAGGCAGTTAAGATTGAACCTGATTTTGAAGTCGGGGAAGAACTTTCGGAAGAGATCAAGCTGGAGAGTTTTGGCCGCCGTGAAATCCTGGCCATCCGCCAGAACCTGATTTCCAAGATCCAGGAATATGAAAAAAACAATGTTTACACCAAATACCGTGAAAAGATCGGGGAGATCATCTCCGGTGAAGTTTACCAGGTGTGGAAAAAAGAGATCCTGGTGGTCGATGATGAAAACATCGAGCTGATCCTTCCGAAATCGGAACAGATCCCTTCGGATTTCTATCGCAAGGGCGATACGATCAGGGCGGTGGTTTCGAAGGTGGAGATGAAGAACAACAACCCGATCATCATCCTGTCGCGTACATCCGAGGCTTTCCTTGAACGCCTGTTCGAATCGGAGGTTCCCGAAGTGTACGACGGCCTGATCAATATCAAGAAGATTGTCCGCGTGCCGGGCGAACGTGCCAAAATCGCCGTTGAATCCTACGACGACCGCATCGACCCTGTAGGGGCGTGTGTCGGGATGAAGGGCAGCCGTATCCACGGGATCGTCCGTGAATTGAAAAATGAAAACATCGATGTCATAAACTATACCACCAACCCCTCCCTTTTTATCCAGCGTGCGCTGAGCCCCGCAAAGGTCTCCTCCATCGTGATCATCGAGGAGGAGAAGCGGGCGGATGTCTATATGAAACCCGACCAGGTTTCGCTGGCCATCGGCAAAGGAGGCTTTAATATCAAACTGGCGGGGAAACTTACCGGTTACGAGATCGACGTTTACCGCGATACTGACGTGGATAACGAAGATGTCGACATCCAGGAATTCTCCGATGAAATCGATCAGTGGATCATAGATGAATTGAAATCAATAGGTTGCGATACTGCAAAAAGTGTGCTGGATTTGGATGTTCTTGAGTTGGTGAAGCGGACCGACCTCGAGGAGGAGACGATCAATGAAGTTGTCCGCATTTTAAAAGCTGAATTTGAATAAAAAACCATAATTTTGCTCAATGAGTGAAGGCGTAACAAGTACCAGGTTAAGCAAAGCTGCACGGGAATTTAACATTGGGATGAAGACCGTAGTGGATTTCCTTGCTAAAAAGGGATTCCCGATCGATATGGATCCGAATGCGAAATTAACGCAGGATATGTATACCCTCCTGATGAAAGAATTCGCTTCAGAAAAGCATGTCAAGGAAGAGGCGAAAAAGATCGGGCTGCAATTCAGCACCCACGAAACCGTCACCATCGAGGATAAGAGGTTGGCATCGAAGGACCGTGAGAAGGAGCTTGATGATCTTTTCATCAAGAATGTCTCCATGGAATTCGAGAAAAAACAGCACGAGACTATAAAAAAGGTTAAGGAAACCATAGTCAGGGAGCCTGTTAAAGAACCCGTAAGGGAAGAGAAAAAGGTGGAAGTTGCTCCTCCCCCTCCCCCGCCTCCGCCCGAACCGGTCGCACCACCTGTCCAGGTTGTCGAACCACCCGTTATCGTTGAGGAAAAACCAGTTGTCGAACAACCGGTGATCGTCCATGAGGAACCGGTCGTGGTTAAGGCCGAGCCTGCAGTTGTCGCCGAAGTCGTGCCACCTGTCGTTGAAACGCCTAAACCTGTTGAAGCCGCTGAGGCTGTCCAGGTCGTTCCCGAACCGGAACCCGTTGCCGAACCGGAACCCGAGCCTGTAAAATCCTCCACCGGTGACCTGAAGATTGTGGGCAAGATGGACCTGGCCATTTTCGATAAGAAACTGTCGAAAAAAGGCAAGCCAAAACCGGGTACTCCGCCAGAACCAATTGCCCCTCCCGCGGAGACAGTGCCCGAAACCGCAGCCGTAGTGGCAGCACCGGTTGCTGAAGCCCCGAAACCCGCCGAACCTGTGGTTGCAGAAGTTCCCGTTGTCGTAGAGCCACCCAAACCGGCAGAACCTGTCGAGGAATCCAACTTCATGCGCACCGAACGCATCATCCTCGAAGGCCCGACCATCCTGGGTTCGATGACACTTCCCGAACCAAAGAAATTTGAGAAACGGAAACCGCAACCTGTGGCTTCATCCTCGGATGAAACCCTGAAATCAAAGAAAAAGAAACGCCGCCGCATCAAACGGCAGGGCGAAGAGGGCACGGTGAGTACCAGCGTTACGGTTACCACCCCGGAGGCCCCGCGTCCGAGTATGCACAAACTTACCCTCGCGAAAGACAAAAAGCTTCAGAAAGACACCCAGAAAACCGAGGTCACGGTCGAGGATATCGAAAAACAGATCAAGGAGACCCTTGCCCGTTTAAGCCCGACCGGAAAATCCAAGGCATCGAAATACCGCAAAGCTAAACGCGACGCGGTAAGCCAGCAGATGCACCAGGAACAGGAGCGTATGGAAGAGGGTAAACGCGTCATCAAGGTTACCGAGTTCGTAACCGCCAATGAGCTTGCCTCGATGTTGAATGTGCCGGTTACCGATGTCATCTCGACCTGTATGTCGCTCGGCATGTTCGTATCCATCAACCAGCGTCTCGACGCGGAAACCCTCACCCTTGTTGCTGAAGAATTCGGCCACAAGGTCGAATTCGTGAGCGTTGAAGTACAGGAGGCCATCAAACAAAACGAGCCTGACAAACCCGAAGACCTGGTTGACCGCCCGCCGATCGTTACGGTCATGGGCCATGTTGACCACGGCAAGACCAAACTGCTCGACTTTATCAGGAGTACCAACGTGGTGGCCGGCGAAGCCGGAGGCATCACACAGCATATCGGCGCCTACGAGGTGCTCCGCCCCGACGGGAAAAAGATCACCTTCCTTGACACACCGGGACACGAGGCCTTTACCGCCATGCGTGCCCGCGGTGCCAGCATCACCGACGTGGCGATCATCGTGATCGCCGCCGACGAAACGGTTATGCCCCAGACGCGTGAAGCCATCAACCATGCCCTTGCAGCCGGCGTTCCCATTGTCTTTGCCTTCAACAAAATGGACAAAAACAATGCCAACCCCGAGAAACTGCGCGAAGAGCTGTCGAAGATGAACATCCTGGTTGAGGAATGGGGTGGCAAATACCAGACACAGGAAATATCGGCCAAGGTGGGTACCAATGTCGACCTGCTGCTCGAAAAGGTACTGCTTGAAGCTGAAATGCTCAACCTGAAGGCAAACCCGCAGCGTCTTGCAACCGGCACGGTCATTGAATCGTCGCTCGACAAGGGCCGCGGATATGTTGCCAAACTGCTGGTCCAGAACGGAACGCTGCGCGTAGGCGATATCGTCCTCGCAGGCGCTACCTATGGCAAGGTAAAGGCCATCTACAACGAACGCAACCTTCCCATCCGCGAGGCTGGTCCTTCACAGCCCATGCTGATGCTGGGTCTGAACGGGGCTCCCCAGGCCGGCGACGGTTTCAACGTCATGGCCGATGAAAAGGAATCCAAGGCTATCGCAACCAAACGTCTGCAGTTGCAGCGCGAACAGGGACTGCGTACCCAGAAACATATCACCCTCGACGAAATCGGTCGCCGTATCGCCATTGGCGACTTCAAGGAGCTTAACATCATCGTCAAGGGCGATGTTGACGGATCTGTCGAAGCCCTCTCCGATTCCCTGCTGAAACTTTCGAACGAGGAGGTCATGGTCAACGTGATCCATAAATCGGTCGGAGCCATTACCGAATCGGATGTATTGCTGGCCTCTGCCTCCAATGCCGTTATCGTCGGGTTCCAGGTCCGGCCGTCGGTAAGTGCCCGCAAACTGGCCGAAGCCGAACAAATCGACATCCGCCTCTATTCCATTATCTACCAGGCAATCGAGGAGATCAAGGCTGCCATCGAAGGTATGTTATCGCCCGACATCGAAGAGAAGATCCTTTGCAATATCGAGGTCCGCGATGTATTCAAGATTACCAAGGTGGGTTCGGTTGCAGGATGTATGGTGCTCGACGGCAAGGTAACCCGCAATACCAAGATCCGCGTGATCCGCGACGGCATCGTGGTGTTCACCGGGAATCTCGGTTCACTCAAACGATTCAAGGACGATGTGAAGGAGGTGCTTACCGGTTACGAATGCGGCCTGAACATCGACGGCTTCAACGACATCAAGGTTGGCGACATCGTTGAAGGATACGAACAGATCGAGGTAAAACGGAAACTTTAGGATTTAACGCTCAAGGGTCTGGAGCCGGTCGGGTCCGATCGAGACGATATCGACAGGCAAACCAACCTCATTTTCAATATAACGGATATAGGCGGCCAGGGCATCAGGAATATCTGATACCTGGTTGCATTTGCCCAGGTCGGCATTCCATCCCTCCATCTTGCGGTATACCGGTTGAAGCTTCTGGTCATCGAGTTCAAACGGAAAACTTTCCAGCAGTTCATCACCTGACTTGTAACCTGTACAGACGTTAATGGAAAGGAAGGGATTAAGCACATCGGCCTTCATCATCAGCAGGCTGTCGACCCCGTTGAGCATGACCGAATATTTCAGCGCCGGCAGGTCAAGCCAGCCGCAGCGGCGGGGACGTCCTGTGGTGGAGCCGAACTCCTTCCCCCCTACCCTCATCTTTTCACCGTCATCATCATGCAATTCGGTCGGGAACGGACCACTGCCCACGCGGGTGCAATAGGCTTTGAACACGCCATATACCTTTCCCACCCTGTGGGGCGAGATTCCCAGTCCGGAGCATACCCCTGCGGTGATCGTATTGGAGGATGTCACAAAGGGGTAGGATCCGAAATCGACATCTAGCATGGTTCCCTGGGCGCCTTCGGCGAGCACCGATTTGCCTGCGTCGAGACTCTGGTTCAGGAAAATCTCGCTGTCGATGATCTTCAGCTCTTTCATCCTGCGTACAGCCTCGAACCACTTTTCCTCGTAAACATCAAAGGAGAGCGAATCAAGCAGGTGGTGCGAATAATCAAACCCCGAATGGCGGATGACCTCCAGGTGTTCTGCCTTCAGCTTTTCATAACGGGCATTGAAATCATGACCGGCAATATTGCCGACCCGGATGCCATTTCGCCCGTATTTATCGGTATAGGTAGGCCCGATCCCCTTCAGGGTCGAGCCAATCTTGGTTACCCCCTTGCCGGCTTCCAGCGCTGCATCCAGCAGCCTGTGCGTCGGCAGGATCAGGTGCGCCCGCTTTGACACCAGCAGGTTATCCTTCGGCTCCATGCCGGCCTCCCTGAGTTTGTCAATTTCACGGTAGAGAATCAGCGGATCGATGATCACGCCATTTCCGATGACATTCAGTGTTTGCGGGTGAAAGATCCCCGAAGGGATGGTGTGCAGCACATATTTGTTCCCACCAAAGATGATGGTATGGCCGGCATTCGGCCCGCCCTGAAAACGGGCAATGATATCATAACGGGGGGTAAATACATCGACAATCTTGCCTTTGCCTTCATCTCCCCATTGCAAGCCAAGGATTACATCAACCTTCATAACAGGAATTTACTTCTTCGATTTCGACTGGCCGTAAAACGTAAGTGCGTAGTGGGTGATCTTCACGTTGTAATTGTTCTCAACATGGGTCTTGACCTCTTCGATCCGTGGATCATAGAATTCAATGACCTCACCGGAATCCTCATAGATAAAATGGTCATGCTGCTTGAGCAGGGTCGATTTTTCAAACTGGGCATAGTTGGTGCCAAACTGATGCTTGGTCACCAGCCCGCAATCGAGGAGTAATTCAATGGTATTGTACAAGGTAGCGCGGCTAACCCGGTATTTGTGGTTTTTCATCCTGATATAGAGCGTCTCGATATCAAAATGGCCTTCCGTGGCAAAAATTTCCTTCAAAATGGTGTAGCGCTCGGGAGTTTTGCGATGGCCGTGGCGTTCCAGATATTCTGTAAACAAAGTGGACACGGTTTCGAACACATCTTCAGTAGGTTTCTTGATCATATTAGCAAATTTGGCATAAAGATATACATTTATCGGGATTTAGAACAAATAAAAATAGATTTTTTATTAATCAACCCGATAAACATTTGTAATCCCTTCAACCTGGGTAAGATTGTTCAGCGCCTCGTTAAGACTTGCGATGTTCTGGACATACAAGGTTATAGAACCCTTTGTGAGCCCGTGTTCTGCCTCGATATGAAATGATTTTATATTCAGGTTCAGTTCATTGGAGATAATACGCGTGATCTCATTGATCAACCCCTTTTTGTCAATACCCGTAACCCTGATATCTGTTAAAAAGGAGATCGATTTCCGGTTGGTCCAGTCCATCTTCACCATGTGGTTGCCATATACCGTCATCAACTCCTGGGCTTTGACACATTTGGTCCGGTGGATCTGCATGATTGCATTGTTCTTGTTGGTAAAACCAACCACTTCGTCGCCCGGGATGGGGTTGCAGCAATCGGCAACCTCGTAGTCCAGTTGTCCCTCGGGATCCTGGCTGACGGCTTGCTGTTCTTCGGTTTCCGTTACATCCTGACCCTCGTCATGCCCGGTGTGGGCTACCTTGCCTTTCTGGGTGCTTTTCAACACAAAATTCAGCCACCCGTTTTTGAAACTGGAAGCTGCATAAGTCTTAACATCCTTGATCCCAATGGTATCCTGCGAAGCAGCATAATAGAGGTCAACAAGGCTGCTGAAATTATTTACCGCCAGGAACTTCTTGATGTTTTCATTCGAGAATTCAATACCCAGCTGCAAAAACCACTTGCTTAGCTTTTCCCTGCCTGCTTTGACGAATTTCTTTTTTTCCTGGCGGACCGCGATCTTGATGTTGGTCTTTGCCCGGGTGGTCACCACATAGGTTAGCCAATCCTCCCTGGGGGTTTGTTTGCGGGAGGTGATGATCTCTATCTGCTGCCCGTTTTTCAACACCTGGTTGATGGCTGCCAGCTTTTTATCGACCTTGGCCCCGATACAGGTATCTCCCAGTTCGCTGTGGATCGCATAGGCGAAGTCAAGCACCGTCGAGTTGGCCGGGAGGGTGCGCAATTCGCCCTGGGGGGTAAATACCGAAATTTCATCATGAAAGAAAAATCCCTTGACGTCATCCAGGAAGGAGATGGCGTCCGAGTCAGGGCTTTCGATCATCTCCTTGATACGGTCAAGCCAGTTATCGAGCTGGCTGTTCACATGCATGGCCTCCTTGTATTTCCAGTGGGCGGCATAGCCCTTTTCGGCGATCTCGTCCATGCGGCGCGACCTGATCTGGATTTCCACCCACTCCCCTGAATGGCTCATCACGGTAGTGTGAAGGGCTTCATAGCCGTTGGCCTTGGGAATCGAGATCCAGTCGCGCAGCCGTTCCATATTGGGGCGGTAGGTGTCGGTGATGGCGGCATAAACCTTCCAGCAATCTGCTTTTTCGGTTTCGATGGGAGAATCAATAACGATGCGGATGGCATAAATGTCATAAATCTCCTCGAAGGGAACCTCTTTTTTGCGCATCTTCATGTTGATGGCGGCAATTGACTTTTCCCTTGCCTTGATATCAAAAGAGATGCCCTTTTTGGTAAGTGCCTTTTTTATGGGAAAGATAAACTTGTTGACAAACCGGTTCCGGTCGGCGGCCGACTCCCGTAGTTTTCTGGAGATGGTCTCATAAACTTCGGGTTCGGTATATTTCAGGGCCAGGTCTTCCAGTTCGCTTTTAATGGCATGCAACCCAAGCCTGTGCGCCAACGGGGCATACAGGATGGTGGTTTCAGACGAAATTTTAAGCTGTTTCTCGTGGCCGAGGGCATACAACGTGCGCATGTTATGCAGCCGGTCGGCGAGTTTGATGAGGATCACCCTGACATCGTCGGAGAGCGTAAGCAGGATCTTTTTAAAATTCTCGGCATGGATGGAGGCGGTATGCTGGTCAAAGATGCCCTTGATCTTGGTAAGTCCGTCGATGATGGTGGCTACCTTGTCGCCGAATAGGCCCCTGATATCTTCAAGGGTGTATTCGGTATCCTCTACCACATCGTGCAACAGGGCGCAAACGATGGAGGTTGCTCCCAGGCCGATTTCACCGACGGCAATGGTGGCGACGCTCAGGGGATGGTAAATGTAGGGTTCGCCGGTCTTGCGCCGCATGTCCTTATGTGCCTCCAGCGCCATTTTAAAGGCCTTGCGCACCACCTTTTTATCTTCCGGGTTTCGGGGTTTCCATACACGCAGCAGGTTCCGGTAGCGCTTTATGATTTCCTTTTTCTCTAGTTCCGGTTCCTGTTGGTACATCTATGATTGCCGTTAGTGTATGGTGGTGCAAATTTAATTTAAAATTCAAAACGGGATGAAATAATGGACCTATATCTCTCCCGGCGCGCATAAAATTATTACTTTTGACGTTAGTTACCCAACCCCAATCCCAGTTATGTCGAGACCATTGATTTTGCGACTTCATTTATGGGTCCTGATGTTTTCGCTGACCTTGCCGGTCTCCGTTTTTGCCACCCACCAGCGGGCCGCGGAAATGTCCTATAAACACATCTCGGGGTTGACCTACGAACTCACCCTGATATCCTATACCTTTACGCCAAGTCCTGCCAACGCCTACCGTGATTTCCTCACGATCAACTGGGGCGACGGTACGACTACCGACATTCCCCGCGTGGTGGAGACAAACCTGCCGGATGACATCACCTATAACAAGTACCTTGGCCAGCACACCTTTGCCGGTCCTGCCGATTATATCATCTCCTGCGAGGACCCGAACCGCAACGGCGGGATTATCAACATTCCCAATTCGATCAACACCCCGATGTATATCTATTGCGAACTGCTGATCAGCCCCTTCATCAATGGTTACGATAATTCGCCGATTCTCCTGGTCCCCCCTGTCGATAACGGGTGCGTTCACCAGCCATTTTACCATAACCCCGGCGCCTATGATCCCGATGGCGACAGTTTGTCCTACAAACTCGTCCCCTGCCGCGGTGCCCAGGGGCAGGTCATCCCGGGTTATACCCTGCCTGCCGCTTTCAATAAGATCACCCTGGATCCCGTCACGGGCGATTTCCTGTGGGACAGTCCTGAACTGCAGGGCGAATACAACATTGCCATCCTCGTGGAGGAATGGCGCGGCGGCGTAAAGATAGGAAGCGTGCTCCGCGATATGCAGATCATCGTCGTGGCCTGCAACGACCATCCCCCGGTCATTAAGACCATTACGGATACCTGCGTGGAAGCGGGGAAAAACCTCCGCTTCATCGTCAATGCCTTTGACCCCGACAGCAATAACGTTACCCTGTCGGGTACCGGCGGCCCCTTTATCCTGCCCGCCAACCAGGCTGTACTCGATCCCAACCCCGTCACCGGTTCCGGTCATGTCCAGGCCATTTTCCACTGGAATACCGTGTGCAGCCAGGTAAAGCTGCACCCCTACCAGGTTTTCTTCAAAGCCAAGGATAATGCGCTGCCTGTCAACCTGGCCACCATCAAATCGGTGAATATCCTGGTGGTCGGCCCGGCCCCTAAAAACCTGACCACCGTGGCGATGGGCAATACCATAACGCTGAACTGGGATAATTACGCCTGTGCCAATGCATCCGGTTACGAGATCTGGCGAAAATCAGATTCCACGGGTTACATCCACGGCTTTTGCCAGACAGGGGTCCCCGCCTCGTTGGGCTATACCCGGATCGCCACCTTTGCAGATATCACCAGGACCTCTTACCTGGATGACAACAATGGGTCGGGACTGACCCGCGGACTTAAATACTGTTACATGGTGGTTGCCTATTATCCCGACAATGCCGAAAGTTATGCCTCCAATGAAGCATGTGCGACCCTAAAAAAGGATGTGCCCGTTATCACCAATGTCAGTATCAATACGACCAGCGAAACAAATGGTTCGCTCCTGCTCGCCTGGTCGAAACCCACCGAAATCGACACCCTGCAGGCCCCCGGTCCTTACAAATATGTTATTGCCCGTTCAACTTCGGCTTCCTCCGGCCTGTTTACACTGATCGACTCCACCACGAACCTGAATGATACCATCCTGACCGATACCCTGCTGAATACAAAACTACAGAGCTTCACCTACCGGATCGACCTGTATAACCTAACACCCGGCAACCGCTTCCTGATCGGCTCCTCGCAGCTGGCCACATCGGAATTCCTGACAGCCACCCCCACCGATAAAATGGTAAAACTTACCTGGAACAACCAGGTCCCCTGGACCAACTTTGCCTTCACCATCTACCGTAAAGCCCCCGGCGCTTCCGTTTTTGATTCAATCGGCACAAGTTCCAAACCTGCTTACCAGGATAAGGGCTTGACCAACGGGCTCCAATATTGTTACAGGATAAAAAGCACCGGGAAATACTCGGCAACCGGCTTCGTCTATCCCATCATCAACAATTCCCAGGAAACCTGCACCATCCCGGTCGACAACATACCTCCCTGCCCTCCCCTGCTGACGGTGGTGACCACCTGCAAAGAATCGGCCAACCTGCTGAAATGGAGCAAACCCGGTGCCGACAGCTGCCAGAACGATATCGCGCGGTTTTATATCTATTACACACCGGTTCACGGCCTGCCGAAACTCATCGATTCCGTGTCGGCAAGGGATACGGTGTACCTGCATCATCCCCCGCAGACATTTGTTGGCTGTTATGGCATCATTGCCGTTGATTCGGTGGGGAACCGGAGCAAGATGAGCAACATCGTATGTGTTGATCTCAATGCCGGGCCGGAGTGCCTTTACAACCTGCCAAACTTCTTCACCCCCAATGGCGATGGCAAAAACGATTTCTTTATTCCATTCCCCTACAGTTCCGTCAGCGAGATCAATATGCTGATTTTCGACCGTTGGGGCAAGGAGGTTTTTGAGACCCGCGATCCCGATATCAGGTGGGACGGCAAGGACAAAACCACCCATCAGCTGTGCAGCGACGGCACCTATTTTTACATCTGCGACGTTTTTGAAATTACCCTTGAAGGGATTGTAAAACGAAACCTGCGCGGGTCGGTGACGCTTTTGAAATAAATTGTCACGCCACGTGACCCGTGTTGCGCGTCGCGTGATTCCCCCGTAGGAAAATCAAAGGAATTTTGTATCTTTGCTCCCGTGAAAAATCTCCGTAACTTTTGCATTATTGCCCACATCGATCACGGGAAATCAACCCTGGCTGACCGTCTGCTTCAATGGACAGATACTGTTTCTGAACGCGATTCAAGAGAACAGGTGCTCGACGACATGGAGCTTGAGCGCGAGCGTGGCATCACCATCAAGAGCCATGCCATCCAGATGAACTTTCCGCATAACGGAGAGGACTATGTGCTGAACCTGATTGATACGCCGGGGCATGTCGACTTCTCCTACGAGGTATCGCGCGCCATTGCCGCCTGTGAAGGCGCACTGCTGGTGGTCGATGCCACGCAGGGCATCCAGGCCCAGACCATTTCAAACCTCTATCTTGCCATTGACCATAACCTGGCCATCATCCCGGTGCTGAACAAGATCGACATGGATGCCGCCATGGTGGAAGAGGTGAAGGACCAGATCGTTGACCTTTTGGGCTGCGAACATGATGAGATCCTCGCCGTAAGCGCGAAAACGGGATTGGGAATTGACCAGGTCCTGGAGGCCATCGTCACCCGGATCCCCGCCCCAAAAGGAAATCCCGAAGCTCCGCTGCAGGCGCTGATCTTCGATTCATTATTCAACCCCTTCAGGGGCGTTATCGCCTATTTCAGGATCTTCAACGGCTCCATCAAAAAGGGCGATCATGTGAAATTTGTTGCCACCGGGATGGACTATCGCGCCGACGAGGTAGGTATCCTGCGGATGAAACAGGAGCCGCGTGATACCGTGTATGCCGGCGATGTAGGATACATCATCTCGGGTATCAAAAACAGCAAGGAGGTCCAGGTGGGCGACACCATCACCCATGTGGAAAGGCCCTGTACCGAGATCATCGAGGGATTCCTCGGCGTGAAGCCCATGGTTTTTGCCGGGATCTATCCCACCGATGCCGACGATTACGAAGTACTGCGCGATTCGCTCGAAAAACTTAGACTGAACGATGCGGCGCTCTCCTTTGAACCGGAGGCCTCTGCTGCGCTCGGGTTCGGATTCCGTTGCGGGTTTCTCGGACTGCTTCACATGGAGATCGTCCAGGAGCGCCTCGACCGTGAATTCGATATGGATGTCATCACCACCGTGCCCAACGTCTCCTACAAGGTTTATACCACCAAGGGCGAGGTCATGGATGTTTATAATCCCTCGGGGCTGCCCGAGCCAAACTATATCAACAAGATTGAAGAGCCCACCATCACGGCCAATATCATCACCAAATCGGAATATATCGGCGCCATCATGACCCTGTGCGTTGCCAAGCGCGGCAACCTGAAGAACCAGGTTTACCTGACCACCGACCGTATTGAACTTACCGTTGAGCTGCCACTGGGTGAAATTGTTTTTGATTTCTATGACCGACTGAAGAGTATCTCCAAAGGCTACGCCTCTTTCGACTACCACCCTTCGGGCTGGCAAACCGCCGACCTGGTAAAACTCGACATCCTGCTCAACGGCGAGATCGTCGATGCCCTGTCGGCCCTGATCACCCGAAACAATGCCTATGATTTCGGCCGCAGGTTCTGTGAAAAGCTTAAGGAGTTCATCCCCCGCCAGCAATATGATGTTGCCATCCAGGCTGCCATCGGGGCCAAGGTGATTGCCCGTGAAACGGTCAAGGCGCTCAGGAAAGACGTTACGGCCAAATGTTATGGCGGTGATATCACGCGTAAGCGTAAACTGCTCGAAAAACAGAAAAAAGGGAAGAAGCGCATGCGCCAGATCGGCAATGTCGAGGTTCCCCAAAAGGCCTTCCTCGCGGTTCTCAAACTCGATTCCTGATTTTGGCCTGCACTGTAACATTTCTCCTTTATCTTCGTCATATCATCAGAATTGTCTAACCATAAAAGAACAGATATGAGAAAACTACTAAGAATTTCCGCAGTATTGTTCATTTTCCTTACCCTTGTGATCAAGGTAAACGCTCAGGATGAAAAGAAATGCCCGATGCACAAACACGGTCACATGAGCGACAGCGCCAGAATGGCAGAATTCAAATCCGCCATGGAAAACTTCAACATGGAAGATTTCCCCTTTTCCAGGAACAAGAAAAAATATAACGGTCACTGGGCGGGCATCGAACTCGGTGTAAGCGGTTATGTGACCCCCTCCTTCGACATGAACTTCGGCGCCTCCAATGCCTACCTTAACATGAATACAGCCCGTTCGCTTACGGTCAATCTCAACCCCTTCGAGCTCAACGTGAATCTGTACCAAAACCATATTGGTTTTACGACCGGACTGGGATTCCAGATCACCAACTACTATTTCAACGACAACTACGTCATGCTGAATGATTCGGCCACCGTGACTGCCTATAAAGTCCGTGATGCACAAGGCAAGCCTGTAAACCTGAAGGTCAATAAAATGGTGGTCAGCTACCTTACCCTGCCCCTCTTTTTTGAATACCAGACCAACCCCTACCGCCGCATCAGCAGTTTTCACGTAACCATCGGCGCTGTTGCCGGGGTGCGTATCGGATCGTATACCAAACAGGTTTATAACGACAAGGGCGGATCCTATACCCTCGTAGATAATAACGGGAACTCTGTCGCCACCTACTCGGTTGACAGTTACTGTGTGCGCGACCACGGATCGTACCACCTTGCCCCTTTCAAGTTCGACGCTGCATTCCGTATCGGCTGGTCGCATATCAACCTTTTCGGTACCTATTCGCTTACGAAACTGTTCCAGAATAACCAGGGACCGGAGGTCTACCCGTTTACCGTCGGACTTACGCTGCTGGGCTGGTAATTTTTAACGTTAAGAGAAAAAACGTTCCTCGAAATTTACAAGGTAAAGTTTTCGGGTGGCCCTGGTCACGGCGGTGTAAAGCCACCGGCTGAATTCAAGGTTCACCATCTTGTCGTTCAGGTAGCCCTGGTCGATAAATACCGAATCCCATTGTCCTCCCTGGGTTTTGTGACAGGTCAGGGCATAGGCGAATTTAACCTGCAGGGCATTGAAATAGGGATTGGCCTTCACCTTTTCCAGTCTTTCGCGGCGGGATGGCACATCCTGGTAATCCTCCATCACCGCCTGGAACAGCCGGTTGTTATCGGGCTGGGTCAGAGCGGCCGATTCCGACATCAGGGTATCCAGGATGATTTTCACGTCAAGGTCCTTTTCATCCGGGTAATCGAGGAAACGGATGGTCACATCGGCAAACCTGAATCCATAGATCTCCTCAATGTTCCTGATGCGCTTCAGCTCCACGATGTCGCCATTGGCGACAAATCCTGCAACCGAATCGACAGGCAACCAGAAATAGTTGTTTTTGACCACCATCAGGTAATCGCCCGTTGAGATCTCCTCCTCCAGGTAAAGGATCCGGTGACGGATCTCCCGGTTGTAGATATTAGCCCGTTTGTTCGACCGGCAGATCACGACATTGTTCTCCTTTTGCGATCCCGAATAGGCATGGTTCAGGGCCTCTTCGAGGTCCTGCCCGCTCAGCCGGGTGATGTCGCGAAACCCGTCGACTGAAAACATGGGAAAGGTGGTTTGTTTGGCCTGGATCTGCCGTCGCACGCGGGTAGCATTTACCAGTATCCCCGATTCCTTCGCCTGCCTGACCACCTCGGTCAGTTCAAAGGTGTCGATGGAAAGATGGTAGGCGCGCTGCAGGAATTCGTGGTCGAGGGCCGGACTGTGATCCAGCCCGACGGGAGGCAGCTGGGCGGCATCGCCGATAAAGAGCATCCGGCAGTTTTCACCGCTGTAAACAAACTGGAAAAGGTCGTCGAGCAGGTTACGGGATGAAAACAGGGCCCCCTCAGCCGTCATGGTGTGCTGGATCATGGAGGCCTCATCGACAATAAACAGGGTATGCTTGTGATAGTTGACCTGTAGCTTCAGGTCGATCAATCCTTCCCGGTTGGTGCGGGCCAGGTAAATTTTACGATGGATGGTGTTGGCCTGTTTCTTCGTATAGCTTGTCAGCACCTTGGCAGCCCTCCCGGTTGGGGCAAGTAACGCCGTTTTTTTCCCAATCTGCGGCAGCACATCCACCAGAGCCTTTACAACAGTTGTCTTCCCGGTGCCGGCATATCCCCTGAGGATAAACAGGGCGTTGGGTTGTTTCCAGGAGAGGGTAAGAAATACGGCCAATTCGCCAAGCAGCTTGTCCTGGCCATCGGTGGGTTCGTAGGGGAATTCCCTGCGCAACATGGCAATGACGCTGGTCAGGTCCATGACAGGTGGTTACTCGTAACGGAGTGATTCGATCGGGTCAAGGTTGGCTGCCTTCCGGGCGGGGATGATCCCGCTAACCAGGGCTACGCCGAAGCAAAGGAGAACGCCGGTAACGATCCATACCCAGGGTACGATAAAGGCGCTGCCGATGAGCAGCGAGATGACATTGCCCACCAGGATGCCCAGCACAATCCCCAGGAGCCCGCCCAGCTGGCCGATCACGATCGACTCAACCAGGAACTGGTTGCGGATCACGCGTTTGGTGGCCCCGATGGCTTTGCGGATCCCGATCTCGCGGGTACGCTCGGTAACAGACACCAGCATGATGTTCATCAGGCCGATGGCGGCGCCCAGCAGGGTGATGGCACCGATGATGGTGGCAGCCAGGGTCACGTATTTGATGTTCTCGATCAGCATCTTGGCAATGTTGTCGCTGCGGGTGATTTCAAAAGTATCTTCAATCCCGACCGGGACCTTGCGGATATTCCGCAGGGTGGCAATCGCCTCGCCGGTGGCCGCATCCACCATCTCGGGCCTCTTGGCCATCACATTAATATTGAACGACATGTTCGGCCGGGCAAAGTTGGTACGGACGTTGGAAACAGGGATAAAACAGGTGCGGTCGCCGCTGAATCCCATGCTGGATCCCTTCGATTTCAGCACCCCGATGATCTTGAATTTACCGGGACCGATAGAGATGATCTTCCCGATCGGATCCTCCTTGTTTTTAAACAGGTCGGTGACCAGCTGAGCTCCCAGGATGGCAGAGCTGAACCCGTAATAAACCTCGTTGGCAGTAAAGTTCCTTCCAAATTCGACCTCATCGCCCGAAGTGGCCAGGTAGTTCTCATCTGCACCGATCACCCCGACATTGGGGTTGGTCTTATTGGTGCCGTATTTCAACGTGGCGATGCCGGTAGCCCTGGTAAATATCGAGGTGAAAGCCGGGAATTCGTATCGGTCCTTAAACTCCTGCGCCTGGCTGTAAGTGATAGGCTCATACCGCTTTTCCGTGTGATCCCCCCCTCCCATGTGGATGTTCATCGACCTGTTCCGGATGGTAAAGGTGTTGGAACCCATCATTGAGAAATTCTGCGTGAGATAGTACTTGATAGAATCGGTGGCTGTCAGAATACCAACAAGGGCCATAATGCCAAACGAGATGATCAGGATGGTAAGGATTGTCCGCAGCAGATGGCTCCGGATCGAGATCAGCGAGATATTGATATTTTCAAGAACCAGCGAGTTTTTCATACCGTGTTTTTCATTACATTAAAATTTCTTGCCATAGGCAAGATCGCCCGCATCTCCGAGACCCGGGACGATATAGGATTGGGCGGTCATCTCATCGTCAATGGCGGCAACCCACAGGGTAATATCCTGCTGGGGCAGGTTCTTCTTTATGTAATCAATTCCCTCCACGCTGGCTACCGCAGCCACGATATGGGTATGTCTGGGCTTTCCATGGCTGATCAGCTCACGGTATGCCAGGGCCATCGAAGAACCGGAGGCAAGCATCGTATCGCACAGGATCACCACCTTCTCCTCGATCTCCGTCACCGAAGCATATTCCATACTGACTGAAAAGGTTCCATCCTTGTGATGGCGGCGGAAAGCCGAAATGAAGGCATTGCCCGACTTGTCGAAATAGTTCAGGAAGCCCTGGTGGAAAGGAAGACCTGCGCGCAGAATGGTCGCTAAAACAGGATAATCGATCAGCATGGGCACATTGGCAATGCCAAGTTGGGTAACGACCTCCCTGGTTTCATAGGCAAGCTCCCTGCTTATTTCATAGGCAAAAATCCCACCCAGCCGTTCCAGGGTATAGCGAAACCTTAAACTGTCCTTCTGAATCTCCGCATCCCTCAACTCGGCGATAAACTGGTTGACGATGGAATTACCCGACGATATGTTATGAACCATTTTCTTGAAGTTTTATGTTACATTCACAAAAATAGCATTTTTTCCCTTTTACCTGAATTTACGGGCAAAATAAAGCAACCGGCTGACAGGTCCCGGCAACCGGTTTATCCGGACGGCGGGATAAGTAACCTCTTCTGCGCCAAATCCCTTGTAAAACCTGCCCAGGTTGGGATCATTTCCCCCTTCAAAATCGAGGATGTCGTATTTGCCTGCATTCTCCGCCAGGAAATGGTCGATCAGCCTGAACATGGCCCCGTTCTCCCGGGCCCGGGGCGCCGAGGCAGCAAAAAGAAAGCAGACATGTCCATGGTCGAAAAGGAAGAAGGCAGCTGCGCAAAGGGTCCCCCTGTTGTCGGAAACCCCCGAAATATAACCGAGCCGGTGTTCCAGGCAATAGTTGATCAGGTTGCTGATGATCGCGTAATGAGCCGGCAGCAGCTTTCCCTCCTTTTTCCCGAAGTTAACCCTGAAGAGCTCAACCAGCGCCTTTGTCGTTATTTCCCGGCTTGTTGAAAGCCCCGTCTCCGCAGCCTTCCTGATGTTTCTTTTCGTATTCTGGGCATACCTGCCCGATATCGTTGCATATTCCTGTGCGATGCTGAGTTCATGATTTACCCGCTGAGTCACGTTGAACCTCTCCACTGGGAGGTTATTCATAGCGTTCAGCTGGATTTCGGCAAACCTGAATGCAGGCGGTATGGCAGCGATGAACCGCTCAGCATCCGCCGCACCTGCCGTTGTCCTGGAAAACAGCCCGAGTTGCTGCGTAAAATAGGGTTGATAAAGGTAACGGATCCCCCATTTCCGGTTGTGGGTCAAAGGGAAAACGCTGGAATAATCCTCTTCCGCCAGGGCCTCCCAGCCGGGACAAACCACGTCGAGATACCATGAATAGCCGTATACCCTGCCGTTGACAGCGTTGCTGATACATTCATCCCATCGGGGTTTGTCTATTTCGGTATGCCGCAAATACTGAATCATCTGTTTTTTCAGGTGGATGCCAGGTGAACCATCTCCTCGAAAACCCTTCGCCAGCCGAGCCACCTGCCTTTATCCGTAAGGCTTTCATTGTGCCACAGGCTGACGAAATCGCCGTTGACCGATTTGACTGTACGGATCAGGCTGGCGGCTTTTTCAAGGCCTTTTTCAGGGTTTAGACGAAGTTTATCCTTTAACGTTACATCCATCATGATAACCGGGTGAATCATCAGCGAGGTGAGGATGTTCCTCGAGATGTCAAAAAACGGGTACGGGATGGAAATGCCGGCACGAAACCCGGGTTGCGACGAATAGCCCATCGAATAATCATCCCTGATTCCCACCTGGTTTAATGCACGATAGGTTCTCGGGATCGATATTTTCAGGAAATGTTGCCTGCTGTTGACGATGTTTCGTTCAACCACCTCGCTTAACCCATCACATTCGGACTGGAGTTTCAGGTAATGCTTGTTTGAGGAGAGCGACGGATGGATACCGACTCCCTGGTGGAGGTCAAGTTTTCGGATCAGCCGGTGAAAGGTCTTTGAACCGGTGGTTACATTGTTATCGTCCCCGCCGTAATCAGCAAAAAGCATGAAATACAACGGTTTTACGCCATATTTTTCATGAATTTCGCTGATATAGTCGAAGGTATCATACGGGTCTTTTCTTATCCTGGCGAGGACCTGCAGCCTGTGCAGGATGCCGGTCAATTCAAAATACATCAACGACCTGCCTATTCCTCCTAAAGTTCTCAGCAAGGGACGGCAGCGATAACAAAAGGCATGATCAACATCGATGGTCGGAACAAACCGGTATTCCCTCTGCCTGATCTGTAGCAGGGGAAATTGGCGCAGCAGCAGTTTCCCGACCATGTTTGTCCAGTGATGGACCACCGGGATCTCCAGGAACCTTCCCTCCCAGGCTGCGCTCGCGGTGACCGGGAAACGGCCGTAAGTATCCTTCATGTAGGGAAGATATTCCTCATACCGGCTTACCATGAAAAAAGCTGCGGAAAAGGGATCATAAGGAAGCGGAAACCCGGGACTTTCCGTTTGAAAAAGCACCGGGACGGAGTCAAACCAGGTTGTTTTCACCCCCAACTGACGGATCCCCTCTTCAAAAAGCAGGCCGGAGGGTTCAATGTTCAGTGCATCGGGAAAAAGATCGGCCGAATAGGCGATTTTAGGGCCCTGGTGAAGACGAAACTGGTCAACTGAAGTAGTCAGTTCAACCTCCAGACCGAGCATCTCCCTGAGCATCAGATCAACGGTGTATCTGAGCCGGTTGGTGATGCCGGAGGCTAAGAATAGCAGCATAAGTATCCATTTTGGTAAGTGCGGCCAATTTACATAAAAAACAAAAACTTTCGTACTTTTGAATGATATTTAAGAACCGGATTTCATATGGAGAATTTTATCGTTTCAGCCCGAAAATACCGTCCCCAGACCTTTGATACCGTGGTGGGTCAGAAGTCGATCACCAATACCCTCAAGAATGCCATCAAGAACAACCAGCTGGCCCAGGCCTTTCTATTCTGCGGTCCCAGGGGAGTCGGCAAGACCACCTGTGCGAGGATCCTGGCCAAAACCATCAACTGCGAGAACATCTCATCCGCCATCGAAGCCTGTGATCACTGCCCCTCCTGCGTTTCATTCAACGAAAACGCCTCCTTCAACATCTATGAGCTCGACGGCGCTTCGAACAACTCGGTTGACGACATCCGGACCCTGGTCGAGCAGGTGCGCATCCCCCCGCAGATGGGCCGGTACAAGGTCTATATCATCGATGAAGTCCACATGTTGTCGGCCTCTGCCTTCAACGCATTCCTGAAAACACTGGAAGAGCCGCCCCCCTATGCGAAATTCATCCTGGCAACTACCGAGAAACACAAGATCCTGCCCACCATCCTTTCGCGTTGCCAGATCTTCGATTTCAAAAGAATTACCGTCGACGATATTGCCGGCCACCTGATGCATGTATCCGAAAAAGAACATATCACGGTCGAGGAGAATGCGCTCCACATCATCGCGCAGAAAGCCGACGGGGCCATGCGCGACGCCCTGTCGATCTTTGACCAGCTCGTCAGTTTTGCGGGGAACACCCTCACCTACAATACCGTCCTGGAGAATCTCAACGTTCTCGACTATGAGTATTTTTTCAAGATCACCGACCAGATCCTGGCAGGCGATATTCCAGGTTCGCTGCTCACCATCAACGACATCATCGACAAGGGTTTTGAGGGGCAGCATTTCCTGATCGGCTTCGGCGAACACCTGCGCAACCTGCTGGTGTGCAAGGATGCCGCCACCGCCAGGTTGCTTGAGACGGCCCCCTCCATCCGGAATCATTACGTGGAACAGGCTAAACGTTGCCAGGTCCATTTCCTGATCAAGGTTCTTGATATCAACAACCGTTGTGACCTGAGTTATAAGACCAGCAACAACAGGAGGCTGCACCTGGAATTGTCGGTGATGCAGATGTGCGCCCTCGTGCTCTGGCAGGATGGCGATCAGGCTCCCTCCAAACCTGCTGCCATCCCGCCTGTCGCAATCCAGCCCCAGGCGGTTCCCGTGCCTGCGGCAACGACCACCGGCACGGCAAGGGCAGTGGTCCCGGAGCCAGCCCAAAACCATCCCGTCGATCCCGTCGCAGTACCTCAGCACTCGGAATCAACGGAAACTCCCCCGGCAGCCGGTACACCATCCGGCGCAGTAGCGCCTAAAAAACCGGTGGAACCTGTAAAGATGCGCGACATTAAACACGATTTCAACAGCACCACCTCCATCCGGAAACCGGTACCAAAAACAGGCCCGGGTTCCGGACTGCCGGATGATGACCAGGCTCTCAATGAAACTGCTACTCCCTTCACACCCGATGAACTTATCCTATGCTGGGAGGAGTTTGCCGACTCACTGAAAATTTCCTCTCCCCACCTTTATTCAACCCTGAAAAGCTCGCGCCCCGTGCTGAATGCCGGGTGGAACATCGAATTTACCCTCGGCAACAAGGTGCTCGAAGAGGAGCTTACCATGCGGAAAACCGAAATGATGGAGTTTCTGCGTGCCAGGCTCAACAACTTCAAGATCCAGCTTACCACGCACATTGCCGAAAACCTGAAAAGTGCCAGGCCTTACACCGATAAACAAAAATTCGACCAGATGGTTCAGAAAAACCCGGCACTGAACACCCTGAAGGACGAGCTGGGGCTGGAAATCGAATATTGACCCATGAATGAAACCGACACAAGGGTCTTTTGCATCGGTGAGACCGTCCTTGATATTATCTTCAGCGAAAACCAGCCCGTTGCCGCCAAACCCGGTGGCTCCATGCTGAACTCGTCCGTATCGCTGGGGAGAGCCGGGGTACGCGTTGATTTCATCAGCGCCCTGGGCAACGACCATGCCGGTGACCTGGTGATGGATTTCCTGGCAGAAAATCATGTCTCCACCGGTGGCATCCTGCGGTACCATGACTGGAATACATCGCTGGCACTGGCTTTTCTAGACAAGCAGCGGAATGCTGAATATACCTTCTACAAGGAGTTTCCCGGCGATGAGAGGTGGTTTTCTCCGCCTGCCACAGCCCAGGGAGATATCATCCTCTTCGGTTCATTTTTTGCCCTCACGGAAAGGATACGGGAACCCATCCTCTCCTTTATCAGGCAGGCCAGGAGGTCGGGAGCATTCATTATCTATGATCCAAACTTCCGCAGGTCGCATCTTGCCGGACTTGAAAAAACCAGGCCCATGATCATCGAGAATATCGCTGTTGCCGACCTGGTGCGGGGTTCCGATGAAGATTTTCAACATATATTTTCGGCAAACACGGCCCTTGAAGCCTATCGCCATCTTGCGGAGGCCGGATGCCCCTCGCTGGTTTATACAAAAAACAAGGCGGGGGTTGAATGGATCAGTCCTTTAGGCCACCATGTTGCGGCAGTTCCCCAAATCGACCCGGTGAGCACCATTGGCGCCGGGGATGCCTTCAATGCAGGTATCATCCATGCACTGCTGCAGGAAAAAGGTAATCCATCGTCGTTCAACCCTGATCATATCCTCCGTACCGCCATAAAATTTTCAGAAAATGTCTGCATGAGCATGGACAACTACATTTCAGCGGAGTTTGCCGGTACCCTTCGCACGAAGCGATAAGGTCATTCCTCCCCGTTTTCACGGTTTTACGATAAGGAACATGACCGTTTGTTCTGCAGGGTCGCTGGTCATGAGTGTCCTGAAATGGTGCCTGTTTTTATCTTCGTAATTCAGCTCCGGGATGTTGTTGAAAAGATTGTCTTTTACGGGAAAGAAGACCGGCAGGTACCGGGCCCTGTTCCTGAAATTGCCGAGGATCTCCCTGTTCGCCTTCCACCCCCGCCTGATGCTGATGATATCAGGGGTCAGCAGCGTGTCGGAGGCGAGGTTGTTGCCTACAAATCCTACAATCACCTTTGCCTTCAGGTAATACATAAAGGAGGTTTCCTCGTAGTTTGTGGCAATGACAAGCTTTGAAGGGTCTTTGTAAAGCTGCCGTATCCGGGGGATCATCACATCGAGCGGACCCTGGTAGACGCTGAAAAGACTGCCATAGTAGGCGATAATGTCATGCCGGTTGTTATAGAGGGGAATCATGCAGCAATAAATGATCATCACTTGTATCAGCCTCCTGACCTGTTTCCGCAGGGCATCAACCTCCTCCTTCAGGAAGATGCATACACTGGTGGCATCAGCAAGGAACATCAGTGAAATCAAGGGCATCAGCGGGAAAAGGTACCTGGTGAACACATAGTTCGGGATCGCGGCAATCATCAGCATGTAAACGACGACAAAGGTCCCGGTAAACAGCGACAGGTCCAGGTTGATCACCTGGCGGCGGTTAAGTTTTCCCGTATGCATCCATGCCAGGCAAAGGTGGATGACCTTCATGACCAGTGCCGCCCAAAGCATGTCCCTGGCCGACAGGTCGCGCCACACGACCGCCAGGTTATTAAGATAGACCCCGGTGTCGTATTGGTTGTAAAGCGCAATCTGACCTGCAATCCGGAATGAATCAAAGAACTTCAGCAAGGGGATGACACAAGCCAGCGCCAGGATCAGCGGAATCAGCGGCTTCAGCACCCTGACGACCGTTATCACAGTATTTCCCTTCCAACCGGGGTTTGTCGCAAATTCCCTGGTGAGCAGGAAAATATCAAAAATGAAGCAGGTTACCAGGCAGATAAAAAAGGCGGGGGAGAAAAACAGGAAGAGCGCGGTCAGGATCACCGGGAGGGCCAACAGGTAAACCCCGTAACGCATCCTGTCCAGGATCCTGCAGCGTATATAGAGAACTGTAAGGCATCCCTCCAGCAACAGTGCGGGTGAATAATAACGTGCTTCGCGGATGTGGAGCAGGAAGGGTACCGACAGCAGCATCAAAAGAAGAAGAACTGCAAAAATCCTGAATTTGATGACTGTTCCGGGAAAAACCATGGTGATGCTCCACGCCAGCAGCAGCAGTCCTGCCAGCCCGGCAGCCAGGAAAGCAAGCCTGATAAGGAAGGTTTTGTCGTACAGGTCGCCAACCCCCTCAGCCAGTTTCACCGGGATGGCGGCAAAATAATACATTCCCCAGTTTGCCCCGCCAATATAGGCATCGGTGCGCGGGTCGGTTCCCAGCGTCTTGTCGGGGTGGTCGAGATCATACAGTACATTCTGCCCGTCATGAACCTTCGGGTAGCCATACTGTAAAACCCTTTCGGCCCCCACCACGGTCATCCCCTCGTCGGCCCAGAAGAGGGGATGCGACAGCCTGCCAACCAGCACCAAAACCAGGAGCAACAGCAGGGCCGAACCAGTAAAAAGGAGGAAAATATTTTTATTGGCCGGTTTTTGGCTACCGGTCCATGCTGGTGTCATAGAGTCTGGATATCATGATAATTTCCTGTGATGGCAAAACTAACAAATAATGGTGCATCTCCATAAAAAGGCGGGAAAAACTCATCAAACCGAAATTACAATAATATGGCAGTGCATGTGGATCGTGCGGCCAAAACTGACCGAAATTAATTCCATTTCCTTGCCTGGGACAACCCTTCCGGAAAGACACAATCATTTCAACGCTTTTTCATGGCCCGTGGAATCTATACCGTGTTTCTGCTGATCCCCTCCAACACCTTTATGACCTTTGCCTGGTATGGAGATTTAAAATTCAGGGAGATGTACTGATTTTAAAACGGAAACCCTGCGGCTGAACCTGTTTATCGGATTTTTCTTCTTAATTTTAGCGGTATATTTTTTCTTCAAAAAACTGGCCATGAAAGCAACAAAAGCATCGATCGATGCATTTCTTTCCTCACGCAAGGTAGCGATAGCAGGGGTATCAAGGGATCCCAGGAAATTCGGCTACCAGGTTTTCAAACAGCTGAAGGAAAAGGGCTACGAGGTGTTCCCCGTCAACCCCTCCGCCGACTTTATCGAAGGAACCCCCTGCTTTCGCAGTGTGGCCTCCCTCCCGCTCAATGTGCATAACCTGGTCATCATCACCCGGAAAACGCAAACCCGTGATATTGTGGCCGAGGCTATTGCCAAGGGAATCGACAGCATCTGGATCCAGCAGATGTCGGATACTCCCGAAGCCATTGAACTGACGGCAGCCAAACCCGTGAACCTCATTACGCGGGAGTGCATCCTGATGCATACCGAACCGGTGACGGGATTCCATAAATTTCACCGCAGCCTGAAACGGCTGTTTGGCGCAATGCCCAGGTAACAGATTCCCGTAATTTTAAGATTTCACGCCGTTTGCGCCTGTCCGTTGACCCGGTGACTGAGATAATACCCCAGGGTGACAAATAAAAAGAGCAGCAGTCCGGCCACACAGATCCCCGAACACACCAGGAAGGCGGCAGCCATGGAGAAGTACTGCGCGATAACCCCTACCAGCACCATCCCGAGCCCCATGCCGATATCCACGGCGATAAACAGCGTGGAGCTGGCCGCCCCCCTGCGCGAGGCGGGCACCATGTTGTTGGTCATGGTTTGAAAGGTGGGAAATACCACCCCGTTTCCGAATCCCAAAATCACGGCGGCGGTATAGAACCCCGCCTGGTTTTGCCAAAGGGCCAGCAGCGGGAAGCCTACAATCAGCAGGGAGATGCAGAGGGTGATGATCCTGCGGGGGCCGTTCCTGTCGAGCGCCTTGCCCGAGGTAAAGCGCGAGCTTATGATCCCCAGCGCATAGATCAGGAAGAAGCCCGAGGGATTCCTGATGCCGATCTCATGGCCGTATAAGGCCACAAAGGAGATCAGCCCGCCGTAGGTAAGCATGATCACCAGCACATTGAGC
>JBAXOB010000008.1:0-107953 GCA_037133475.1 Bacteroidota bacterium
CCCCCAACCTGCTGATCCGTAGTCAGCTACTCTATTCAGTTGAGCTATGGGGCCATTTTCGAGGGTGCAAAGATAACACTTTTTTCAAAATATATTCTACCTTTGTAAATTAGATTTCAGGAAGAATGGAACGAACAGCAATAAGGAATTGAAACGATGATACGCGTAGGACTACAACAGCTTTCCACAGATGATTTCCATAAGATACTTTTCCTGGATGAAAAGATTGAACTTGTCCCGGAGGCAGTCGAAAGGGTCGATGCCAACTACCGGTTTTTGAAAGAGTTTGCCAAAGGAAAGGTGATCTATGGCATCAATACCGGTCTCGGTCCGATGGCGCAATATAAGATCAACGGGAACAGCGAACTGCAGCTTCAGTACAATCTTATCCGCAGTCACTGCTCAGGATGCGGCACCCCGCTTCCCGCCATGTATGCCAGGGCAACCATGCTTGCCAGGCTTAACACCTTCATGCAGGCCAGGTCGGGCATCCATGTCGAGGTTGTTGAATTGCTCAGTGAACTGATCAACCGGAACATCAACCCATTTATCCCCGAACATGGGGGCGTGGGAGCCAGCGGAGACCTGGTTCAGTTAGCCCATCTTGCCCTCAACCTGATCGGCGAAGGGGAAATGTGGTACCATGGCAGCCTGCAGCCTGCTGAAAAGGTTTTTCAGGAGGAAAAGCTGACGCCCGTAACCATGCATATCCGCGAAGGACTGTCGCTGATCAATGGCACCTCGGCCATGACCGGCATCGGTTTGATCAATATCATCCACGCCCGGAACCTGCTCGACTGGTCTATCCTGGCATCCTCCATGATCAACGAGATCGTGGAATCCTATGATGACCATTTTTCAGAAGGGCTGAATAAGGTCAAAATGCATTACGGACAAAACCAGGTTGCCCGCCTCATGCGGACCATTCTTCAGGGCAGCGGGCTGATCCGTCACCGTGCCGACCATCTTTATAACGGTACGACGGGCGATGTTGAGATATTTTCCCATAAGGTCCAGGAATATTACTCCATCCGGTGTGTTCCCCAGGTGCTCGGGCCCATTCTTGACACGATCCTGAATGCGGCGCTGGTATTGACCAACGAGGTCAACTCCTCCAACGACAACCCGATCATCGACAGCGAGGGTGGCAATGTGTTCCATGGCGGGAATTTCCACGGGGATTATGTCGCCCTGGAGATGGATAAACTGAAAATAGCCATAACAAAGCTGTCCATGCTCTCGGAACGGCAACTGAACTACCTGATGAATGATAAGCTGAACCAGAAACTGCCTCCGTTTATCAATCTCGGGAAACTCGGTTTTAACCTGGGCATGCAG
Organism: Bacteroidota bacterium; assembly: GCA_037133475.1. Taxonomy (GTDB): domain Bacteria; phylum Bacteroidota; class Bacteroidia; order Bacteroidales; family FEN-979; genus CAIVAT01. The sequence continues at coordinate 1,339 of JBAXOB010000008.1, forward strand.
GGGATGCAGTTTACGGCCGTTTCGACGGTAGCCGAAAATCAAACGCTGAGCTTTCCCATGTCGATTCACAGCATTACCAACAACAACGACAACCAGGATATCGTCAGCATGGGGGCCAACGCCGCCATGATGACCAAACGGGTGATCGATCATACCTATATCGTGTGCTCCATCCAGATGATTGCAATCCTGCAGGCCATCGACTTTTTAAAGATCAGGCCCAGTCTTTCACCCTTTTCCTGTAAAACCTTTGATGCGCTTCGGGCGATTGTTCCAAAATTCACCGAAGACACCACCAAATACAGGGAAATCCGGCTCATTGCAGACTATATGATGAAAAGCAGGCCCGAATTTGAACTGACCGGAAAAACCTGTTGATATAAAGCATATACCATTTACGATTTCAAACCAGAACTGATGAATTTCGCACTCGTTACGGGTGGCTCAAGGGGAATCGGCAGGGCCATTTCCATAAAACTTGCCGCCATGGGCTACCAGGTCCTGATCAATTACAACACCAATCAGCCGGAGGCGGAAACGACCCTGGGGCTTGTACGCGGGCAGGGCAGCGACGGGGAGATCATCAAGTTTGATGTTTCCCGGCAGGAGGAGGTTGAACAGGCCCTGGAACAGTGGCAATCGGCCCATGAGGGGGAATATATCAGCGTTCTCGTTAACAATGCCGGTATCCGCAAGGATGCACTGGTGATGTGGATGAAAAATGAGGAATGGCATGATGTCATCAATACCAACCTCCACAGTTTTCTTTACCTCACCCGGCACCTGGTGAAGGATATGATTCTTAAAAAGTGGGGCAGGATCATCAATGTTGTATCGCTCTCAGGGGTAAAAGGCTTGCCCGGGCAAGCCAACTACTCGGCCGCCAAGGCCGGTATGATCGGGGCGACCAAAGCCCTGGCACAGGAGGTCGCCAAGAAAAACGTCACTGTGAATGCCGTTGCTCCCGGATATGTCAGGACCGACATGACCCGCGACCTTGACGAAACGCAGCTTAAGGCCATGATCCCGGCAGGCCGCTTCGGCAAGCCTGAAGAGGTGGCGGCGGTCGTCGGTTTCCTTGCCTCCGCCGAGGCCTCCTATGTGACAGGGGCCGTTATCAATGTGAATGGCGGACTTTATACCTAGAAAAGAATATCGAATAAAGAATATCGAATAAAGAATATCGAATAAAGGATATCGAATAAAGAATATCGAATAAAGAATATCGAATATTGAATGAATATTGAAGGATGATTTGTAACAGTTTCCAGGCTGTCCTTCCAACTTTCCACTAAACTATGCACAGAGTCGTCATAACGGGTATGGGTATCTATTCCGTGATCGGGAAGAATCTCGCGGAGGTCAAAAAATCATTATATGAGGGGCGATCGGGAATTGTCTTTGATCCTGTGAGGAAGGCGATGGGGTTCCGTTCGGGGTTAACCGGCATGGTTGACAGGCCTGTGCTTAAACCGGTGCTTGACCGGCGGATGCGCATCGGGTTGCCCGTACAGGGGGAGTATGCCTATATTTCGACCCTCGAAGCGCTGCAGCATGCGGGGATTGAACAATCGTACCTGGATGCGCATGAAGTCGGGATCCTTTTCGGCAACGACAGTTCGGCCGTCCCTGTGGTCGAATCAGTGGATATTCTGCGCCAGAAAAAGGATACCATGATGATCGGGTCGGGCCATATTTTTCAATCGATGAATTCGACCGTATCGATGAACCTGTCGGTAATCTTCAGGCTCAAAGGAGTGAATTTCACCATCAGCGGCGCCTGTGCCAGTGGTTCTCATGCCATCGGGATCGGGTACCTGCTGATAAAACAGGGATTACAGGAGATGATTATCTGTGGCGGCGCCCAGGAGATCAACCCCGAATCCACCGCCAGTTTTGATGCCTTGAATGCCTTTTCCATTCGCGAGTCGGAACCGGCAAAGGCTTCGCGTCCGTTCGACCGCGATCGCGACGGGCTGGTCCCAAGCGGGGGAGCCGCAACGGTGATCATTGAAAGTTATGAATCCGCCATCAAACGGGGAGCACACATTTTCGGCGAGGTGATCGGTTACGGGTTTTCATCCAATGGCGAGCATATTTCGATGCCAAATGTTGAAGGACCTGTCAGGGCCATGCAGAAAGCTATCCTGGATGCAGGCATCTCATCGTCGGAAATCGCCTATATCAATGCCCATGCAACCTCCACACCTGCCGGCGACAGCAATGAAGCCAAATCCATTAATATGGTCTTCGGGAGCGCGCGCCCGCTGATCAGCAGCACCAAGTCGATGACCGGGCATGAAATGTGGATGGGCGGTGCCAGCGAGGTGATCTATTCGACACTCATGATGAACAACGGGTTCATTGCCCCCAACATAAACCTGGAAAACAGGGATGAGGATTCCGAAAAACTTAATATTGCCACAACAACCATCCCCTGCGATTTCGGGACCTTCCTCTCCAATTCGTTCGGATTTGGCGGTACAAATTCCTCCCTGATCATCAGGAAAGTTTTATAATCCACTAATTTCATGCCGGTTACAACCTTTTTTACCAACCTGCATTTCTTTTAACAGGCATGGATAAAATCATTATTTTTGCACCGGTTAAGTAATCCATACGATGCAGAAAGATGAGATGATCAGGAAATTAAACCAGCTCCTGGTCGATGAAATTGAAATAGATGAAGCAAGGATTAATCCTGCCGCAGAGTTGAAAAAAGATCTCGGGATCGACAGCCTCGATTTTGTCGACCTCTTTGTGATCATTGAAAACAATTTTGGATTTAAAATGAAGGCCGAAGAGATGGCCGACGTTCGGACACTGGATGATTTTTACCTGTACATTTACAACCGCTGCAATCAAAACTGATCTGGTTGTCGGACATGAAATTTCAGCATGAAGAAATTTGCCCGGGTAACGAAAAACTGACATGTACAGGAAAAAGTTGCTTTTCGTTTCAGCCAACAGATATGCTCACCCCTACCCTGTTTACCCGTTGGGTATCTCTTACCTTATTGCCTACCTGAACGAATACCTGCCGGATTACCAGGTGAAAATTTTCGATTTCAACCTGCACACCGGCGACGAATTCATGACCTTTCTCCGGGATTACACGCCTGACTACATTGCCTTGTCGCTCCGTAATATCGATGATGTTGACTCGTTGAAAAGAGAATGTTTTGTCGATGGATACCGGTCGATTGTCGCCATGATCAGGCAAACACCGGGTATACCGCTGATCATCGGCGGATCCGCCTTTTCCATCTATCCCCGGGAGCTTTTTTCCCTGTATAATCCCGATTTCGGGATCCAGGGTGAGGGGGAAGAAAGCCTCTTCCACCTGCTGGTCAGCCTCGATACCGGGGTGCCTGATCTGACGATCGAGGGGCTTGTATACCGGAATGGAGAGGAGATCCGCATAAACACCCGCGAACATTTTATTAAAACCCCCGGCCTTGCCTTCGATCCTGAACTCCTGCCCTATTACTGGACCAAGGCCGGGATGGTCAACATACAGACAAAGCGGGGGTGTCCCTACCACTGTATTTATTGTACCTACCCGTTGATCGAGGGTTCAAAAGTCAGGACGCAGGATCCCGGCAAAATCATTGAAACACTGAAGAATCTCTATGCCAGCCACCAGATAGACCATGTCTTTTTCACCGATTCGGTATTCAACATCAGCAATGACTTTAACGTTAAACTGGCAAAAAAAATCATTGCCTCGAAGTTGCCGATCCGCTGGGGCGCCTATTTTTCACCCCATAACCTTTCGTTGGAAAACCTGAGGTTATTTGCAGATGCAGGGCTGACGCACATTGAATTCGGCACCGAATCCCTGTCGGATGCCACGTTGAAACTTTATGGCAAAAAATTCAGCTCTGCAGATGTGCTGCGGGTCTCCGATTACTGTAACCAGGCCGGGATTTACTTCTGTCATTTTATGATCATCGGGGGGTATGGTGAAACGGAAGCTTCGGTCAATGAAAGTTTCGACAACTCAAGGCACATTGAAAACACAGTATTTTTTCCCTATATCGGTATGCGGATCTATCCCGGGACAGTTTTACAGAAAAAAGCGATCCGGCAGGGATTGATCAGGGCGGATGATGACCTTTTGCAGCCGGTATACTACCTTGCGGAGGGAATCAATTACGAAACACTTCGGGAGCGGGCCCGACAGACAGGCCGCAGATGGGTTTTCCCCGATGAAGACCTCGCTGTCATCGCCGGCAAACTGAGAAGCAAAAACAGGAAAGGATCCCTATGGCATTACCTGAAACAATAAATATCCCGCAAAAACCGCCCATGGTGATGGTTGACCGACTGGTTGAACTTACGGAAACCTCCATCGTAACCTCTTTCATGATCCGGGAAGACAACCTTTTTTGTGAAAACGGGAAATTCCGGGAACCTGGACTGGTTGAAAACATGGCCCAGACGGCGGCAGCCGGCACTGGAGCCAGGCTGGCGGGTGACGGGAGCAGCGCACCGCTGGGATTTATAGGTGGAATCAGGAACCTTACCATTGTTGAGCTCCCGCCAGCCGGCCAGGAGATCAGCACCCGCGTTACCATCCTGCACCAGGTCTTTGATGCCACGATTGTGCTGGGTGAAGTTTTCCTCTCCAACCGGCTGATCGCCTCAGGTGAATTGAAAATTTTCCTTCAGCGCAAAGAGCCGGCAGTGGATTCGTGAGATTCAGCTGAATGCTTTTTCAGGTGAGAAGCGGGTGATTTACGATACGACCAAAGAGGATTTTCCCTAACTTGGCCTGCTGAAACACAACCAGGGGTTAACAGATCAATTTTATGGAAGAAAATCAAAACAGGGTATATAAAAACGGGGAGATGGGCAAGTTCCGCGAACTCTCCTATTCCTACAATGAGGGCGGTTCGTTTGAAAAAACCGTTGGTTTTCACGGAGAAGCCGACCGTGTGGTGCTGGAACAGGCCTGGGACCTTTTCAAAGAGCGGATTGAAGATGCACGGCAGCGGGTTTTGTCGGGAAAAGCAAGCCCTATCGTATTTTATATGGAAAAGAACCTGCTCGACCCGCTAAACCTGTCGATGATGTCCGGCATTTCATTGTGGCGGGTCAAATGGCATTGCAAACCTGCATCATTTAAAAGACTCGGCAATAAAACTTTGCAAAAATATGCCGCTGCATTCAACCTTACTATTGATCAACTCCGCAGCGTTGATTAGTTAATTTTATTTTTATGGAAGCTTCGAAAACAATTATTCCTTATCAACACAGGCAGGCAGGCCATTGCGAAAGCGGGGCAACTTCAAACCTGTTTCATTTTAACGGGCTCGACATCTCTGAGCCTATGGCCTTCGGCATAGGAAATGGACTTTATTTCAGCTATATCCCATTTCTGAAGATCCAGTTTGCACCCATGATCTCTTTCAGAAACCTGCCCAATACGGTGTTTAAACGGTCAACAGATTACCTGGGAGTGGAGGCAACCGTTGTTAAAAAGATCAAAGACCCGAAGGAGGCGATGGAGATGCTTGACCGCAACCTTGAAAAAGGAATCCCCACGGGATGCCAGGTCGGTGTTTTCCAGCTGACATTTTTTCCACCGGAATACCGGATGCACTATAACATGCACAACCTGGTGGTCTTTGGCAGGGAGGGCAACAACTACCATGTGAGCGACACGGTGATGGAGTTTCCCCAGCTCATATCCTATGAAGACCTGCTGCGGGTTCGTTATGCAAAAGGGGCTTTCGCCCCGCAGGGCAAGATGTACTGGATAAACCATGCCATTGAAAACCCGGTTGATTTGAAACCTGCAATAATAAAGGGAATAAAGAAAACTGTTTATGAAATGACAGGGATCCCTTTTCCGCTCATAGGGGTGAAAGGATTGCGCTGGATGGCTCGCGACCTGAAGAAATGGCAAAAAAAACACGGCAACGACAAGGCCTCATTTTATCTCGGACAGATCCTGCGGATGGCCGAGGATTTCGGTACCGGGGGGGCCGGTTTCCGTTACATTTACGGCGCCTTCCTGAAGGAAGCAGGAGAACTTTTCGACCATCATGAGCAATTACTGGAGGCCTCTGATATGATGGGAAAAACAGCCAACAAATGGCGTGAATTCACCTATATGGGAGCAAGAAATTGTAAAAACCGTGCAAAGCCTGAAGAAGATTATGGCACCCTTTCTGAAAAACTGCTGGAGATCGCAGCCGACGAACAGAGGGTTTATGATAAACTTAAACACATAAAATTTTAATGCCCGCGCTACCCATCATCGAGATCAGGGAACTGACGAAAACATACAAAGGCTCGGATGAACCTGCAATCAGGTCAATTTCCCTCGACATATACCCAAATGAGATTTTCGGTTTACTGGGCCCAAACGGCGCCGGAAAGACCACGACCCTCTCCATCCTGTGCGGCTTGTTCCCCGCCACCAAAGGCAATGTGACCATCGACGGGCTGGATATCGGCCGCCATACTGAAAAAATCAAACAAATCATCGGTGTTGTCCCCCAGGATATCGCCCTCTATCCCACCCTTACGGGAAGAGAAAACCTGACCTTTTTCGGCAATATGTATGGTTTGTCAGGTTCGCTGTTGCGCGAACGTATTGACCATTACCTGCATGAATTCGGACTGGAGAAGCATGCCAGCAAGCTGGTCAGCAAATATTCCGGTGGCATGAAACGCCGGGTAAACCTGATCGCAGGATTGCTGCATGACCCGAAAATACTGTTCCTTGACGAACCCACGGTGGGCATCGATGTCCAGTCGCGGGTGGTGATCCTGGAATACCTGAAGGAGTTGAACAGGAAAGGGGTTACCATCATCTATACATCGCATTACATGGAGGAGGCTGAGCACCTGTGTTCCAGGGTGGCCATTATCGACCGCGGGAACATCATCTCGCTGGGGAATCCGAAAGAGTTGCTTGAAGGACATCCTGAGTTTAAAAACCTGGAAAATGTCTTTATTCATCTGACTGGGAAAGACATGAGGGATTGACCATGCGGAAATATTTTTCAGTCTGCCGAAAAGAGATGCTGCTCCTGATCCGGGATAAATCGGGTCTGGCCATGCTGTTCATCATGCCTACCGTCCTGATCGTCATCTCCTCGCTGATGCAGGAGACAGGCTGGAATTCGATCAGCAAGGACCCGACCGTAAAGGTCCTGTTTGTTGACAATGACCAGGACAGCCTGGGAGTGAAAATCAAAAGGGGATTCAGCTCTTCCGGGTCATTTATGGTGACCGATAGTCTGAACCATCTTCCCCTTACTGCTTCTGCGGCAAAGGAGGCTGTCAGGAGGGGCGATTACATGATTGCCATCGTGGTTCCCAAAGGTGCCACGCGGACAATGCGGGCCAATGTGCGGCTTTCGGTTGCCAAAACCCTTGCCGGGTTTGGCATGGGAAATGCGATGCTGGTGAATGGCATTCACTTCAGGGATTCGGTTAATGTCACCATCTATTTTGATCCCACGGTAAAAAAAGCCTTTAAAAATGCCCTGGTCAGTTCGGTTAGGGAAAACTATTACCGGATCCAGACCGAATGGGTGTTTACAACCTTCAACCAGGAGATGGCGCTGCAGATGCCGATGTATAAACCTCCCAAGGAGGCTTTTCCCGAGGTGCTTCGGTTCAGGGAGGAATTCCCCTCGTTTCGTGAAGCTGAACTGATACCGAATTCAACCCAGCACAATGTCCCTGCATGGACTATTTTTGCCATGTTTTTCATCGTGATCCCCCTTACCCAGAGCCTGATCCAGGAACGGGAAGGCGGAAGCCTTTTCAGGTTGCTGACCATGCCGGTGCCCTACATGACCCTCATGATGGGAAAGGTAGGGCTTTACCTGGTCGTTTGTCTTGTACAAACTGCCGCCATGTTGCTGGCGGGGATTTTTCTGCTCCCCCTTTTCGGCTTGCCGATGCTTGTCGTGGGGAACGACCTCCCGGTCCTGCTGGTCATGACCATCGTGGTTGCAATGGCTGCCGTTGGGTTTGGCCTGATGATCGGGACTATTGCCAAAACGCACCAGCAAGCCGCCGCATTCGGTTCCATCTCGGTCATTATCCTTGCAGCAATGGGTGGATTATGGGTCCCTGTCTACCTGATGCCTCCCGTAATGCGCGGCATTGCAGGGCTCAGCCCGCTTAACTGGGCAATCACCGGGTATTACAACATCTTCCTGAGGGGGGGCAACCTGATGCAAATCGCGCCGCAGGCAATGAAACTGCTCATCTTTTTTCTTTCCACCGTCGCCATCACCGGAATTTATCATAAATTTAAAAGTCCAATGAACAACTGATTATGGAACTCACCGACCGGAAAGAGATACTCGTCAGGTTTTCTGAGGTTGACTCCATGCACATCGTCTGGCACGGCAACTATATCAGGTATTTTGAGGATGGCAGGGAATCATTTGGCTTAAAATACAACCTCGGATACCTGGATGTGTACAGGCACAACATCATGACCCCGCTGGTCAAAATCGATTGTGACTTTAAAAGTCCGCTCGCATACGGGGATACGGCTATTGTCGAAACCCGCTTCATTCCTGCGGAGGCAGCAAAAATCGTGTTTGAATACAAAATCCTGCGTAAAAAAGATCTTGTCATTGCTGCCACAGGCTCCACTACCCAGGTATTTCTCACCCCAGAGGGGGAACTGTTACTCACTGCACCCGCTTTTTTCAACGACTGGAAAAAACGATGGGGCATCTAAATGATGATGGCATGAAGCCGGTTTATATTCTGAACGACAATATTATCTCCTCTCTTGGATTCATGACAGCCGAAAACGTTGCAGCCATTGAAAAGGGTGCCATCGGCATCAGGCTGGTTGATGATCCCGACCTTTATCCCACCCCCGTTCAGCTTTCGCTGGTCGATACCGGTGAACTGAACAAACGGTTTTCGGCGCTCCCCGAACTTCTTAAAAAAAATATCCCGGCTGGTAGTTTTACACGGCTTGAAAAATTCATGATCCTGTCGGTACATGAGGCGCTTGCAGGAATGCCGGTCATACCCGGGGATCCTCGTACATTGCTTGTACTGTCGACCACCAAGGGCAATATCAACCTGCTGGAGGCACGGTACCAGTCATCCTTCAGCCATAAAAGGTTGTATTTATGGGAACTCGGGCGGGTCATTCAACAGTTTTTCGGTTTTATCAACCCGCCGGTCATTATTTCGAATGCCTGCATTTCAGGAATTGTCGCACTGATGACTGCCAGCCGGTTTCTGAAGTCGGGCGCTTATGACCATGCGGTTGTGACAGGCGGGGATATCAACTCCGAATTTGTCATTGCCGGGTTTCAATCCTTCCAGGCCATCAGCCCCATCCCCTGCAAACCGTTTGATTTGAACCGCACAGGGTTATCGCTGGGCGAGGGATGCGGGACCATGGTTCTTTCAGTCGTACCCGGCAGGGGCGCGAACCCCGGAATCACCATAACTGGCGCAGCTGCCACGAACGATGCAAACCATATCTCCGGGCCGTCGCGTACGGGCCAGGAACTGGCTGATGCCATCGGACTCGCGATGCAGGAGGCGTCGCTCACCCCCAAAGAGATCGGTTTCATCTCGGCGCACGGAACCGCCACCTCCTTCAATGATGAGATGGAATCGAAAGCCTTTGAACTGGCAGGACTTGTCCAGGTTCCCGTCAACAGCTTTAAAGGATACTGGGGACACACCCTGGGTGCCGCCGGAATGATTGAATCAATAGCTTCCGTCTCCTCCCTGAAGGAGAACATACTCTATCCGTCGGCAGGGTTTGATACGATCGGAGTACCGGTTCCCCTGAATGTAATAAAATCGGTCACGCGCGGACAAATAAACGCGTGTCTGAAAACCGCTTCAGGTTTCGGAGGATGTAATGCAGCCATAACCTTACAGAAAGTTTAACATGAACCTTGTAATCACCTCCTACTGCCATCTCCATGATAACCGGGTAATCGTGAACGACAAGCTCGTTTTTTATCAGGAAAATATTCTTAAATTTGCTGACTTCATAAAAACTGTCTATAAGCAGGAACAGATAACCTATCCCAAATTTTACAAGATGGACTCCATCGGTAAACTGGGATTTCTTGCTGCAGAAATAGTTTTTAAGGAGCGATCCATTGAAGGTTATAATCCCGGGAAGGTGGGTGTGGTTTTATCCAACTCCAGTTCGAGTCTTGATACCGACATTGTCTTCAACGATTCGATAAAAGACCGGTCAGGTTATTTTCCAAGCCCTTCGGTGTTTGTGTATACCCTTCCCAACATTGTGATCGGGGAGATTTGTATAAAAAACGGGATCAAAGGTGAGAATGCGTTTTTTATCAGTGAATCATTCAATGGAAAACAACTTCTCACCTATGTGAACGAGTTGTTTGAAAACAACCGGGTTGATGCCTGCCTGTGCGGCTGGGTTGAGATCATGGGAAGCCAGTATCATTCATTGATGATATTGGTCGAAAAGGAAAGCGCCGGTAATGCTGAAACTTTGCCTGTCGCTAAAAGGAGGTTGTTTAATGAGGAAAATCTTAGTTTATTAATGATACGTAACTGACCCGGTAAGATGGATGAATTAATAGAAAAATTAAAAAAAGAGGTAATTGAGCAATTAAACCTGGAAGAGGTTTCGCCGGAAGATATCAATCCTGACGCTTCACTGTTTGGTGAGGGGCTGGGCCTTGATTCAATTGATGCGCTCGAGCTGATTGTGCTGCTTGAAAAAAATTACGGAATAAAAATCGAAGATCCCAAGGACGGAAAGAAGATCTTCCAGTCGATCCGTACCATGGCCGAATACATCACGGAGCACAAAAAGTGATCCCAAATGCCCCATCGGATCTTCGTTACCGGATATGGCATCATTTCATGTATCGGAAATAACATCGCAGAGAACCTTGATTCACTGTTAACGTCATCCCCCGGAACAGGAAGGCTTCATCAAATCTCCTCCATCCTGAAGGATGAGTTGCTGGTTGGCGAGGTTCCCAAAACCCACGAAGAGCTTTTCGCCCTGGCCGGGCTGGACCTTGCCGAGGGTTATTCAAGAACCGCCCTGCTGGGGATCATTGCTTCACGGGAAGCCTTTCTCCACGGAAAACTGGATCAGCACCGCGGGTTGACCACGGGCCTTGTCTCCGCCACGACCGTTGGCGGCATGGACCGTTGTGAACTTTATTACAACGATTTCCTCACGAACGATTCGCGGAACATCTATATCGATTCATACGATTGCGCCGACAGTACAGAGAAAATTGCGGCACTGCTTGGCATCAGGGATTTTGTGACCACCATCAGCACGGCCTGCTCATCGGCGGCAAATGCCATTATGCTGGGCGCCCGCATGATCCGCAGCGGCCGCCTCGACAGGGCGCTGACGGGAGGTTGCGAATCGCTTACAAAGTTTCACCTGAACGGCTTCAATGCATTGAAAATCCTTGACAAAGAACCCTGCAAGCCTTTCGACCAGCAACGCGCCGGGATCAACCTGGGGGAGGGTGCAGCCTATCTCGTGCTGGAATCGGAAAACAGCCTGAAAACTACCGGCAACATACCCATTTGCGAAATTGCCGGGTGGGGAAACTCCTGCGAAGCCTTTCACCAGACCGCCTCCTCCCCCGACGGGGCCGGGGCTTTTATGGCCATGAAACAGGCACTCGGCATGAGTGGTTTGTCGCCGGCCGATATCAACTACATCAATGCACATGGCACCGGTACCGATAACAATGATCTTTCGGAAGGACGGGCCATTGAAAACCTTTTCGGGAGCCATATTCCCCCGGTGAGTTCCACGAAGCCATTTGTGGGCCACACCACCAGTGCAGCGGGCTCAATCGAGGCAATCTTTTCAATCTTCTGCCTGCAATATGGCCTTGTATTGCCAAACCTTAATTTTACAGAACGGATCCACGAACTGAGCTTTTCCCCGGTGCAGAAGCTGCAAACCGGGATCCCTGTCCAAACCGTAATGTCAAACTCCTTTGGTTTTGGCGGAAACGACACCTCCCTGATCTTTACGAAGGCCGTAGATTTAACCATGGAGGAACGTTAACCTATGCCCTATATCAACGGAATCGGCCTGATCTCCCCGCAACCCACTGCTGCGTCAAAGGGCTTTCTGACAGAAATCCTGATCTGCACAGCCGATTTCCTGAAGTGTGTTGAGCCTGTTTATAAAACCTACATCGACCCGCTTCAGTCCCGTCGCATGAGCCGGCTTATCAAAATGGGTATAGCGGCGGCGAAGATCAGTATCGCCGAATCATCCTGCACGATGCCCGGTGCCATCATAACGGGAACCGGCCTGGGAAGCGTTGAAGACACCGAAAAGATCCTCGGGGAGCTTTCACGCGAGGAAAAATTCCTCAATCCCACCCCCTTTATACAGTCAACCTACAACACAATCAGTTCACAGGTTGCCATACAGCTGAAATGTCACCATTACAATTCAACCTATGTTCACCGCACTTTTTCGTTTGAAAGCGCCCTGCTGGATGGCATGATGCTGCTGGAAGAACAGGATGCCGGCGATGTACTGGTCGGGGGTATCGATGAGATGACGCAAAATCACCTGCTCATCACCCGGCGCACGGGTCAATGGAAAATGTCGCCGGTTTGTAACATGAACCTTCTCGCAAACCCGACTCCCGGCGCCCTGCCGGGTGAAGGCGCCGCTTTTTTTGTACTGGGTACTGCAAAAGGTGAATCCACTTATGCGATGCTGAAAGATGTAAAAACCTGCATCAATCTTGACGGTTCCTTGCATACCGGCCACGAAACAGCCATTTTTCTTGAAAGGAACAACCTTACACCCGCAGATGTTGATATCGTCATCCTAGGGCTTAACGGCGATTGCCACCAGGATAAGGTCTATACGCAGTTTGCGGAAACCTGTTTCCCCGGCAAACCACAGGCATGGTATAAGCACCTTTGCGGGGAATATCATACCGCCACAGGTTTTGCGCTTTATACCGCTGCCGGCATACTGAAACACCAGGTTTATCCCGGCATCCTGCACCTGAACAAGGTCTCTCCCCAAAAAATGAAAAATATCCTGATTTATAACCACTACCGCAATATCAACCACGCCTTTATCCTCGTCCAGGCAATATAGTTTGTGTACGATACCCTTGATTATGTGCAGGATAGACCTGCTTTATCTTCATTTTCCTGTTGAAATGACAAAAACTTGATCCTCCCTCCCGGCGAATTGATTTAAACTGCTACTTTTGCCGTTCAATCGATATAGGGAATAATGTCAAAACGGGTTTATATAACCGGGATCGGAATCATCTGCGCCATCGGCAACAACGTTGCTGAGACCTTCGATTCGCTGCTTGCTTGCAGGAGTGGTATCGGAGAGATTACCCTGTTAAAGACTATCCACAAAGGTGTCATTCCCATGGCGGAGGTTAAGAAATCCACGCAGGAATTACTTGAATTGACAGGGCATGCGGGGAATAGACCGCTCACCCGGACCACCCTGCTCGGCATGAAGGCGGCTAGGGAAGCAATTGATTCCGCAGGCATCGGCGAGGTAAACCAGTACAAAACAGGGTTAATTTCCGCCACAACGGTAGGCGGAATGGACCGTAGCGAGAATTTCTATGCTGATTTCCTTGATAACCCGGCAAAAGGGCGGTTGAGAAATGTCGTAAACCACGATTGTGGCGACAGTACCGAGCGGATTGCCGGTTACCTGGGCATCAGCGGCTATGTTACCACCATCAGCACGGCATGCTCCTCATCGGTGAACGCTGTTATGTTAGGTGCAAACCTCATCAAATCGGGGCAACTCGACAGGGTGATTGCCGGCGGAACCGATTCGGTGACAGCATTCACCCTGAATGGGTTCAATACCCTGATGATCCTGGATAAGACCGGTTGCCATCCCTTCGATGAAAACCGGGCGGGCCTTACCCTCGGTGAAGGTGCTGCCTACCTGGTGCTGGAGTCGGAAGAGATTGTTCAGAAGGAAAATAAATTCATTTTTGCCGAAGTTTCCGGCTATGGCAATGCCAACGACGCTTTTCATCAAACCGCCTCTTCGCCCGACGGCACCGGCGCCTTCCTGGCGATGGCAAAGGCATTGAAGATGAGTGGTCTTACCCCTGGGAAGATTGATTATATCAATGTTCACGGTACTGGAACGATCAATAATGATCTTTCGGAAGGAGTAGCCCTGGAGCGGATTTTCGGGGTACAGCCTCCGCCCTTCAGTTCAACCAAGGGATATACCGGCCATACGCTGGGTGCCGCCGGCGCCGTGGAGGCCGTTATTTCGATCCTGGCGATAAACCGCCAGGTGATCTTCCCGAACCTGAATTTTGCTGATCCCATGAAAGAGTTGCACATCCGGCCGGTCAGCATCGGTGAAACGGGAGGTGCCCTCGCCCAGCGTGGAACAATCACCCATGTCATGTCCAATTCATTTGGATTTGGCGGCAACAACTCATCCATCATCCTGTCGTCAAACAACCAGGATAAAAGCTCAAAATAACCCATGATCAGGATCTTTATCAACGGTTTGGGAAATGTTTCACCGCAGGAAACAGCCATTAGCAGGGAAGGGCTTGCCCCCGCATCCGCATTTTTGGACACCCCCCGCTGCTATGAAACCAACCGGATGAAGTGCATCGATCCCGATTACAAGGCATTTATACCTGCCGAGCAGCTCCGCAGGATGGGCAGGATCATCAAGATGGGGATTGCCGCTGCCAGGCTATGCATGAATGACGCAGGAGCCGGCCCGGACAATACCCAACAAAATCAGGTCAGTCCCGATGCGATCATCACCGGAACCGGGCTCGGATGCCTTGAGGATACCGAAAAGTTTCTGACTTCCATGATCAAAAACAGGGAGGAATTCCTTACGCCCACCTCCTTTATACAGAGTACCCATAACACCGTGGCAGGGCAGATTGCCCTTCAGCTCAGGTGCCATAACTATAATTTCACCTATGTGCACCGCGGCATCTCATTCGAAAGCGCCCTGACCGACGCCATCACGCAGATGCAGCTGGGTGAAATTTCCAACGCACTGGCTGGAGGCGCCGATGAACTGACCTCCGGCTCGTTCGAAATCATGTCGCGGCTTGGTTTCTGGAAACAAAAGCCAATCAGCACGCTTAACCTGCTTGATGATCATCAGCGCGGTACCATCGCCGGGGAGGGTGCCTCCTTTGTTTTCCTTGAAAATGAGCAAAGAGCCCACACCTATGCAGAACTCAGGGGTGTTACCACCTTTCTGAAACCTGCCACGAACAGGGAGATCAGCCTGCGGCTCCATGAATTCCTGGCCCGGCATGAACTGCTGCCCGGCAATATTGACCTGGTATTGGCAGGATTGAACGGCGATCCCCGTTCCGACCTGGTGTACCATGATCTGATAGAAACCGATTTTCCCAACACGCCGCTTGCCTTCTTCAAACATCTCTGCGGTGAGTATCCTACGGCTACGGCCTTTGCCGTGTGGCTTGCCTCCATGATCCTGAAAACCCGGACAGTTCCCGAAGCAACCCGCATAAACCACCCGCCAGACCATCTCCGGCATATCCTGATATACAACCATTTCCGCGAAAACAACCACGCATTTATCCTTCTAAGCCAACTATAAATGGTGTTGTTCAGCCGGCTAACCCTCATATATTTCATCCTGTTACTGGGAATCATCCTCACGCAGCTCCTCCTGCCGGACCTTTTCCTCTCGTTTTCAGGCAATATACTGACAATCGTTGCATTATCCCTGATTGTATTGTATGCTGCGATCTCCCTCGTGATGGTGTTTTTTCCCTGTTCGCAGTTTTTTCATCCCGTGATTTGCCATGCGACGGGAAGGGACAAGTTTGTCGCACTTACCTTTGATGACGGTCCGGATGTTGTAAAAACCCCGTTAATCCTGGATATCCTGAAAAGAAGAGGTGTCCCGGCAACTTTTTTCTGTATCGGCAGGAAGGTGGAGGCAAATGAAGAAGTTGCCCGACAAATCCATGCGGCCGGCCACCTGATCGGCAATCATTCGTTCAGCCATGCCAACGGGTTCGGTTTTTACAGCGCCGGCAGGATCCTCCAGGAGCTCCAGGAAACCGACCAGGTGATTGCAAGGGTAACGGGGGCCATTCCCGTTTTTTTCCGTCCCCCGTTTGGGATCATCAACCCGACCCTGCACCGGGTATTGCGGAAAACGCACTGGCAGGCCATTTGCTGGAATATCCGGTCATTTGATACCCTCGGGAGCGATCCGCAGAAAATTCAGCGCAGGATCCTTCGTAAACTGAAGCCGGGCAGCATCATCCTGTTGCATGACCACACCACCTTTTCCGGAGATCATCTGGAAGGGCTCATTACAGCGATCAGGGATGCAGGATATGAACCGGTCGCCCTGGATAAATTGCTAAACCTGGAGGCCTATGTTCAGTAATACAAATCCCCGACTACAAAATCCGCTCCAACGGGTTATGGCTAAGATTACACGAGGCTGTATTACCGCTCTTTTGGCGGCAATGGCGATGATTACCCAACCCTTTCCTGCAATGGCACAGGGCAAGCCGGTTACGGCAGCTGCACTTGAAGTTGTGAAAGCCGGGATCAGGGAGGCTGCTGAAAAAACCATTACCATCTCGAGCGATTTTGTGCAGGAGAAGCAGATGAGCATGATCAAAGAGAAGATCGTTTCTAAGGGTAGGTTTTATTTTAAGCGCGAAAGGAAACTGCGTTGGGAGTATGTGCAACCTTACGCCTACCTGATTATTATCAAGGACGACCAGATTTCAGTCAGGGACGACGGCAAGGTGAGCCAGTTCAGTATACAGTCAAACAAGGTTTTCAGGGAGGTCAACAGGATCATCCTGGGTAGTATCAGGGGCACCCTGCTCAGCGATGATAAGAACTTCCGGTTCGGCTGCTTTGAAACTGCCGGGTCGTGGATCATACGGCTCAAACCGTTTTCGGCCGGTACCAGGGAATCGCTCTCCGAAATCGTGATCTGGTTCGACCGTAAGGATTATTCGGTAAACCATATCGAATTGAACGAACCCGGCGGCGATTGCACCAGGATCAATTTCACAGACCGGAAAACCAATCAACCTGTAGGCGATGAGATGTTCCTGCTTCCTTAGCCTGCTCCTCGCCGTGCTTGCCACTGCTTGTGTGCCGCTGAAGCCCCCCGGCCTGGTACGTGACAAGTCGTTGACAACCTTCCGGCACCCTGCTCCCCTTTTTTTCGATTCATCCGGGAGGAGCCTTCTCTTCAAGGCAACCATGGACATCAAGAAACATCACCTCACAGGTTTGCTCCTGATTAAACCGATGGGCTTGCATGCATGCAGGGTCGTGTTTGCCAGCGAAATCGGCATTACCTATTTCGACCTTGGAATAAGCGCCGACAGCAGCAGGGTAATCTCCTGTTTCGGCCCCTTGAACAAAAAGATTTTAACCACGATTTTCATCTCCGATTTCAGGATACTGGCGGGTGTAGATACCTTAACCACCTGCAAACTTTATCATCAGGAGACCACGCAACACCTCGTATATTCCGGGAGGGCGGGCAAGTTTAAAATATGGCAAACCTGTTCGAACAAAGGAGATACACTCCTCAGCCAATCGGCAAAATCCACGCTGCTCGATCCGGTGATCATCTCCTGCCAGCATTATCATCAGGGGTTTCCCGCCATTATACACCTGGATAACCCTGTAATCGGGATGACCCTTTCACTCAAACGCCTTGATTAACGGCAGGACCTGTTCATTGCCGGGCACTGCCCGGGTCCAGTTTCAGCCATCCCGGTAAGGGTTTGCCCGCCTGATAAAACTGAAGCGGTTATGCCGGCAGATATCAATTTATTTTCAAAATTTTCCTAAGTTTGCAAAAAAACAACAAAACCGAAACGTCCTATGAAAAAAACCTTATCCTTTATCCTTTTCGCCCTTCTTTTTGCTGCAGGCCCGCTGATGTCGCAGAAACAACTCTATTTCGGAGTCGGGGGTACCATACTGAGTCCTTATACCATCCACCAGAACAACTACGGAATCCCCTTTCTTTTCGATGAAAAAATGACATCCGCGAAGGGTGCGGGAAATATTAACATCGGCTTTGATTTCAACAACCATTTAGGTCTGAAGGTTGAAATAGGTGTTGCAACGCTCGGTCAGGACTACAATGACAAATCACACGGCACCAATGGAAACAATGACCTTTATGCCAGGAGCATTAAGATGAACTACATGCAGATCCCCCTGCTCTTTAAATACAGGACCGGCGGTGCAATGACCAAATTTTACCTGGCTGTCGGCCCCCAGTTTAGCTTCCTGACATCGGCAACCCAAACCTATACGAAAAATGGTACCGCCTATGTAAACGATACGGTTAAGACAGTATCACTCGTGAAGTTCAATGCCGGCGCCGATGATGTTAAATCCCGTTACAATTCGATGGATATCATGGCCCGTTTGGATGTGGGGGTTGATATCATCATCGTGAAGCACCTGTTGCTGAATGTCGGCGTGACCATGGCCTACGGGTTAACCGACATTAATGCCACCGACTTCCGGATCAAGGATTACACGGGAAATTACAATGCTTCGCATAATGCTTACGCTGGGCTCAACCTGGGTCTTTGTTACCTTTTACCCATCGGTTCCAAGTAAACTGGCAAGGAATAGGTTTTTTACCTCTTCCTGATAAAAAGCAGCGGGGCTGCCTCCTTCATAGGCAGCCCCGCTGCTTTTTACATTAAATGAATGCAACCGGTCTCAACTGTTCCTGGCCGAATGATGTTTTGAATCGCCCCATTCGCCATAGCCGATGATATCGCCGGCCATGTGGATACGGGCTTCCAGGCAGCTTTTGCACTCCTCGGCCTCCTCGTCGAGACAGGGTTTGTTTTCATACAGGAGGTAATCCTGGCGGTATTTTACAGGAGTCAGGTTAGGCATGATCACATTGGCGCCGACCATCAGCGCCTTTTCGCGACCCTGGGGGTCGATGGTCTGCATGGCGGTGGTGGCCGCAATGTTGATATCCTTCATCATGATGCGGAGGATGGCAACCATTTTCAGGGAGAGATCAAATCGCTCCTTCAGGGGAAGCAGGTTTTCGCGATATTGGTAGAGCGGAGTGTCGACATGTTCTATATAGGGCCCCATACCCGCCATATCGATATCGAATTCACGGAAAAAGAGCAGGTCATCGGCCAGGTCGTCAAGGGTTTGAAAGGGCAGCCCGATCATCACGCCGGTACCTACCTGGTAACCTACCCTCCTAAGGGTCTTTAATGCCTCCAGTCTGCGTTGGTAATCATGGCGCAGGTTGGCAGGATGGAGTTTCACATACAGGCCGGGGTTTGATACCTCGATCCGCAGCAGGTAGCGGTGCGCACCGGCATCGAACCAGCGGCGGTAGGTCTCCTCCGACTGCTCCCCAAGCGACAGGGTGACATGGATTTTATCCTGTGTCAGTTCACCTATCCGTTTCAGCAGCGATTCAACCTTCGAAACAAAGGCTTTATTGGTGCGTTCACCCGACTGGATGACAACGGATGCATAGTCGTTTTCATAGGCATACCTGACGGCTTCCATCACCTCGTCATCGTTCATCTGGTATCGCGCATAACGGCTGTTGCCGGCGCGTATCCCGCAGTAAAAGCAGTTTTTATTGCAGAAATTCGAATATTCGATCAACCCCCTGAAATAGACCTTGCGGCCGACAACTGCGGACTTGACCTCTTTCGCCTTCTCAAATAACTTCAACCGGTACTGATCCCTGGCATTCAGCAGGAAGAGAAGATCCTCTCTCGAAAAAACGGTTTTGGCTAAAACTTCTTCAATATTTTCCACCGGTTTTGGAATTTCAATGCTCATGGATAACAATGCCCGGGTTCTCAGACGTTAAACCTGATATGCAGGATATCCCCGTCGCCAACCACATAATTTTTCCCTTCGATCATCAGCTTGCCATTCTCCTTGCAGGCATGTTCCGATCCGAATTTCATGAAATCATCATATTTCATGACTTCAGCCCTGATAAACCCGCGTTCCAGGTCGCTGTGGATCACGCCGGCCGCCTGGGGGGCCGTCATCCCCTTTTTAATGGTCCAGGCGCGTACCTCTTTGGGACCGGCAGTAAAGAAGCACTGCAGGTCAAGCAGGTGAAAGGCAACACGAACCAGCCTGTTGACGCCGGGTTCGGTTAATCCTGCATCGGACAGGAAGATGAGGCGATCCTCCTCGGTGTCGAGTTCCGCAATTTCAGCCTCCATTTTTGCAGCAATGACCAGCACTTCGGCATCCTGGTCCTTTACCGATTCGATAAACCTGGCCGAATAATCATTCCCGTTCATCGCCGAAGCGTCGTCCACGTTGCATACGTACATCACAGGCTTGTCGCTTAACAGGGACATGTCGTCGGTAAAACGCCGGTCATCGGCTGAAATCGGGGCAGTACGGGCCGATTCGAAAGATTCGAGATGCGTTTTCATGATGTGAAGTATGTCAAGGCCATGCCTTGCATCCTTATCACCGGCTTTCGCCATCTTTTCCATCTTGCCGATCTTTTTCTCAACCGATTCCAGGTCCTTGATCTGTAGCTCAAGGTCGACAATTTCACGGTCCCTGACAGCATTGATGGAGCCTTCGAGATGGGGCATCTGCGGGTCGTCAAAGCACCGGATAACGTGGATCAGGGCATCCACGTTGCGGATATCAGAAAGAAATTTATTGCCTTCGGTCTGGCTTCCGCCCTTCGACAAACCCGGGATATCCACCATTTCAATCGTCGTCTGGAGAACCCTTACCGATTTGATAATCTTATCAATAGCCTGGAGCCGGGCATCCGGGACATTCATAACCCCCAGGTTTGATTTTTGTCCTGCAAAGGCAGCCGCATGCGTCTCCGCGCGGTTATTGGAAATACAATTAAACAAGGTGGTCTTTCCCGATCCGGAAAGTCCGATTATTCCACATTTTAAAGGCATAGTCTGATAATTTAAAATGCGAAGTTACGCCATTTTCCAAATTTCTTCATGAATAGTGAATATTCTTGCATCATAAATGAGACTATATCATTGATATTATAATCATTAAAAACGATAACCTCTTTTTGGCAACCAGGTTAGCTGTCGCATTTCCCAATTTGGGAAAAACGCACCATGAAAAAAAATGCTACGTTAAGCCTTGTTATGCTGGTACCCTAATTTACCTAATCAATATTAGCTATAAATAACATGAATATCTGATGTTTATGATCTGAGAGCAGGAAAATCTACATTTTTTTACTACCAATCATGTAAAAAAGTTGTAAATTGCATCCAGTAAAGAAAGATTTTTTTTAGCATTCGGCCTGCAGTAAAAATCACAAACATATACATATCAGCAATTTATAATGCAACTTAAATATTATCAGTTAAAATAGTTTACTATGCAAAGGCATGAGATCCTGATCATTGATGACGAGCAAACGATCCGTTTGCTCCTTGAGAATTTTCTTTCCAAAAATTATGATGTCGTTGCCAAAAAAGACGGGGAGGAGGCGCTTGAATGGCTGGAGGGTCATTTGCCTGACCTGATCATCTGCGACATCCAGATGAAACCGATGGATGGTTACACCTTTGTTGAAAAGGTGCGTCAGCGTGGCTTTACCAAACACACGCCCATTGTGATGCTTTCGGGGAATGGCGAAAAAAGCGAGGACCGGGTAAAGTGCTATCAGCTTGGCGCCCAGGATTTCCTTGCCAAGCCATTCAGTCCTGTTGAGCTCACGGAACTGATCAAGAAAAACCTTGATCCTATTCATTATGCTGTAAAATGGTAAAGCAAATATGGAAAATAAATTATCCATTGTCTATATTGGAGTTTCGGCCGGTATTATTGCCGGGATAACCGGGAGTGAGAGGCTATCGGTTGAGGTTCTGCCCAATGCATTGGCCGCGATCAATTACCTCAATTCCGGGAAGAAACCCGATGCCATCCTTTGTGAAAGCGAGGTGGCAGGGGGGTCAGCCTTTGAGATCTTTGACATGCTGAGCGCGATTCCCGGGCTTGATCACGTGGCCTTTATCATGGTTGCCTTTGAATTTAACAGGGAAAATTTCCTGAAGGCGCTAAGGTTAAGAATCGACGACTATTATGTGGCCCCTCATCCCTTTGCCCATGAAATTGTAGGCAGGGTTGAATTCCTGCATAATTTCCGGAAAAAGTCAGGGGGTCTTGCCGAGAAGCACACCCCTGAACTGAAATACAAGATGCCTTTGTCGAAACGGATATTTGATATTGTTGCGGCATCTTCGGCACTGTTGCTTCTTTCACCCATATTGTTGATTATCTGTGCGGCTATCCGCCTGGAGTCAAAAGGGAAGGTTTACTATATTTCGAAACGGGTCGGCAGGGAACCCTTTGACTTTTACAAATTGCGTTCCATGCGCACAGGGGCTGCCGCGATGCTTGACAACCTGGCAAAAGAGAAAAACCAGTATACGGCCACCCGCAACCCTGCCGGCATCGATTTTTCAGGAACCTGCCCTGAATGTGCCCGTCTGGGCTACTCATGTTCGGAAATGCTGCATAAGGGAGATACCGATATCTGCAAAGACTGGTATTGCAAGCAATATTATGAAATTGCCATCACCAAATCGGATTTTGCAAAAACACATCCCTACGAGATTGATTTCGCCATCCCCTGTCCTATCTGTGCCGATTTACCTGAAGATCAACCCTGTTCGACGATCATGCATGTCGATAAAGGAACTATTTGTAATTTCTGGCAAAATTTCCAGACCAACGAGATCTCAAAGAAAAAGGCCACGTTTAAAAAAATATCAAAGGATCCCAGGGTCACGAAAGTCGGGAAATTCATCAGGAATACCAGTATTGATGAATTGCCCCAGCTCATCAATGTGCTGAAAGGCGATATGTCGATTGTCGGGAACAGGCCCCTGCCCGTTTACGAAGCGGAAGTGCTCACTACCGATTCTCTTTCAAAACGGTTCCTTGCTCCTGCAGGCATAACCGGGTTATGGCAGGTGGAATTAAGGGGAAAAGGCGGGGTAATGTCGGAAGAGGAACGTAAACATCTTGACAATGAGTATGCTGATCACTTTACCGGCGATAAATATTCATTTTTCTATGACCTGAGACTGATTTTGCGGACGGCTAAAGCCCTGTTCCAAAAAGATTCGGTCTGACCTGGGTCAAATGCGGGTATTTGTTCCTTTAGGTGGACACTTCGTAAGTTCGCCCGAAATTATCCCTGAATCCGGGGGGATTGAAAATTGCCATCCTGATGACTTGAATTCTTCATTGAGGCAAATACCAGGTCGGGGAAAATTCAAACCAACACTGATGGATAAACTGAAGAAACTGGTTTCGGAAACCTGATTACGGTTAATTGAAGCAGAAAGGAAGATTATTACCTCAAAATATCAGTATATTTGCTGTGCTATGAGAAGAATTTTGATTTTTCCTGTCGTGATGCTATGGTTTTTGGGCAATTATTTTACTGTTTCTGCCCAGGCCGATAAACGGTTTGATCCCTTAAGAGAGGATATTGCCACTAAAATTCCGCCGTTGCATGTTTTACAGGATTCGGCGCTGGCCACCAACCATTATATTCAATTCAGGAATCTCCAGATTGTTGTGAATTACTGCAAGTTAAAAGCCAGCCAGCTTGACTGGACCAGGAATATAGGGATACAGGCAAATGTCGGGTATGGAAATCTTTACGATTACTCGATGAACAATTCATCAGGCGGTACCACCCCTTCTACCATTGCCACCTCGCGTAACGAAACCAAGTACAGCACTGCGCTTTATCTGAATATGCCGATCAATACGATTGTCGGACGCAAAAACCAGATAAAACTGGCAAAAACGGAGATCGAGCAGGCTGAACAGATGGCTGGCGTACAGCGTGATGAAACCCGGCAACTGGTCATCCGCCAATACAACGACCTGATCCTGAAACAACGCCTGCTTCGTATCAAGTCAAAGTCGCTTGAGACCGGCAAGATCAACCTGCAGATGGTGGAAAAGGAATTTGCAAATGGCGTGGTTTCCGTTACCGAATATGCCAGGATCACCGATATCGTTGCCAAGGCAGAGGCCGACTATGAATCGGCACGCATGGATTTTCTCACCACCTACATGGTGCTGGAGGAGATCGTGGGAATGCAATTTCACCTTAATTCTCAATAACTGCGGCTGATGAAGGTAAGTGACATATTAAAACTGCTTAGGAAACATCTGGTACTGCTGCTGTTCACGCCCATCCTGCTCGCAGGTCTGGTTACCGTGCTGACAAGAAAACCCTCCTATACCTATTCGTCGGAAACCACCCTCTATACAGGGATCGCATCGGGATCGACTGTCGAAATGGATAAGTCGTTCAGCTTCTTTGCAAACAATACCGCCTTTGATAACCTCATCAATGTCATTAATTCCCGGGAAACCCAGCAGGAAGTGGCAATCAGGCTGTTAGCACAGCACCTGATGCTTCCGGCACCTGATCCACGGTATATTTCGGCTGCATCGTTTGAAAAGTTAAAAAAAATCACCCCCGGGTATGTAAGATTGCTGGTGTCAAAATTCAACCACCAGACCCTAAAGGACAACCGCAAAACGCAGCCTGTTAAACCTAATGCCGCTCCTGCGCCCAAACTGAAGCAAAAATCCGGTCCTTTGACTCATGTGGTCAGGGCAAATGAGACAGTCTATTCGATATCAAGACAATACGGGATCTCGACGGAGCAGTTAATAGCGATGAATGACATTGATGAAAACAACATCTCCATCGGGCAGGTTATCCGCCTGGGGGATGCCGGTGCCGACAGCCTTGAAGCGAATGCCGCCGATACGGCCAGGACTGCTGACACCGTTTCAGGAACATCCTCCTTTTCATTTGCAGACCTTAACTCTGCAGAAAATTATAAAACCGTGCCTCCTTCGATCAATCCGGAAGCCTATGAATTAACGGTAAAAAACCTGGAAGCCTACATGGTAGGCAATGACACAAATTTCATCTATAGCCTGCTGAACTTTGAAGACCCTCATTATTCAATTAAAGCAATCTCCGCCGTCAATGTCCAGCGCATTGCCAGCAGTGATCTTGTTAAATTAAAATTCGATTCTGACGACCCTGGCATCTGCCAGCAGACATTGGCAATGCTGACAGCGGTTTGTATTGAAAATTATAAAAAGATCAAGGAAAACAGGTCGGATGCCGTAGTCAAATATTTTGAATACCAGCTGAAGCAAGCTGCCGCAAGGTTGAAGGTCGGTGAGGACAAATTGTTGAAATTCAACGAAGACAACAACATCATCAACTATTATGAACAAAGCAAGGCTGTTGCTGTCGTGAAAGAGGACCTCGATGTTGATTACAACAACAAAAGGATCAAACTTGCGGGTATCAAAGCTGCCATTGGCCGTATCGAAGAAAAGCTGGGGGTCCAGAAACAAATACAGCTTAAGAGCTCGGTGATTATTGACAAACGCAACCAACTCAGTGATGTCAACGCCAAACTGGCGACAGCAGAACTTGCCAGTACAGGTAAAAATGCCGATAATACGCAGCTGGCAAATCTCAAGCGCATCTCCGGGAAACTCAAAGAGGAAATCCGCATAGCCGTAAACGAATTGTACGGTTTCGGGAACACCACCAGTGGATTGCCTGTCAGTACCTTGCTCAACGATTGGATCAACAATGTCATTGATTATGAAGATACCAAGGCGGGCATGGAGGTGTTGGGAGAGCGGATCAAGGAATTTCAGAAGCAATATGCCATTTATGCCCCTGCAGGAGCAAACATTAAGCGGATTGAGCGCGAGATCTCGGTTTCCGAGCAGGAATTTCTTGAGATACTTCACGGGTTGAACCTGGCAAAATTAAAGCTACAGGACGCCGAATTGTCATCCTCCATAAAAGCGGTTGATCCTCCGTTTTTTCCGCTTTCACCTAACCCGACCAAACGGAAAATCCTTATCATCGTCGCGGCCCTGGTTGGTTTTATGATCGTTTTTTGTACCATCCTGGCCATGGAATACTTTGATGAAACCCTGAAGGATGCCGATAAGGCTGCCAAAATCATCGGGTTGAAAACCATTGGCATCTTCCCCAAAATCTACATTCAAACAGGTTCCCTTAACTTCCCTTTCGTTACGAACCGGCTCCTGGAAATAGCCATTCAGCAGATCGAACTGCTCACACAGGCAACATCAGGTGAAAGAGAACCCCGTACCATCCTGTTTATCAGCTCTCTCAATATTGAAGGGAAAACTGTTACCGCAGGAAATATCGCATGGAAATTGAAAAAGCAGGGGAAGAGCGTTTTATACCTGAATTTCTCACGCGAGTCACTCCAGCTGGCAGAGAGCAGCCAGATCGGCTATCCTGCAACTCCCCATGCAACGCCGGGGTTCAGCCGGCCGGCACGCCGGTTCCGGTTTATCAATAAACTGTTTGGATATCATGATACCATGGTTGATCCCTTCAGTCCATTCCTTCAAAATCCGGAACATTATCTTGACAGTGATGAATATGTTCAGTTTCAGATTGATCCTGAATACTATTCCGTGGAGACCTTCAGGGACCTGCTTGAAAACAGCGGCCTTTCACCGGGAATCAGCCCCGATTTTGTTATCATTGAGATACCACCGGTACTCTATTATTCCTTCCCCCCAAAGCTGATTTCAAACGCCAACCTGGCCGTACTCGTTGCCAGGGCCAACCGTGTCTGGTCTCAGGCCGACCAGGGGGCGCTTGAAAACATTAAAAAGATCACCTCCCAGGAACCTGTAATTCTGGTAAATGGTGTTGAATTACAGGCCATTGAAACAATACTCGGGGATCTTCCCAAAAAGCGCAGCCGGTTACGCCGGATCGCAAAAAACCTTGTCAGGCTTCAATTTTTTGCACGACAGATACCTTAGACCCAACCTGAATGAAAATCCCTCTGCGGAAAATAACACGTGAAGCAAACTTTCTGTCGCTGGCAGGGAATGTCGCCATCGCTTTTTTCGGATTTGCCGGTTTTGCCCTGATGGCGCGAACTTTCCCTGTTGATGTTTTTGGTCAGTGGGTCCTGTATATCTCTTCCGGTACCTTTATCGAGATGTTCCGGTTTGGCATCACCAATACCGCCATAATCCGGTACCTTTCAGGGGTGGCAAATGAGGACAGGCTGAAGTTTGAGGGTTCGAACGGGCTCATCGGGCTCATTGCCACCATCTTTATTACCGTGATCCTGGTAGCCTGCCACCTGCTGTTCCCCGGGCCTATCAAACATGCCGGGTATGAACTCTTTTTCACCTGGTATCCCCTGCTTGCCTTTGTAAACCTTCCTTTTAACACAGCGCTGGTAATCATGCAGGCCGACCTGAAATTCGGCAAGATGCTGATGGTAAAATCCTTGATAAGCGGCGGGTTCTTCATCGTCCTGCTGGTCAACTACCTCTTCTTCAGAATGACGCTCCTGCAGCTGATCTGGGCACAGCTGCTCATAACGCTGTTCACCTCGGTGATCTGTATGATCAATGGCTGGGACGGATTACGGCACATCCGGAAGGCAACCCGGAAAACAAACAAGATCCTGCTGGATTTCGGGAAATACACCACCTTTACCCTGATCGGGACCAACCTTCTCCGCAGCGCCGACACGCTGATCATCAGCCTGAGCCCCCTTGGTACTGCCGCCGTTGCGCTTTACAGTATCCCCATGAAACTCACGGAAATCCAGCAGATCCCATTACGAAGTTTCGTCGCCACTGCCTTCCCTAAAATGTCAAAAGCCAGTATGCAGGGTAAAATCGAAGAGGTAAAATCAGTTTTTTATGCCTACTCGGGCGCCATGACCTACCTGTTTATCTTTATCAGCCTGATGACCTTCGTCTTTGCCGGATTTTTCGTGCTTATCCTCGGGGGTCACCAATACATGGGGACCGACCCGGTGACAGGCGTAAATACGGTAAATATTGTCAGGATCTTTTCTCTTTATGGATTGTTGTTGCCGGTTGACCGCATGACCGGTATCGGTCTCGACAGCATCAACAGGCCTGACAGGAATTTCATCAAGGTTCTGATCATGGTGGTTGCCAACGTAATCGGCGACCTGGTTGCTATCTTTATCTTTAAATCGCTGCCCATGGTTGCAGTCGCATCGATCATATTTACGGCGATCGGGGTTTGGGTGGGGTATCGTTTCCTCGACAGGGAGCTTAAACTGGAACAGCGGGTCGTGTTCACCGCTGGGATAGATTTTTACAAGGAGATGTATGCAAAACTGAAAAACATGGTTCATCACCGTTCATGAGGTGTCAACCCGCAGGTAAACCCGTCAATTCCCAATAATTTTTATGCCAGATCCATTCAATCCATTTGAAACCGCAACCGGATCCAATAAGATGGCAAACCCCAGGTTTATCCTCTTCCTGCTCTGTATTGCCGCGATATCGGCATTGCTGATCAGCAAATTGGGAATCATCGGTGGATTGGGCCTCGTTTTCCTGCCATTTATTGCCCTCTACCTCTACTATTTCTTTTGCTTTCCGATCTTAGGATTCTATACCGCGGTTGTTTTTGCCTTCATTTTACTTGGCGCTGCCCGATACCTCCGCGGTGTACAGGTCGGCCTTGCCATGGACGGGATCCTGATATTAACCTATATTGCATTTATTTTCAACAAGTTTAATGAAAAGATTGACTGGAAGCCAGCCAATAAGGATATAACCTGGTTGGCGATCGTCTGGTTTTTCTATTCCCTGTTCGAAGTGGTGAATCCCGAAGCAAGGAGCCTTGCAGCCTGGTTTTCAGGAAGGGGAATCTCCATGTATATGCTGCTGCTTGTCCCGTTAACCCTGATATTTATTGATTCTAACAGGAAACTGGATGTTGTCCTCTATATCTGGGGAATCTTCACGATCCTGGGCGCGCTGAAGGGGATCGTACAGCTCAATATTGGCATCGACCGCTTTGAAAAGATGTGGCTTGATGATGGTAATGCCCAGACCCATATCTTATTCGGTAAACTCAGGGCCTTTTCATTCATGAGCGATGCCGGGCAGTTTGGAGGAAACCAGGCCTACTCGGGGGTAGTGGCAATCATTGTCTCGATAATCCAGAAAAACTGGCGTAAAAAATTATTTTTCATCGTGGTAGGCGTTTTCGGCCTCTACGGCATGGTGATCTCAGGGACGCGGGGGGCCATCAGCATCCCGCTTGCCGGCTTCCTGGCATTTTTCGTTCTGCGGAAAAATGTCGGGGTGATGATCTTTGGCTTCGTCCTGCTGCTGGCGGTTTTCATCTTTTTTAAATATACTTCAATCGGACAGGGAAATGATCAGATCAGGAGAATGAGGACCGCTTTCGACCCGAACGATGCTTCGCTGCAGGTCAGGCTTGAAAACCAAAAGAGGCTGCGCGTTTATCTCGCCTCGCGCCCCTTCGGCGGTGGGATCGGCCTTGGTGGCGTCAAAGCCCAGAAATACCTGCCAAATGCGTTCCTCTCCAGTATTGCCACCGACAGCTGGTATGTTTTGATCTGGGTAGAACAGGGAATCGTGGGGCTAATGCTGCATTTGTTCATCCTATTTTACATCCTCATTAAATCCTCCTGGAATGTAATGTTCCGCATCCGTGACCCGGATGTAAAGATGAAGATGGCTGCCCTCACGGCAGGCATGTTCGGTGTAATGGTGGCATCATACGGCAACGCTGTATTGGGCCAGATGCCTACCAGTATCCTGATCTATATCTCGATGGCCATTATGCTCAATTCGGAGAAGTTCGACACGCAGCCTGAAATTGTTGCCCCCTTGACCGTCAAATAATTTATTCGTATCATTTATCAGGAAAAAATATTACTTTGCAACGTTGTTAACTAAAACTTATACCGCACATGAAAGGCAGAGATTTCATCATCACCGGACTGCAGCCCTGGGATATCCCCATCGGCTCCAATGCAATTGATATTGCAAGGGAAATAGCTGTTGACAACCGTGTATTATATGTTAACAGCGCACTTGACCAGATGACCATTTACCGTAACCAGCCCAAACCGGATATTCAGCACCGGATGGAGGTTTACCGCAAGCAGAAGCCCCCCCTCAGGAAGATCACCGAGTCGTTATGGGTACTGGATTTTCCCTTCTCCATCTGGTCAGTCAACGATCTGCCCGATGGCTTCCTGTTTGATTTCTTCAATAAACTGAATAACAAAAAGATATTCAGCTATGTTAAAAAGGTTGCGGCAGACCTGAATTTCAAGGATGTCATCCATTTCATCGACAACGACATTTACCGGAGCTTTTATGCAAAGGATTTCCTAAAACCTTCCCTTTCGGTTTATTACAGGCGGGATAACCTGCAACCCTTTGCCTATTGGAAAAAACATGTGGGCAGGCTCGAACCCCTGCTCATCCGGAAAAGCGACCTGGTTGTCTGCAACTCGCCGCAACTGGCTGATTTCGCCCGCGCATCGAACAAAAAAAGTTTTGACATCGGCCAGGGCGTTGACCTGTCGGCCTACAATACGGCACTGAACTTCACCACTCCCGCCGAGTTTGAGTCGATCCCCAATCCAAGGATCGGTTATATAGGGGATATCAACAGTCTGCGCCTGGATCCCGACCTGCTTTATAACCTGGCAAAAAGCAAACCCGGCTGCTCCTTCGTGATGATCGGAGGAGAAGATAAGGTATTTGCCTCCCATGCCCTTCACACACTTAAAAACGTATATTTCCTGGGAAGCATACCCAAAGCCATGGTTCCAACCTATATGTCATGCCTCCAGATTTGCCTTAACCCGCAAGCTATCAATGAAATAACCATTGGAAACTATCCCCGGAAGGTTGATGAATACCTGGCTAT
The DNA here is from genome assembly GCA_037133475.1 of Bacteroidota bacterium. Classification (GTDB taxonomy): domain Bacteria; phylum Bacteroidota; class Bacteroidia; order Bacteroidales; family FEN-979; genus CAIVAT01. The sequence continues at coordinate 32,189 of JBAXOB010000008.1, forward strand.
GGGAAAACCGGTAATTGCAACCCGGACCGCCACGATGGAAATTTTCAGGGAACATGTTTATCTTTGTAACAACGTTGAAGATTATCAGAAGGCTGTGGATGATGCACTCAATTATGATACCGAAGAAAAGGCCCGTCAAAGGATCCTCTTTGCACAATCGCACAGTTGGAAAAACAATGTCAGCAGATTATTCGACCATATCCAGAAATCGTTAACCTAATTCCACAGTTATGTATTACAGGAATGTCGCAGACCTAAACAAGATCATTCTCAAACGATTAAATATCATACCACGGGATTTCGATCTGATCGTTGGCATTCCCAGGAGCGGGATGCTGCCTGCCAATTTACTGGCGCTTTATCTTAACAGGCCCTATACGGATATCAACTCCTTTCTGAATGGTCATATCTATAAAGCGGGCGCCCGCGGACAATTTTTTGACATCCGTGACTTTAAGAAGATCCTGGTGGTGGATGACAGTATTGCCTCGGGTTCAGCCATGGATAAGTGCAGGGAGAGTTTAAAAGAGCTGAAAAACTCATTTTCGATAAGTTACTGCGCGATTTATGTCATCCCCGGCAAGGAAAAGATGGTGGATTATTATTTTGAAATCGTTCCTTTGCCGCGATATTTCCAGTGGAATATCCTCAACCACACCAGTCTTGAAAAAGCCTGCTTCGACATCGACGGGGTATTATGTGTTGATCCGACCGAGGAACAAAATGATGATGGTGAAAAATACCGTGATTTTATCCTCAACGCCCCCCCCCTCTTCATCCCCGGCAGCAGGATCGGGACCATCGTCACCTCCCGGCTTGAAAAATACCGAAAAGAGACAGAGACCTGGCTGCAGGCCAACAACGTTAAGTATAACAACCTGGTCCTGCTTGATCTGCCTGACAAGGAGGCCCGCATGAGAGCAAACAGCCACGCGGTGCATAAGGCAAAAACCTATCTGAACAGCCAATACATCCTGTTCATTGAAAGTTCGTTATCCCAGGCTATTGAAATTAACAGGATTACCAAAAAGCCGGTGTTGTGTACCGAAAATTTCGAGATGATCTTCGATGCCGAATCGGTCATGTATAATATCAAAAGCGGCAAATACTTCCCCTTCCTGCGAAAGCTGGCCATAAAGGTCAGGAACAGGCTGCGTAACCGTTAACCAACCGTCATTGACCCTCCAATCAAACACCTTTTAACCTGTACGATCAATGAACCCGGCATTTCAACTTTACTTCCAGCTTTTTCAGATTGCGCTGTACATCCTGCTGATACTGCCAACACTCTATATTTTCGTGTTTGCCGTGGCCGGGCTCTTTTACAAGCAGCCTGGCTATAATTTCAAAATTCCCTTTCGGAAAATTGCCGTCCTGATCCCCGGTTACAAGGAGGACGATGTGATCATTGAAGTTGCCCGGGATGCACTCGGCCAGGATTATCCCCACGACCGCTACGATGTGGTGATCATTGCCGACTCGTTCCAGCCTGAAACCCTGGCCCGGCTGAGGGAACTCGCCATCAAGGTTATCGAGGTGAAATTCGATAAAAGCACCAAGTCAAAGGCGCTGAACAAAGCCATGGAACAGCTCCCCGACGATTATGACCTGGCGGTTGTGCTCGACGCCGACAACCTGATGGCCCCCGATTTCCTGGTAAAAATCAATGCCGCATTTGAACAGGAGCTGATGGCCGTCCAGGGACACCGGACTGCAAAAAACATGGATACGCCCCTTGCCATCCTTGATGCCGTCAGCGAAGAGATCAACAACCATATTTTCCGCAAAGGTCACCGCGTTTTGGGCCTGTCATCCGCCATTATCGGTTCCGGGATGGCCTTCCGGTACCTGTTTTTCAAGGAGATCATGGCCACCGTGACCGCCATCGGTGGTTTCGACAAGGAGATCGAACTGAATATGCTCAGAAACCATCATACGATAGGCTATCTCAACGATGCCCTCGTTTACGATGAGAAGGTGCAGAAAGATGATGTTTTCAGTAACCAGCGCAGGAGATGGTTGTCGGCCCAGCTGCATTATTTCAGGCTTGACTTCATGCGATCGCTGAAAGCCCTTATCACCCGCGGAAATATCGATTATTTTGATAAAGCAATCCAGTTCATCCAGCCACCCCGCATTTTGCTGCTTGGCGCCGTTATGTTAACCGGAACGGTTTGTTTCCTGCTCAATGTTGTATTTAGCCTTCCCATTCTCTATAATGGGCTATGGATAACGGTCGTTGCAATCTGCATCCTTGCCTTCCTCTTCTCGATCCCCCTGTCGTTCTTCAATATTTCAACGCTCAGGGCCATGGCCAGTCTGCCCAGGGGCATGTTCCTCATGATGGGATCCCTGCTGAAGATCAGGGGCGCCAACAAGCAGTTTATTCATACAAAACACGGTGCGGTTAAACCACCGCCGAAACATTAACCTACAACATATAAATCTATCCGCGCCATGAAAATAGGGATCGAAGGACAACGGCTTTTCCGCCAGAAAAAACATGGAATGGATATGGTGGCCCTGGAGCTGATCCGGAATCTTCAACGGATCGATTCGGAAAATGAATACGTTTTGTTCATCAAACCGGATGCCGATGATACGGTTCTCACCGAAACTGCCAACTTCCGGATTGTCAGGCTTGAGGGCGGTTTTTACCCGTTATGGGAGCAGGTAGCCCTGCCGCGTGCCGCCAGGGAGGCCGGTTGCCAGATACTGCATTGCACCAGCAACACTGCACCGGTCAAGACCAGCATTCCCCTGGTAGTGACCTTGCATGACATCATCTATATGGAAAGCAGCTACCTGAAAATCATGCAGGGCAGCGGGTCAGCCTACCAGAAGTTCGGGAATGCCTACCGCAGGATGGTCATCCCTGAAATTGTCAAAAAAAGCAAAAAGATCATCACCGTCTCGCACTTCGAGAAGAACCGGATCGGTGATTTCTTCGGGATCAGGGGCGATGAGCGCCTTACAGCAGTCTATAACGGGGTAAGCGACCATTTTAAACCGGTAACGGATAAAAGTGAACTATCGCGGGTGAAAGAAAAATATCATTTACCCGACCGGTACTTCTTTTTCCTGGGCAATACCGACCCAAAGAAAAACACCAAAGGAACGCTGAAAGCCTATTCCGATTTTGTGAAACAGACTGGTAGCGATATCATGCTGGTGATGCTCGATTATGACCGGGCGGAACTGGATAAGATCCTGAATGAGATCGGTGATAATACCCTGATAAAAAGGATCATTCTCACCGGGTATGTGGTCAACACGGATCTTCCTGCAATTTACGGGCAAAGCGAGGTGTTTTTGTATCCGTCGCTGCGCGAAAGTTTCGGGATCCCCATGCTTGAAGCCATGGCATGCGGGGTGCCCGTTATCACCTCCAACACATCCTCCATGCCTGAAGTGGCAGGGGAGGCTGCTTTGATTATTGATCCCTATAAGCCTGAAGAGATAACAGGGGCATTAATAAAACTGACGGGCAATCAGGAGTACAAGGATGAACTCATCCGGAAGGGATTTATCCAGGCCGCAAAATTTTCATGGAAATCGATGGCGGAAAATGTCCTGCAGATCTACCGGGAAATAGGTTCGAAACTCGGATCATAGAATTAAACATAACCCATGCCGGGCATCCGGGCCAACGTAAGGCTGGAATTCACGATAAACGGACGGGACAAGTGAAAGAAAATGGGTAAACTGAGCACATATTCGAGGTATTTTTACGACTATTTATCGCATGGCGATTTCCTGTCTATCATAGCATCCGCGCGATATATCATAAACCAATCCTCCCATAAAAAAGACAGGATCATTCAAACCTCCATCGGGAAATTTTATTGCCGGAAAAACACAAATGATTTTCAGTTTGCAAACTATGGCTATGAATGGGGGGTGAAAAAATTCCTGCTGGACCACATCAAGGAATACACGGTTTTCATCGATGGCGGGGCCTGCGTGGGCGACTACTCCATCCTGCTTTCGCGATTCGGGGCAAGGTGTATTGCTTTTGAACCTGTTGAAAGCAATTTCAACGTGCTGACCCGTAACCTGGAGCTCAACAACCTGACAGGAACGATCACCACATTCCCGTTTGGTCTGGGTGAAGTTAATAAAGTGGAGCATTTCACCTTTGACCCTGTCAATACTGGCGCCTCCTGTAAATCGGCAGATCCCGCATCATCGGATTGCAGGGCGGATATCCGTACGTTTGATTCCCTGCTGCCTGAACTGAATCTTAAAACGACCGACCGGATCCTGTTCAAACTGGATATTGAAGGGATGGAGGCTGAAGCAATCCGTGGCGCTGCCGGGTTTATCAGGCTTTTCCCGAATATCACCTTTGTATTGGAAGACAAACACACAGGCAAGGACCCGATCGAAGAGGCGCTCAGGGAAATTGCCGGGTTTGAAATCGGGATCGTCGACCATTTTAACATCTACGCAAAAAAAATTATCGCATAACCCATATAAACTGCATTATGGTAATCTTAAAAATCATCTTCTGGATCCTGCTTTTCATTGTTTTTTATGCCTATATCGGATATGGTATCCTGCTATTTGTTATGGTCAGGATCAAAAGGATATTTGGCCAAAAAAGTGTCCATACCGAGGCCGGCTATGAACCAGAGGTAACCCTTTTTATTGCAGCCTACAATGAAAAGGATTTTGTGGCTGAAAAGGTCCGGAATTCCCTCGAACTCGATTATCCGAAGGAAAAACTGCATATGGTGTGGGTTACTGACGGTTCGGATGACGGTACCCCTGAGGAACTTAAAAAATATGAAGGGTTGGAGGTATATCATCTGCCCGGGCGAAGCGGCAAGATAGGCGCGATGAACCGTGGCATGAAGTTTGTAAAGACGCCTGTTGTGGTGTTTTGTGATGCCAATACCATGCTGGGACGTGAGTCGATCAGGCGGATCGTGCGCCTTTTCAGCGATCCGAAAGTAGGTTGCGTTTCTGGCGAAAAGCGCATCTACAGTAAGGAAAAGGACTCGGCTGCCGGTGCCGGTGAAGGGCTCTACTGGAAATATGAATCGACCCTTAAAAAATGGGATGCGGAGCTTTACTCGGTTGTCGGGGCCGCCGGTGAACTGTTTGCCATCCGCACGGAATTATACCAGGAGGTAGAGCGCGATACCCTGCTCGACGACTTTATCATATCGCTCCGGGTTGCCCAAAAAGGGTACACCATCCAGTACGACCCGGATGCCTATGCCATCGAAACCGCCTCTGCAAATGTGAAAGAGGAGCTCAAACGTAAGATCAGGATCTCGGCCGGGGGTATTCAATCGGTCATCAGGCTGCGATCATTGCTGAACATCTTTAAGTTCGGGATGTTGTCGTTCCAGTACATTTCTCACCGGGTACTGCGATGGACACTGGCCCCCCTGTCATTGCTGTTTATGCTGATCATCGGGCTGGTCCTGGCCCTCGATGAGGGTATTACCGGGACAGGATTCTACAACATTTTATTCATGCTGCAGGTACTTTTTTACCTTTCAGCCCTCCTGGGATGGTACCTCGAAAACAAGGCCATCCGGGTGAAATTACTGTTCGTCCCTTACTATTTTTTCATCATGAACCTTTCAGTGTTCCTGGGATTCAAGCGCTACATGAAAGGTTCTCAATCAGTTAACTGGGAGAGAGCCAAACGTGGTTAATACAAAACACACCCGGCCAGGGCCGGGAATATTACTGGTCTTTCTGTCAACGGTTCTCCTTTCATATTCCCTTGCTGCCGCAACTGCAAACACGCGGAAATCAAAAATTGTCGTGGCCCTGACAACCACCCTGGTCGATGCCTCCGTTTCACCCTACAACCAGATTCAACCCGGCGATACGCTGTTTTTCGAACCCGGGACACGCGATTACCTCCTGATCCGGAATTTCCGGGGAGCGACAGGGAATCCAGTAATATTTCTGAACCTCAACGGGGTCGTGATCATCGATACCGACCACCAGTTTGGCATCTCCATCTCCGACTGCCAGTTCATCAGGCTTTCAGGGACCGGCAGCATCGACAACTTCTATGGTTTCAAGGTTCAGCGCGTGCTGGCCGGCGCCGGACTCGGCATCGGCTACATGAGCTCGGATGTTGAAATCGATCATCTCAATATCCAGAATGTTCCCATTGCCGGGATATATGCCAAAACCGACCCCGACTGCTCCTTTACCAGCACCCGCGACAAGTTCACCCAGTTCAACACCATTATCCACGATAATTACATTCTCGGAGCAGGCAATGAAGGCATGTACATTGGCAGCAGCAAGTACAGCGGGCAGGAGTTTACCTGTAACGGCAGGGATACCGTATTGCTGCCCTCGCTGCTGGATGGAGTGAAAGTTTACAGTAACATCATCAGTTATGCGGGCTGGGATGGAATCCAGGTAAGTTCCGCCTCGGCAAACTGCCAGGTTTACGACAACCTGGTCCTTTACGACAGCCAGGATGAACAGCCGTTTCAAATGTCGGGCATCTTGCTGGGAGGCGGATCCAAATGCGACTGTTTCAACAACTATATTGCAAACGGCAAGGGCGACGGCATTGAAAGTCATGGGCTCGGGGGTTACCGGATTTTCAACAATGTCATCGTAAATGCAGGTAAAACCTATAAACCCGGCGATTCCACCCAGATGAAACACGGTATTTTTGTTTCCGACGTTTCGGTACTGCCGGATTCCTCCTTTTACATCCTATTTAACGATATTATTAATCCAAAATCAGACGGCATCAGGTTTTCAAGCGTGGTAAGCCGCAATAACCTGATCGCATCCAACGTCATCATCAACCCCGGTAATTTCGACTATTATGAACACGGCAATACCGGATTCAGGGGCAAGGATTCCTATGTGATGATCCCGGATGCCTCGGCACAGGTAGCACTTAAAAACAACTGGTTTTCAAGAACCCAGGACAGCGCCCGGTTTGATTCTTCGAATTACACTCTTTTGCCCGGCTCCCTGCTGATCGATGCTGCCAGCCCTGAAACGCACAACGTCACCTTTGATTTTTATCATCATCTGCGCCCCTATGGTAATGGTTATGACATAGGAGCCTTTGAATACAACCCCGCTTACCTGGGGGTTTCCCAAAAGGAACCAGTGACGAAAGTAGTAGAATCTCCCTTCCCGAATCCAGTCTCAAAAACATTCACCATCAAATACCAATGTGACTTTCCTGCCGATGTGACGCTTCGCATCTATAGCCTTCAGGGCGCCAAACTCTACCAGCAGTCGCGCACCGCCCCCTCGGCAGGGAGTTATACACTCACAGAGGATGTTGAAAATTTACCTGAAGGTATCTACCTCTATACGTTGCAGATCGGGAAACAGCAGTTTTCCGGCCGGATGGTTAAGAAAAACTAAGGGGTCAGGCTAAAAAATCAGAAAGTTTCCCAACCTTTTTCCCTTCGACAACCTTATCCCACCAGATCGTAATAATCAGCAGGTTCAGCATTTGATTGGATTTCACCTGTTTATACCAGAACCAGTAACTCTTGCCTGTTGACAGGGCTTCGTACTGTTTGAAAAATGCGTCCAGGTAACCGGTGTTTTTCAGGGATTTGGCAAATGCCGAATTTCCGATGTAGCGATAGATCCTCGCGCGACGCTGTGCATCGTTAAAAAAGATTTCAAGCGGGGAAAATCCCCCCTGTTTTGCGCGGGTTGTCACAGCAGCCGGCAACATGGGCTTTACCAGTTGCTTGTGAATATACTTGGTAACGCCCTTGCCCTTCATCGATTCCTTGAGGGTACCTTTGGCTCTCAGGTTGATCGGAAGGTGCTGCTGGAAATTATACAGGTCAAGGTCGGTATAGGAGAAGGCAAGGTTCACGCCGAATTGTTCGGATAGCCTGGATGCTTTAAAGATGATAACTTCATTTACCGAGTGCCGTAAATGCAAATAATAGTTCCGCTGCAGGAACAACTCGTCGTAGCTGTGGAAATGATCCGGAATGTCATCCAGGTATGGATGGGCGGGAATGTGCCGCATATCAAACATTTTGTTCAGCTGGTAGTCGTGAAAACCGAAGGTTTCGGGTTCCATAACCCTCAGGATCTTCTGGTTCTGGAAATGGATCCTGAATGAGAGGTTGTCATGGTCAAACAGGCTGTTATCGCTTAGCTTGTCGAACAAAACCGAGAAAGGCTTCAGGCCGATACGCTGCATCTTATAATGCAGGGCCGTTTCCCTGATCCCGGCTCCGAAATACTGATCATTGCCATCGCCGCCGATGGTGACGGGAAGGTTTTCCCCGCTGACCATTTTCATGGCAGAATGGTTGAGCATAAAACCTGATTCGGAAAAGGGATCACCCATATAGTCAATAATGTCGGGCAGGAACTCTATTTCAGTACCATCCATGATATATTCATGGTGGTCGGCACCGAATTTCTCGGCCATCATTTTAGCATAGGGCAGCTCGGAGGCAGGGTTATCCTTGAACCCGATGGAATAGGTTTTAATAGGGCCTGCAAATACCTCCCGGATCATGGCAATATTGCCGCCTGAGTCATACCCGCCGCTCAGCAGGGCACCTACTGTTCCTGAATCTCCGATCCTGCGTTTCAACGATTTTTTAAGCAGGTCGCTGTATTGATCAATGGCCTCCTTGAGACTGATTTCCCTGCGTTCGGCATTCAGGATCTCCTCGTAACTGAACATCTTCTCAAATCTGAAGTCCCCGGCGGTAACAAATAAAACCTCGCCTGCCGGGATCTTGCTGACGCCTTCCAGCGATGTGCCGGGTGCAGGAATATAGCCGATTTTCAGAAAGGTGGTGACGCCTGTCAGATCAGGTTTGGCAACAAAATCCCTGAAACAGTTCAGTCCATGGTAAGTATCAGTAAAGAATTCCTTTGTAAAATAGATCATGCGCCCCTCTCCGTTGCGGTCACGGGTAATCACGGTTCTTCCCGGTTCCCTGATAATGATGGTAAATTTTCCATTCAGCCTTTTCAAACCCTTCACCCCTTCCCTGTCAAACAGTTCAAAAACCAGGTCAGCCGGGTTTCCGGTCGTCGCCGGAAACAAATTCCGGATTTCATCCAGGTTATAGATACAGCTGTGCATATATAGCTGCCGGTCGCCCTTTGTTGCGGTTTCATATCCGTTGCAGGAGACAGACCCCCGGAGTTCATTTGATTTCTCTGACGGAACCAACCTTTCAGCGATCTGACTGGTCGTTGAAAACAGGCCATTGAAAAATGTTTTCATAATTAAGGGTTAAAATTGATGAATGTATATAACTTAACTGATGCAATGCTAAAATAGGTATTATTTACTTGTCTTATAACTATTTTCAGTTAAAATGTTATATTTTTCACAATTTCCTTTTACGGGGGAGAACAACCGGCAAAAAGAGGTGACCGGAATATAACCAGTCACCCTGTAAAAAATGCCAATCAACAAGATTCATCCTATTATAGTTCATTATTCACCTGATCAGGTCGGAAAATTTGATTAATATTGTTCACCAAAGCGGATATTATGAAAACCAATTCCAAGATTATCCTGTTATTCCTGTCGTTGCTGGGTTTCTTTGTTCTTTTTGCACTGGGATATTTTTTTCTCCAGGTAAAAGAACAGCGGCTTTACCTGCAATTGAAACAAAAAAGTGAATCACAGGTAATCCAGACAGTCCTGAAATTCAAAATGGATGGTTACCTGCGACCCGTCAGGGATAATTCAGCCTGGGATGAAATGGTTTCACGTACAAAATCAAAGGATACCGTATGGGCTAAAAACAACCTGGTCCCGGTTATTTCCACCTTTAGCATGAGTTATCTCGGAACCTATGACCTGGGCGGAAAACTGATCTTTTCAGTCTGTGATACCTCCGGAAAGGGGTTTTCACTTTCACCGGACCAGATCAAAACGCTTTTCTCCGGAAACAGTTATTTTGACAGCTTCCTTTTTCACGATGGCAGGCTTTTTGAGATTTTCGGAGGTACCATTGTACCAACTTCGGATATTGCGCATCGCACAAAACCCAATGCCTACCTGGTTGCAGCCGTTTCATGGAATCAGCCGTACCGTGACGAAATCGAAAAAGCCACCGCGCTGTCCCTCCAAATTCACCCGTACGATTCATCAAGCCCATCGCGGCAGGAAAATGACAGAAAAAACGGCATCTGCCACGAACTGCCCGGTATGAACGGGACCCATCCAGGTTACCTGAAGTTTGTCCGCACCGACAACATCGCCACCGACCTGAATATCCTGGGTTATTTTGCCATTTTTGGTTCATTGATCCTGATCATCGTCTGCCTGGTTTTTTTCTATTGTGTAAACAGGTGGATCTCCGTTCCGCTTAAACAGATCACCCGGAGCCTTTCGAGCGGGGAAATTGGCTCCGCCAAGGATTTACTGGAGAAGCAAAATGAATTTGGCGATATTGCACGGCTGATGCGGAAATACAACACCCAGCAACTTGCGCTTATCAGTAAAATAGCCGAGAAAGAACAGGCCGACCACCAGATTAAAAGATTATCGACGGCAGTTGAACAGAGTGCAAACACGATCATCATTACCGATTTGAATGGCATCATCGAATATGTTAACCAGCGGTTTACCGAAGTAACAGGTTATACACCAGCCGAAGCCCTCGGGCAAAGTACCCGGATCTTAAAATCCGGTATGCAGGATAAATCGTTCTACGAAAACCTGTGGAACACCATATCATCGGGTAACGAATGGAAAGGCGAGATCAACAACAGGAAGAAAAACGGCGAACTTTTCTGGGAATCGATCAACATAGCCCCCATCAAAAACCAGGAGGGCGTCGTTACCAGTTACATTGCCATTAAAGAGGATATTACAGAGCGGAAACAGACCGAAAAGGAGCTCAGGGAGTCAAAGGAATTTGCCGAATTGCTGTATAAGGTGATCCCCAGCGCCCTGTTCACCGTTGATCTCAACCAGAAAATTACCAGCTGGAACGCCCAGGCGGAGGCAATTACGGGATTCACCAAACAGGAGATGATCGGGAATTCCTGTTCTACCTTTTCAGATTCACCATGTAATGAACGCTGCGGACTTTTTGATGCGGCAATTACCAAGCCTGTTCATAGCCGCGAATGCAGTATCCGTAACAAATCGGGCCAGACCCTGATTATATCAAAAAATGTAGATCTGCTGAAGGATCCTGCAGGGAATGTCATCGGCGGAATCGAAAGTTTTGAGGATATCACAGAGCGGAAAAAAGTTGAACAGGCTTTGTTTGACAGCAACCAGCGCTATTCCACCCTGGTACACAAACTTCCCGACCTTATCCTGATCCACCGCAACGGGAATATCCTGTTTGCCAATGATGCAGCCCTTACCGTGATCGGTTCGACACCTGAAGAACTGGTCGGGGCAAATATCATGGAGTTTATTGCTGAAGGTTCAAAGGAGACTGTGATGCGCAACATGCAAAAACGCATTGCAGGTTCGGAGCATGTAAAGGATTACGAGATTCAGGCAATTACGAGGAAAGGTGAGATTAAAGACACCATCATCCGCGGCGATACCATCATGTATGACAACGAGCCCGCGGTTATTGCCATCCTGATCGATATCACGGAAAGAAAACAAATTGAAACGGCGCTCCAGAAGGCCAAAGATGAAGCCGAGCGCGCCAACAGGGCAAAGTCAGAATTCCTTGCCACCATGAGCCATGAAATCAGGACACCGATGAATGGCGTCATCGGCATGACGGAGCTGGCTTTAACCACCATCCTGACTACCAGCCAGCGCGATTACCTCGAATCGATTCAAACCTCGGCCTACCTGCTCCTGAACACGATCAACGACATCCTCGATTTTTCAAAAATCGAAGCCGGCAAACTTGAAATTGAACATGTGGAATTTAACATCTATGACGTCCTCGAGAAGAGTGTCGACATCCTGACCGTGAAGGCTTTTGATAAAAATCTTGAGTTATTGTGCGAAATCGAACCCGGGTTGCCTGAGTATTTTTACGGTGATCCCCTACGGATCAGGCAGATACTGGTAAATTTCATCAGCAATGCGATTAAATTTACCGATAAGGGTGAGATTTTTCTTTCAGCCAGGCGAAGCCCCGGCACCTCCATTGAAAACGGGATTCTCAGGGTTATTTTCAGTGTCAAGGACACCGGGATCGGAATTGAGGAGAGCAAGCTGCAGAATATTTTCGACCAGTTTACCCAGGCCGACAGTTCCACCACGCGGAAATACGGTGGCACAGGACTCGGGCTCTCCATTTCGAAGATGCTCACCAAAATCATGAAGGGTTCACTGGTGGTGGAAAGTGAATTGGGGGTTGGCAGCACCTTTAGTTTTGAGTTACCGCTTGAGGTCGTACCCGAAAATGCGGAGGGAGGCAAACTTGCAAAACCGGATATTAAAAAGGTACTGGTTGTCGACGACAACCTGACCAACCTGAAGATCATGAAGGATATGCTGACATACTGGGGCATTGAATCCATGGTATGCATGGGCGGGACAGACGCGCTCCAGGAGTTGCAGGCTGCCAATGAGGCCGGAAAAAGTTATGACCTGGTAATTCTCGACATGCATATGCCGGGCATGGATGGAATTGCCGTTGCGGAGGAGATCCGGAAAAGCCAGACGAGGGATATGAAGCCCATCATCTTCATGTATTCGTCGGTCGAAAAAGACAATATTATCCAGCAGTGCAAGAATCTTGGAATTCAGCAATACCTTACAAAACCGGTAAAGATGAAAGACTTTTTCAAATTGCTGCACCAGGGCAAGGCACGCGCGAATGAACGTCCTGGCCTTATTTCGCCCTCCAAGGATGACAACCTGGTGGTGGACCCCGGGAAAACGATACTGGTAGCCGAAGACAACAACATCAACATGAAATTGCTGACGGTCATGCTGCTGAAGACCGGGGTCAGCGTTATCAGTGCCGCCAATGGAGACGAGGCGGTCACGCTGTTTGGCAAACACAAGGTAGACCTTATCTTCATGGATATCCACATGCCCGAAAAGGATGGTTTCCAGGCAACGAGGGAGATCAGGAAGATGGAAAATCCCGATTCGCGGATTCCGATTATTGCACTGACTGCCATCGCAATGCCGGGCGACCGGGAAAAGTGCATGGAGGCGGGAATGGACGACTATCTTTCCAAACCCTTCCGCAAGGATGACCTGTATGTGGTTATCAGGAAATATTTGTTACACGAAGACATAGAAACTGCCTGAAATGATATATCAGAATGTAGAAATTATCGATGCGGGGGCTGAAGGGATGGCTGTTGGCAAGATCGATGAAAAGATTATTTTTATTCCGTTTGTCGTTCCGGGCGATGTGGTTGATGTGCAGATAACCCGGAAGAAAAAAAAGTTCCTGGAGGGCAAGGCAATTCATATCCACCAGTATTCATCAAAACGTGTTCAGCCCCATTGCTCCCACTTCGGCCTTTGCGGGGGCTGCCGCTGGCAAAACATGCAGTACGGGGAACAGCTTTATTACAAGCAGAAGCAGGTTCATGAAAGCATGACAAGGATCGGGAAGGTGGCAAACCCGGGGATTCTCCCCATATTGCCTTCGCCGGCAACCCGCTATTACCGGAACAAACTGGATTTCACCTTTTCCAACCACCGCTGGTTAACCGATGAGGACAGGAACCCGGAGGATCATGCCCCCGACACCAACGCGCTGGGATTCCATATCCCTCAGTTTTTCGATAAAGTTGTTGACATCCGGGAGTGCTTTCACATGAAAGATCCCTCGAATGCCATCCGGGATGCAGCCAGGCAGTATGCGCGTGACAATGACCTCTCCTTTTACGATGTGCGCACCTGGCAGGGCTTCCTCAGAAACCTGATCATCCGCAATACCGAAGCCGGCGGTCTGATGGTAATCCTGGTGGTGCGCAATGAGGATGATGAGATCATTAAAATGCTGGATTACCTTGCCGGACGCTTCCCGGAGATCAACAGTCTTTTTTATGTGATAAACCCGAAGAAAAACGACACGATTTACGATCTTGCCTTCAACCTGTACCGTGGCAAACCTTATATCACTGAAATCATGCCTCCCTTCAGGACCGGCGGGAAGGAAATTGAATTCAGGATCGGCCCCGCCTCCTTTTTCCAGACCAATTCGCTGCAGGCCATGAACCTTTACAGGACTGCCGCAGAATTTGCCGGTTTCAGCGGAGATGAGCATGTTTACGACCTTTATACCGGTACCGGGACCATAGCCAATTACATTGCGCCCTACGTCAGGAAAGTAACAGGCATCGAATCGGTGGAGGCGGCTATCGCCGATGCCGCGGTCAACTCACAAATCAACGGGATTGGCAACACCCTGTTTTTTGCCGGGGAAGCTGAAAAGATCCTTACAACCGAGTTTATCGAAATGCAAGGCCGGCCTGATATTATTATAACGGATCCCCCCAGGAACGGCATGCATGAAAAGGTGGTGCGGTCAATCCTTGAGGTTAAGCCTTCAAAGGTGGTGTATGTCAGTTGCAATCCTGCGACCCAGGCCCGGGATATAGCCCTCATGTGCGATCAGTACAACCTGGAAAAATGTCAGCCGGTGGATATGTTTCCCCATACCCATCATGTTGAAAATGTGGCATTACTGAAAACCAGGGGCTAACGCTCATTAATCCTGCCCGTGATCATGGCAGCCAGCGAATCCATATCCAGGGTGGCGGCATCCATCACAAAATCAGCCTGTTTGTAGTAAAATTCCCTTTCACGAAGCTGGACGGTAACATGATGCGTAAGATCATCTCCATGGATATCCTTTAACAGCGGTCTTTTGCGTTTTACCAGTTTAAGACGCTGGACCAGCTTATCAACTTCCCACTGCAGATAGACCGAGATCCCCGATTCCCTGATGACCCGCATGTTGTCGAAAAAACAGGGGGTTCCGCCCCCTGTGGAAATAACGACCTGGTCCCAGCCAGTAGATTCAGCCAGCAACGACTGTTCAATTTTCCTGAAAACCTCTTCATCATATTTCTCGAAAAAATCCAGGACACTGATACGAAACCGTTCTTCGAACAGATAATCGATATCAACAAAAGAATATCCCAGTTTCGCGGCAAGAAGCTGACCCAGGTTTGATTTCCCGGATGCCATATAACCGATCAGATAGATACGCATAGCGGTAAAATTATGAATTTTATTCGTACCTTTGCACACCATTTCAAGTCGCTTTTACCATGAACTTCAGGAATTTTACTGCAACCATCTTATTGTTAGCCATCTTCATGATTTCCGGCTGCAAAACGGGCAACCGGAACGGACAGGACACCCTTTCCACAGATGTGGTGAACAACCCGAATTCGGCGAGTGGCAGCGTAAACAAGGGATCGCTGCCGGCTATTAAATTTGACGATATTGAACACGATTTCGGCCGTATTATCGAAGGGGAAACTGTTTCCTATTCCTTCAATTTTAAAAATTCAGGAAAGTCCGACCTGCTCATTGCCGAAGTCAGCACTTCGTGCGGATGTACGGTGCCATCCTATCCCAAAACCCCCATTCGCCCCGGTGAAAAGGGGACCATCAAAGTTGCTTTCAACAGCAACGGAAAGCGGGGGTACCAGAATAAAAACATCCTGGTGGTATCCAATACCCAGCCTAACACGACGGTAATACGGATCAAGGCGCAGGTAGTGAATCCAGGAACTGAAAAAAAATAATGAGAATACCCGATTTGCCAACCCATAATAAAAGAGAATAATTAACATTAATTTTAATTGAACTTATCATGATGAATCTTCTTAACATTCTTTTAATGGCTCCCCAGGGCGGCCCGGGTGCCCAGCAAAATGGCTGGTACTCGTTTCTTCCTTTGCTGCTGATCGTTGTCGTATTTTATTTTTTCTTCATCCGCCCGCAGATGAAGCGCTCGAAGGATCAGAAAAAATTCAAGGAAAGTCTTCAGAAGGGACAAAAGGTGATCACCATCGGAGGAATCCATGGCCGGATTGTCGAAATCCAGGAGACGACTGTAACGATTGAAGTCGAAAACAGTGTCAGGCTGCGCATTGAGAAATCTGCAGTAGCAATGGACAATTCTCAAACGATCGAAGCAAAATAACCCATATTAACAGTCAACCCGATGAAATCCGATTTTCTTGAATTCATCGGAAATGCCAGGCAGCGCCGAAGTGAAAAGTTCAGGAATCAACTGTATATTTTCATCGTCTGCCTGGTTCTTTCTGTCTTTATCTGGGCCCTGGTCAGGCTCTCACAGGATTACTATTATTCCATCGAATATAACCTGCACTACACGCAGGTTCCCGGTAACCTGAAATTGACAAGCACCTCCGATTCGACGCTGAACCTGAAGATCAGGGTCCAGGGATTCGAATTTTTCTCTGAACAGTTCCTGATCAGGCAGGACAGGGAATATGACGTCAGCCTCAGAAATGTCCGCCTGCGTTATAACGGTGACCATGTATGGGGCTACCTGGTGACCAACCAGGTAGGTAAAGAGATTATCTCTCAATCGAATTTCCCAAGCGACGTTTATTTTGTGTCACCCGACACCCTCTTTTTTGAATTCGAGAAGCAAACCATAAGGAAAATTCCCGTGCGTATCGCACCTGAACTGGTGAAGGTACAATCGGATAAAAAGGACTCTGTCAGGCATAGGCCCGACAGTATCAGGCATCTCGACCCGAATAATATAAATTTCAGAAAACACTGACGATGGTTAAAGTGGGCCTTACCGGGAATATTGGAAGCGGAAAAACGACCATCGCCAGGATCTTTGCCACGCTCGGAATCCCTGTCTACAATGCCGACGATGAATCGAAGAAATTCCTGGATGATCCTGTCGTGAAAAACGAGATCCTCAAACAGTTCGGGTATGGCATCCTCACAAATAACCAGGAAATCAATCGCCGTTCGCTGGCCTCCATCGTTTTTACGGACCCATTCGCCCTGGAAATCCTGAATTCGATCCTGCATCCACGCGTAAAGGTCGATTTCAGGAAATGGAGCGATGACCAGCCAGATGCTCCTTACGTCATCCAGGAGGCCGCGATTATTTTTGAATCAGGATCGGCGGCTGAATACAATTATATCATCCATACCTCCTGTCCGAAAGAAATTGCAATCGACCGGATTATCTACAGAGACAGGATTGATGTCAACTCTGTCATGCGTCGGATGCAGTTCCAGATGGATGATGCCGAAAAGTCAGCTTTAGCCGGTTTTATTATCCGCAACGACGGTTCTGAACTGGTGATCCCTCAGGTTCTTGCCATCCACCGGAAATTATTGGATCTTACCATAAAAACAGTTAATTCGCCCTTAGATTAATCCTCCTGCTTTTGGATATCAACCTCATTTCCAACAACCGTCCTGCCGATTGCAAATAAAGTCCTGCCGGCCGGTATGGATAATACACCACTGATGCTCCCTTGCCTATAATTGCGCACACCTCCGGGGTTGTTTTTAAATCACCAGTGCCCTCCCTGAGTACTTCGAGACAATTCAGGGCCGGCTGATGGCAAATGAAATCAATGCCTGCGAAACCGCTAATCAGTATTTTCAGGAAAATTCCATGTCTCATTTTTCAAAAAAGGGTTATTCTGTAAGCACTGGTAAAGAAATTTGGATATACCAACCGGGTTTACCTTCAAATCCGCTACTTTTGTGTCTTAAAGCCTCCTATGGAATTACTCAGGATTTCTGCCGTATCATATCTCAATACCTTCCCGTTTGTTTATGGACTTAAAGAATCGGGGATTTTAACAAACTTCACCCTTTCACTGCAGGTGCCCTCCCTCTGCGCCGAACAACTGAAAAACGGTAATGCCGACCTCGCCCTGGTCCCGGTGGCCGCCCTGCCTGAAATCGGGCAGTATCATTTTGTCTCCGATTACTGCATCGGTGCTGTCGGCGAAGTGAAGACCGTATTGCTCCTTTCGAAAGTCCCGATTAACCAAATAACAAGGGTTTTCCTTGATTTCGATTCACGGACATCCGTAGAATTGGTAAAGTTACTGGCCCGCCGTTTCTGGCATATCGAACCCGCCTGGGAGAAACTCAAATCAGGAGAGGCTGAATCGCAGCATGATATTGAAGCACTGGTGGCCATTGGCGATAAAACCTTCCGCATCAGGGAAGATTTTCCCTATGTTTATGACCTTGCCTCCGAATGGATTCGATTTACAGGGTTACCCTTTGTGTTCGCAGCGTGGGTATCACGAAAAAAACTAGGGGAAGAGGCTGTTGATCTTTTTACCCGGGCCATTGCCCATGGCGTCAACAACAAGCCTGCGTGTATTGAATATTTCCGGGATAAACTGCCTGCATACGAAAATTGCCTGGCCTATCTTGAAGATAACATCTCCTTTGAGTTCGATAAACGCAAGAAAGAGGGCCTGGCCCTCTTCCTTAATTACCTGAAATAGCAAGATTTTGTGTGCGGGTTATTTTTTAACTGGATAACCGCTCTTCTTTGACATCTCTTCCAGCCGTTTCTGAAATCCCGACTTCTTGATCGGTTTCTTCCTGTTGGCTTCAATCTGCAGATGAAGCTTTTTCTCATCAATCGTCGCCCTGATGATATAGATCTGGGCAAAGGTGAGCAGGTTCGCCAGCAGGTAATAGTAACTCAGACCCGATGAATAGTCGTTGAACCAGAAGAGGAACATCACCGGCATCATGTACATCATGGTTTTCATCCCGGGCATCTGCGATTGCTGCGACCCCATCATCTGGTCATTGATCCGGGTGTAGATCACACTCGAAATAGTCATCAGCAGTGCAAACAAACTGATATGGTCGCCATAAAAGGGTATCGAGATCCCGTTCGGGAAGGTCCAGATGGAATCATAGGAGGAAAGGTCGGTAGCCCATAAAAAAGACTGCTGGCGAAGTTCGATGGAGGAGGGGAAAAAGCGGAACATGGCAATCAGGATGGGCATCTGCAGGAGGAGCGGAATACACCCGGCCATCGGGTTAACGCCAGCCTTTTTGTAGAGTTCCATGGTGGCCGACTGCTTTTTCATGGCATCCTCTTTTTTCGGGTATTTCTTGCCAAGCTCATCGATTTCAGGTTTTAACACCCGCATCTTTGCAGAGGATTTGTAGGTCTTGAAGGCAATCGGGAAGAGGATGGTCTTTAAGAGGATGGTCAGGATAAGGATGATAATACCATAGTTCCATCCGAAATTTCCAAAGAAGGTAAACACCGGGATCACTGCATAAATGTTGATCCAGGCCATCAGGAAGAAACCCCAGCCCAGCGGGATCTGTTTTTCCAGGTCCTGCTGGTATTTTTTCAACCCGTAATACTTGTTCGGGCCGAAGTACATCGACATGGAGATTGTCTTGCCATCCTTGGGAACAAAGGGAATTCCCACTTCGGCAGCCATCGACTTCAGGCTATGGTTTTCGCCGGGAGGGGTCGTACTGCTTAACCGCGGCTCACTGAAAAAATCATCCGAAATCAGGGTACTGGTGAAGAATTGCTGCTTGAACGAAACCCATTTTATCCGCTCGTTTTTCAGGATCTTCTCTTCGTCCTTGGTTTGTGACAGGTTATCGACCTTATCTTCGGCATATTTATAAAACAGGCCTGAGCTCATCCGTTCCATTTTCGTGCTCTTTTCAAGCCGGTTCAGGTTATCCCGCCAGTTCAGCACAAGGTACTTGGTGGAGGGATCCATCACCTCCGCCATATTGACAAACTTCACGGAATAGCGGAGCATATATTCGTTCCCCTTCACCGTGTAGGTATATTCAATGAATTTGCTGCGATCAACCGTAGAGTCCGTTGCACTTATATAAAGACGCATCCCGAATTTCACAGAATCCTTCCCCGCCACCTTCAGATTCGTCTGCCCGGCAGTCCGTGCATCAGGCCAGAAGGGCTGAAAATAAAGCCTGTTGGTATTGATGATCCTGTTGTTTGAGAAAAATGACAATCCGAACTGGAGGGAATCCTTATCCATCAATACAAGCGGGCGCTTATCCCAGGTAAGGTAATCCTTGAGTTCAACCTGCGCGATCTTTCCTCCCAGGGAGACGATGTTGATTTTCAGCAGGTCACTTTCAATGCTGTAGGTGGTATCCTTGCCAATGGCTGCACCGGCAAAAGCTCCCAGTTCATCTCTCAGCGAAAGCTTTAAAACGCTGAGTGAGTCAGCTTTCCCGCCAACTGCCAGCGCTTTGTCCTTTTGCCTGGTAACCTCGGCGGTATGTTGCCTGGCAAGTGCCTTAACATCAGAATCATGACGGGCCTGGTTTACCAGGTTTATCGAGTCAACTTTTCTTTTCTGTTGCATAAGCTGCTCCTCCGATGGTTTCATCAGGTAGCTGTAAGCAATGAAAATCCCAAAGATCAGGACGAGGCCAATAATGGTATTTTTATTCATAGCGGGTAGTGGAAAAATGGGTGCAAAGGTACAAAAATGTCGTTATCTGTCAGCGTATTCCTTTGCTGCTTTGACAAAACTAACGAAAAGCGGGTGTGGCCGGGCAACGGTACTCTTGTATTCGGGATGGAACTGAACGCCAAAAAACCACGGATGACCAACGAGTTCGATGATCTCTACGAGATTGTCCTTCTCATTCATCCCGACAGGCCGCATGCCGGCCTGGGTAAAGGCATCCAGGTATTCGTTATTAAATTCATAGCGGTGCCGGTGTCTCTCCTTGATATCCTTCTGTTGGTATACGTCAAAAATTCTTGAGTCGGCCGATAATTTGCAGGGATAGGAGCCCAGCCGCATGGTGCCTCCAAGTCCGGATATCTTTTTTTGCATCTCCATCATGTCGATGACGGGAAATGGCGTGAGTTTGTTGAATTCTGTTGAATGGGCGCCTGTCAACCCGAGAACATTCCTCCCGAATTCAATCACCGCACATTGCATACCAAGGCAGATCCCAAAAAATGGAATTTTTTTCTCCCTGGCAAACCTGATGGCTGATATTTTCCCCTCGATTCCCCGTTCACCAAAACCCGGGGCAACCAGGATACCGTCAAGTTTTCCCAGCTTTTCGGCCACATTCGAATCGTCGATAAATTCGGAATGAAAAGTCTGAACCTTCACCCTGACGCCATTGGAGGCTCCTGAATGAATGAACGATTCGTTGATCGATTTATAGGCATCCTTCAATTCGACATATTTTCCGACAAGCCCGATGTTAACGTCGCTGGAAGGATGTTTCATGGTATAGAGAAACTGCTCCCAGTCAACCAGGTCGGGTTCCTGGTCACAGGGCATTTTTGTCTTTTTCAGGATTTCCAGGTCAAGGTTTTCCTCGCGCATCAGGATGGGAACATCATAGATCGATTCGGCATCGATGCATTCGATCACCGAGGTAGGACTTACATTACAGAACAACGCAATCTTATTGCGGATCCCCTCCGATAAATGACGTTCGGTGCGGCAAACAATAATGTCGGGCTGTACCCCTGATTCCAGCAGGGTCTTTACCGAATGCTGGGTGGGCTTTGTCTTCAGCTCCCCGGCTGCGGCAAGATAGGGTACAAGGGTAAGATGCACCACCACGCAATTCCTGCCCAGTTCCCATCTAAGCTGGCGGACGGCTTCAATAAAAGGCAGGGATTCAATGTCCCCGACAGTTCCGCCGATCTCAGTAATGATGAAATCATAATCACCGCGGTTGGCCAGGAGTTTGATCCGGTATTTGATCTCATCCGTAATGTGGGGAATAACCTGTACCGTCTCCCCGAGATATTCGCCCTTGCGTTCCTTGGTGATGACCGACTGGTAGATTACCCCGGTTGTGACGTTGTTGGCCTGGGAGGTAGGAACATTCGAGAACCGCTCGTAATGCCCGAGGTCGAGATCGGTCTCGGCTCCGTCTTCGGTTACAAAACATTCCCCGTGTTCATAGGGATTCAGAGTACCCGGGTCAATGTTGATATAGGGGTCAAGTTTTTGGATAGTCACTGTAAACCCCCTGGCAACAAGGAGTTTGGCTATGGAGGAGGAAATAATCCCTTTTCCCAATGAGGAAGTGACGCCACCAGTGACGAAAATATATTTTGTTTTTGACATTAAATGTGTGATTGGGAAAGAACATTGCAAAATTACGCTAATTATTTAAGAAACGTCATGTTTCCCCCTTTTGTGTTGCTATTTTTTCTTCTGGATATCAGGCTGGGATATCCGGCGCTTGATTGCAAGTATCTCTGATGCAATCTCCTCGATGGGTTTGTTGGTAACCTGGATCACCGGCCACTCGAAACGGTTGAAGATATGCTGGGCATAGGTTAATTCCCTGCGGACAAATTCCAGGGAAGAATATTCCCCCGTGGAGCCGCCGAGGTACTGCTGGCGGACAAGGCGCAGGCTTGAGAGGTCGTGGGCCTGGGTGGTCAGGCCAAACACGTTCCCATAGGGCAGATGGGCAAGGGAATCGGGCAACTCCACCCCCATCACGACAGGATAGTTTGCTACAAACCAGCCCTTGAAGGCCAGGTAAATACTGAGCGGGGTTTTGAATGTCCGTGAAACACCGACCAGGACGATTTCCGCCTTCTCATACTCGTGGTCACGCTGGCCATCGTCGTGGTTAAAGGCAAACTGCATCGAATCGATCCGCTTGAAATACTCCTTGTTCAGACTGAAAAACAACCCCGGTTCCCCGGCCGGGGAATCTGCAAAATGATGCGTCAGGCGCGACAACAGCGGTCCCATCAGGTCAATGGCATCGATGTTGTGAATCCTGCTGTTTTGCAGGATGGTTTCCCGCAGTCTGTCGGAAACAAGCGTATGAACAATAATACCCTTCTGGCTGGCAGCTTCGGCTACTATCTCTTCGATCTGCTGGTCTGAACGGACCTCCCCCCTGACCCTGATTTCGGCAATGGAACCGCGGAATTGCGTGAGAGCGGCCATCAGCATTTGTTCCGCTGTCCGCCCTGTGCCATCGGATACAACATATATGGTATTCATACCCAAGATTTGCAGAGGATAAAACTAAAACATTTATTTGTTACCGGCAATTTTTCAAGTATGAACTTTGTTTGTTTTTAAGGTTAAAAACCATAATTTTGCAAATTGATTTGGATTAAGTTTATTCTAAATAAAAACAGAACAATTATGGGAACTATCAAAGTTGGAATTAACGGATTCGGGCGCATCGGACGCCTTACCTACCGTGCACTTTTATCAAAAAGCAATGTCGAGGTTGTTGCGATCAACGACCTTACCGATGCTAAAACACTGGCACACCTCTTTAAATATGATTCCGTTCATGGAAAATTCCAGGGCGAGGTCGCCGTTGATGGCGACAGCATGATCGTGAATGGACACCGCTTCAGGGTTATGGCTGAGAGAGACCCTGCCAACCTGCCCTGGGCTGCACTTGGCGTGGATATCGTGGTCGAATGTACCGGGATCTTCCGCACCCGCGAAAAGATGAGCAAACACCTCACCGCCGGAGCAAAAAAAGTATTACTGTCAGTGCCTTCCGACAACAAGGAAGACGTGGATGCCACCATCGTTCTCGGTGTGAATGACAACACCCTCACTTCCGACATGAAACTCATCTCCAATGCATCCTGCACGACAAACTGCCTTGGCCCGATCGCAAAGGTCCTGAACGACAGTTTCGGCATCAGGAAAGGACTTATGAACACCATTCACAGCTATACCAACGACCAGATCATCCTGGATGCTCCTCACAAGGATCTGCGCAGGGCAAGGGCTGCAGCTGTTTCCATCATTCCTACCAAAACCGGCGCTGCAAAGGCAATCGGACTGGTGATTCCTTCGCTTGAAGGCAAGATGGATGGTTTTGCCGTTCGCGTCCCGACCCCCGATGGTTCACTGGTTGACCTTACCTGCGAACTTGAACGTAACGTTACCAAGGATGAAATCCAGGCTGCCATGAAAGCTGCTGCCGACGGCCCCATGAAGGGCGTTCTCCAGTTTCTCGACGAACCGCTGGTAAGCTGCGACATCATTGGAAATCCTCATTCTTCCATCTATGATTCAGAACTGACCAAAGTGCTGGGCGGCAACCTGGTCAAGGTTATTGCCTGGTACGACAATGAATGCGGTTACTCGCAGCGCCTTGCCGACCTGGTCGTGAGGATGGGATAACCCTTTGCATATAAGATCCTTCACAGGATATTCTTAGAAAAGCCGTCATGATTCGTGATGGCTTTTTTTGTTTGCCGATCCCTCTCATCAGGGGTTTTTACCACAGTAGGCACAATAGAGCACATAGAAAACACAATAGAATACCTATATTTGCGTAACGAAGCCCTATGGTGCCCTACTGTGCCTATTGTGGTGAAAAAAAATCAAGCCCGTAACCCAACTCAATTCATGGAATCCATAAAAGAAATCTTCAAGATCGGCTACGGCCCCTCGAGCAGCCATACCATGGGCCCACGGAAAGCCGCGGAAATTTTCAGGAAAAACAATCCCGGGGTTAAAAACATGAGGGTAACCCTGTTTGGCAGCCTGGCGGCCACAGGCAAGGGTCACATGACCGACAAGGCCATCATCAGCGCACTGGATCCTGTTGAAACAGAAATAGTATGGCAACCCAATGTCTTCCTGCCCGCCCACCCGAACGGTTTGAAGTTCGAAGCCCTCGACAAGGCAGGAAATACGAGAGAAACCTGGACCACCTACAGTATCGGGGGCGGCGATATCAGCGACACCGGGCAACGCGACGCGTCGGCCAGCATCTATGAACTGGAGACCATGGCCGAAATCCTTGCATGGTGCGGGAAAAACGGCCGCACCCTTTGGGAATATGTCGAAATACACGAATCGCCCGCCATCTGGGATCATCTTGCCGGGGTGTGGCAGGTGATGCAGGAGGCCATACGGCGCGGGATCGAATCGGAAGGCGTGCTGCCGGGCGGACTTAACCTTCCGCGCAAGGCATCTTCCTACTATATCAAGGCATGCGGCTTTAAGGGAACGATGGCGCGGAGGGCCTTCACCTTCGCCTTCGCCCTTGCCGTTTCGGAGGAGAATGCCGCCGGGGGAAGGATTGTCACGGCCCCTACCTGTGGTTCGTGCGGCGTGATCCCTGCCGTTATCTATCTCCTGAAAACACAGTATGACTTCAGCGAGAAAAAGATCCTGCGCGGGCTTGCCACGGCCGGGCTGATCGGGAACCTGATCAAAACGAACGCCTCGATATCGGGCGCCGAGGTGGGATGCCAGGGCGAAGTCGGCAGCGCCAGCTCCATGGCGGCGGCTGCCACAACACAGATGTTCGGCGGCACACCGGGACAGGTTGAATATGCTGCCTCCATTGCCATGGAACACTTTCTGGGGCTTACCTGCGACCCGCTGCTCGGCCTCGTACAGATACCCTGCATTGAGCGCAACGCCTTTGGTGCCGCGCGCGCACTCGACGCCAACATGTATGCGCTGCTGTCAGACGGGCATCATATCGTCAGCTTTGACAGGGTCATCCAGGCCATGAAACAAACCGGGCACGACCTTCCCAGGATTTACAAAGAGACTGCTGAGGGCGGGCTGGCAGCGCTCGGCATCATGGAATAGCAGGTTCCTGGAAGAATCAGTTCCCTTTAAATCCGAAATCCGAATTCCGAAATCCGAATTCCGAAATCCGAATTCTGAAATCCGAAATCTGTAATCCGAAATAAAGGCGTATCTTTGCCGCTTAATAATCAGTGTTTGAGGTCACCTAAATCCAATTAACATTTCCCACCCGCACAATCAACAGGCATTTTGCCACTGGCAGGCCTTTCCATCAGGTTACCCCTGGTTTGAGCACATCCCGGAAATCCCGAAAGCACACAACAAACAAAAAACATGAGTACATTTGAAGAATTGGGCATTGGCAAAGATATCGTGCTGGGCCTTGTGGATCTTGGTTTTGAAGTTCCAATGCCCGTCCAGGAAAAGGTAATCCCGCTGCTGCTCGGCGAAAAAACCGACATCGTGGCGCTTGCACAGACCGGAACCGGAAAAACAGCTGCCTACGGGCTACCCCTGATCCAGCAGACCGACACCGACAACCACCTTCCCCAGGCGCTGATCCTTTGCCCGACGCGCGAATTATGCGTTCAGATCGCCGGCGACCTGAACGACTTTGCCAAATACGTCGACAACCTCAAAGTTCTTCCCGTCTATGGCGGAAGCAGCATGGATGTCCAGATCAAATCGCTGAAAAAAGGGGTCCAGATCGTCGTTGCCACACCCGGCCGCCTGATCGACCTGATGGGCAGAAGAGCCATCAAACTGGGCAGCGTTCACACGGTCGTTCTGGATGAGGCCGATGAAATGCTGAACATGGGTTTCCTCGACAGTATCAACGAAATCCTTGCCGAGGTTCCTGAAGACCGCAGCACCCTTCTCTTTTCGGCAACCATGCCCAACGAGGTGGCCGTCATTGC
Organism: Bacteroidota bacterium; assembly: GCA_037133475.1. Taxonomy (GTDB): domain Bacteria; phylum Bacteroidota; class Bacteroidia; order Bacteroidales; family FEN-979; genus CAIVAT01. The sequence goes on from JBAXOB010000008.1 coordinate 58,543, forward strand.
AAAAAAATACATGAAAAAACCGATCGAAATCACGATCGGTAGCCGCAACTCAGGCGCTGAGAACATCAAGCATCTCTACTATACCGTTCACGCCAAGGACAAATACACCGCGCTGAAACGCATCGTCGACTTCTACCCTTCCATTTATGGTATTGTTTTCTGCCGTACCCGGATCGATACCCAGGAAATTGCCGATAAACTGATCGCCGACGGCTACAATGCCGAGGCCCTGCACGGGGATCTTTCCCAGTCACAGCGCGACAGCGTCATGCAGAAATTCAGGATCAGGCATGTTCAGCTGCTGGTCGCCACCGACGTGGCAGCCCGCGGGCTGGATGTCAACGACCTTACACATATCATCAACTATGCCCTTCCTGATGACATTTCAGCCTATACGCACCGCAGCGGGCGAACCGGGCGGGCCGGCAAAACCGGCACCTCCATTGCCATCATCAACCTGAAGGAAAAACATCTTATCCGTCAGATCGAAAAGCTTATCAACAAACCTTTTATTGCCGCAAAGGTTCCGGGTGGCCGTGAAATCTGTGAAAAACAGCTGTTTAACCTGATCAACAAGATGGAAAATGTCGAGATCGAACATTCCGAAATCGACCCCTTCCTGCCTGCCATCTACCGGAAACTGGAATGGCTCGAAAAAGAGGATGTCATCAAACGCTTTGTGGCGCTCGAGTTTAACCGTTTCCTCGAATATTACAGGCATGCCAAGGATATCAATGTCTTTGAGGAAAAAGGCAAGGAATCTTCCCGCGAAAAGGGCGGACGCGATTCATTCCGCGACAAGGGCGGGCGCGACCGCAAGGAGGTTACTTCCTTCACCCGGTTGTCGATCAATGTCGGCAAGGCCGATGGCCTTTATCCCAACACCCTGATCGAACTGATCAATGCAAACAGCCCCGGGAAGCGGATCCGTATCGGCGACATCACCCTTGGCAAAAATGACGGGGTCTTTGAGGTCGATACCGAATATGCGAACTTTCTTACCCAGTCCCTCAGCGAGGCTGAATTCCAGGGTTCAAACCTCAATGTTAAAACTGCCGGAGGCCAGTCATCGGTTAATGTTAACGAACGCAGGTCATTCAAAGAAAAAGGAAAATTCAAGGGTGACAGGGATTTCAAAAAAGGCAAGGATTTCTCAGGGAAAAGGGCACAGATCGACGAGCACAGTTTTGGACGCCCCGACAGGTTCAATCCTAAAAAGAAGAAGAAATAGGTCTGCTGATAAATTTCTACATTTGCACACTATAACTACTACCCGATGATCAAACAATTTATCGCACGGCAGATGGTGAAGAGGACCAAGTCGCGCCAATTCCCCGTTGAATATCTTGAACAGAAACACGTTGATCTCACGCAACCATATCCCAACGACAGCTCCTATTTTTATGGCGGTGATAAAAACGGCAACGCCTTTATCACCAGGATGGCGTTCCGCGGCCCAAACCGCCTGCACGAATACTGGTTTGATTTTTTCCTACAGGGGAAGGGATATTTTGGTCTGACCCGCGATCCCGGCGAAGAGGGTACAGGGTTCCAGCAGGGAAACCTGAAATGGGAACCCATCGAGGTTGGCAAAATCTGGCGGGTCACCTATAAAGGAATGGTTCACGACCGCCAGGGCAACGAACATTCATGTGTCGCAAACCTGGTATTTACCGGGGATCACCCGATATATGATTTTGCAAAAAGCTCCGACCACAAGGCCATCGCCATGGCCATCGCCTCTGAAAAATGGACCAAAGAGTTTTTCTTCCACATGAAGGATACCCACCAGGTCCATTACGAACAAACCGGCACCTTCAAGGGAAGTATTGTCATTGATAACGAGACTGTCAGCCTGAACATGATGGCTTCCCGCGACCACTCCTTCGGATCGCGGAACTGGCTCACCTGGGACCGGCATTACTGGATCACCGGTGTATCGGATGCAGGCATCCACTGGACCGTGACAACCATCAAATGGCAGTTCCTGGGCCGTCTCACCGCCGGTTTTATCACCGCCGCCGATGGCACAACCGATGCCATTGTTGAATGCACCGACCTGGAAACCATCTCCAAAGAAAAGTTATTGCCGGATCATGGCATGGTTGAAATCAAGACCCGCAGCGGTAAAATTCATAAGATGGAATTCTGGCGTCATGGCGAATTTCCTTACCTCCATGATGGCAAATACATGATGCGTGAAGGAATCGGCACCTACAAATTTGACGGCTCCGACGGGGTTGGAATGGTCGAATTCGGGTTTCATGCCGATAAATATACCCTTTAGCGCAGCTTCGTTAACCACCAGACGGTTTTGAATGCCTGTTTTCCCGCCCGCCTGCGGGACAGGACTTTGTGATCAAGCATCTGATGAAGAAAATGGTATGATAAAACACCTTCATGAAATAACCGGCAGCACGGCCGGAGGGAAAGCGCTGGGTCTGAAGACCCTGAAGGAGCTCGGTTTGCGCGTTCCGGATGCATTTGTGCTAATCCATCCTGAAGAAAACCTGGTCGACGACAACCTGTTGAAGCACCATTTGTCAGCCCTGGGTGATGGCCCTAAAGCCGTACGATCATCGGCCATGAGTGAAGACGGGAAAAATGCCTCCTTCGCCGGTCAGTTTGAAACCTATCTCGGCCTGAATACCTTTGAGGAGATCAAAGAGGCAATTGGGCAGTGTGTCCTTGCGGCCAATGCCGAAAGGGTCATATCCTATTCGGGAAACCTGGTTTCAGACGCCGACCTGCGCATCTCCGTTATCCTGCAGAACATGGTGGAGGCAACGGTTGCAGGTGTCGTATTTTCAGTAAACCCCGTCAATAACCGGCATGACAAAGTGCTGGTCAATGCGGTCGCCGGGAACGGCGAAAGCCTGGTGAGCGGCATGAAGGACGCCCATCATTACGAAGTGTTCCGCAGCGGCTCCAATATCGGGTCAGAATTGGGAAAAGACGGTCATTTGCTCAACGAAAAGCTGCTTCTGGAGATCATTGAAGGTGCCCGCATCGCCGAGGATCACCTGGAACATCCTGTTGACCTTGAATGGGCGGTTGATGCCCAGGGTACCCTGCACTGGCTGCAGGTCAGGCCGGTGACCACAGTCAACGATGTACATTTCAATGAGCTCGACACTGTCAGGGGACCCAGCGATGAAATCTGGACACTGGGTAACATCGGCGAGATGATGCCTGGCGTCGCCACTCCCCTCACCTATTCGGTTACCGCCGAGGCGATCGATTATGGAATGACCCTGTTGGCCCAGTGTGCCGGAGCCTTTAAACTCAAAGACCGCACCTCGCCCCGCTATATCCAGATGTTTTACAACAGGCTGTTCATCAACATGAGCCATATGATGGATTACCCTAAAAACGTATGGCTTAACACGGCTGAAGATGTACAGTTTGCCCTCAGCGGCAAGACCTTCCCCGGGATCGGGGCGAAACCCGAAGGGTTGCTGATCAGGAGGGTTTTTAACTTTTTCCGCCAGGTGATCAATACCGGAAATGCCGGGAAACACCTGGCAGCGCTCCGGAAACTTGAAGCCGGCTACACGATCGCCCCCACTGCCGACATGGTCCGGTTCCACGAAAATCTCGAAAAAGCGAGGATCCCGATGGGGATCGGCTTTGGCCACCACCTGGGGACCTCCGCACAGTCGGGAACCCTCTATTCTGCCATCATGCGGATTATGACCGGGGATAAAGGCTGGCCTGCCGCTGCCGATCATCATATTGCCACGCTGTTCCTGCTCGATATCCCCGATATTGAAAGCGCGGATGCCGTCAAATCACTCGAACGCTTTGCCTCGCTGATCCGCAGCGACCGGCGGTTTGCCGAGAGGTTCACTACCATCCCCCCTGCCGAAGCCCTGCAGATCCTCCGGCACGACGCGCCACCCCAGATCAGCCGCCAGTTCAGTACCTTTATTGAACGGCATGGCCACCGGTGCGTCAGGGAATCGGAACTCAGGGAGAAAACCTGGGAAGAAAATCCCCAGCAACTGATACAGACGTTGCAAACGCGCGTCAGGCTTGGCGAGATTCATCATGCCCACCGGGATAATTCAAAGGAGTTGAAGGTTGCCCTCGAGAGGATACCCCTTGTCAAGCGCACCATTATCAAAATGCTGGTTCCCACGGCCCGGAAAGCGGTTGCGCGAAGGGAAATCTCAAAGGCCTACTCGATCAGGATGGTGAATACCTTCAGGAAGAGCTACAGGATCCTGGCAAAACAAATAACCGATGCCGGATTGCTGGATGATGCCGACCAGGTCTATTTCCTTACACACGACGAGGTTGGACAGTTACTGCGCGATCACAATCCCGCCTGGAAGACAAAGGCCGATAAACGCAGGGAATTATTGCCTGAAACGGATAAACTGCTTTTTAACGAGATCTGTTTTGGCATACCCGAGCCGCTGGACCAGGAGGCTGAAATTGAAATCCGTGAGGGGCAGCTGAAGGGAACCCCCGTCAGTAGCGGGATTGTTGAGGGAAAAGCCCGTATCATCCACACCCTGGCCGATGCCGAATTGTTACAGGAGGGGGAGATCATGGTTGCCTCGTTCACCGATATCGGCTGGACACCCTATTTCAGCATTATCGCCGGACTGATCACCGAAATCGGCAGTCCGCTCTCGCACGGCGCCGTGGTGGCACGCGAATATGGCATCCCGGCTGTGGTTGGGGCAAAAGGAGCAAAAAAATTCATTGCTGATGGTGAATTGATCCGTCTCGACGGGAACCTTGGAATTATAGAAAAGGTTGTTTAACCGGGATATTGATTGATTGATTAGCAACATCCGTGTTTCATACAAATCCTTTCCGGTATCCAATACCTATTATTTAACCACAAAGTTCCCAATGGTTTACACAATGTACACAAAGAATTCATTGTGAACATTGTGCCTTCATGGTGTCATTGTGGTTAATTTTGTTTTTTGAAATTAACCGTTAACAACATCTGAATGTTCAGTTTTCGAGATATTTTTGCCTGAGGGTCACCACATCGGCCTGAAGTACAACTTCGACAAAAGTATGCAAACTGCCCGACGTACGGTTGATTTCATCCATTGCCGCCTCAAAATAGGCCGTGCGCACTTCCAGGAGAGGCCTGAGTATCTCCCCGTTCAATCCCGACTCCGTGACTTTCCTGATAATTTTATCGGTATAGGTCTTCCCAAAAATATTGGTGGCCATATAATCCTCCATGATATGGACCAATGAAACGCCCAGCGCGGTAAGCAGAAAAACAGTTGCCAGGCCGGTCCGGTCCTTGCCTGCGGCGCAATGGTAGACCAGGGGCAGGTCATCCGTGCCGGACAGGATTGCCAGGAACCTCCTGAAGTCCTCCTGGTGGGAGGTGATCATCCGCCTGTAATCTGCGATCAGCACGGTTTCCAGTCCTGCTGCATTATTTTCCTCCAGGAATTTTTCCGCCGTATCGCGTGCTGCATCGAAAATATCAATGTGGATGCTGTTTTTAACGGTAGCAACCTGCTTGTCCGGCCGGGCAGCAACCTCGCGGTGAGCCCGGAAATCGATGATGGTGGAAAGGTTCATCTCCTCCAGTCTGATGATATCCCCAGGCGTAAGATTGAAAAGATCGCCGCTGCGAAACAGCAGTCCCGGCTTGACCTTGCGGCCATCCACGGCAGGTATTCCGCCCAGGTCGCGGAAATTCATCTGGTTTGTTAAAATCGAGCCCAAGGATTGAGTGTGAAAATGATTTGTAAAAGTACCTATAATTTTGATAATTTTGTTTATTGCAACCTGAACAACGCCGGGAATACCTGCAGAACAGCCTGACTATCGCCCGGCCTGTCAAATCAAAACTGGATGAAATATTGGTTTTCGGTGATATGTATGATTCTCCTTATCGGTGGAAAACCCGAACTGAAGGTCCGTAAACCGGTTGACGCGGTGGGGTTCGCCACGAATCCGCGGCAGATGGATTCGGTCATGAACCGCATCCTCAGGCTCCAGGGACAAAAGATCACCGGATCATGGAAATCCAATAAAATTTCCGGATTTACGAGTTGGAAAGTTGCCATCTGTCCGCATGATGACTACACCTATGCGGGATGGCTCTATCCTGCCGTGTTAAAAAATGTCAAAGCCAGAACAGTGATCCTCATCGGCGTTGCCCATAAGGCAAAAAAGTTCGGGCTTGAGGATAAAATGATATTTGACAGCTTTGACAGATGGACCGAACCCTATGGCCCGGTAAGGATCTCCGCCCTGCGTGAAAAGATCATGAACCTCCTGCCCCCGTCAACCTGGCTGGTTCACGATTCGCTTCAGCAGGCCGAGCATTCGGTAGAAGCGCTGGTTCCCTTTCTCCAGTACTACAACAGGGACGTTGAGATCGTGCCGATCCTGGTTCCCTATATGTCATACAACAGGATGGAGGAACTCTCCTCATCCCTCTCCCTGGCGCTGTGGAAGGTTATCCGCCAGGAGGAACTTACGTGGGACCGCGATATTGCCATCGTCATCTCCAGCGACGCCGTTCATTACGGCGACCAGGATTGGGGAGGATCGGATTATGCGCCCTACGGGTGCGACAGCAGCGGTTACAAGCAGGCGCTTGCCCACGAACACGAGATCATTCACAATTGCCTGCTGGGAGAACTTCAGAAGGCCAGGATCAGGAAATTCACCGGGTATACGGTCCAGGATACCAATTTCAGAACCTATAAATGGACCTGGTGCGGCAGGTATTCCGTTCCGTTCGGGCTCCTGACAGCTTTTCACCTTGAACAGCACCTGCGATCGAAACCTGTAAAGGGGACGCTCGTGGGCTACGGCAATTCAATCATGCAACAGGCGATCCCTGTTGAAGACCTTAAAATGGGAAAAACAGCCACGGCCGGTTTACATCACTGGGTCGGCTATACATCAATCGGTTACAAATAAAAAAAAAATGGCAACAGTAGAAACATACTATATCGGCGAACTCCGCACGGAGGCAACCCACCTTCGTTCCGGCAATAAACTCATCACGGATGCCCCTGTCGATAACCAGGGCAAGGGTGAATATTTCTCCCCCACCGACCTGGTTGCAACCGCCCTTGGCAGCTGTATGATCACCGTAATGGGTATTGCAGCGCGGACGCATAAATTCGACATCGACGGCTCCAGGCTGGTGATCACCAAGATCATGACCAGCGAAGCTCCCAGGAGAATCGGGGAGATCGTCGTTGAGATCACCTTTCCGGAGATCGAATATAGCGACCAGCAGAAGAAAATCCTGGATTATGTCGTTAAAACCTGCCCGGTCGCATTAAGCCTGCACCCTGACATAAAACAAACCGTATCCCTGATATTCCGTTAGGGAATTTTCATTCACGGTTACAATTCCTTAACGACCTGGCCGTTCAGAACGTACCGGGAGGAAAATCCATTTGCATTGCGTTATGGCGCCCTGCAAGGCATATATTTCGGATTTTCCCTGCGGATCCCTATTCTTTTTCAATAGATTCATTCTAAACAGTTATCTTTGCCCTTCATTCATTCTATGAGCAGGATATCCCAATATACAGCATGGTTGCTCCTGGCAGTTTTTGGCCTGATCCTCACGCCGAAGGAGCTGATCCATGAATTTTACCACCATGAGGATACTGCCTGCATGGCGGGCAACAGGCCGTCCGTTGAAGACCATCATCATCATTGTGAGATCCTGCAGCTTGCCAGCCTGGTCTATACCTCTCCCGGCAAGGTCACCTTAACTGTCTATAACTTTGACAGCAGGGAGATCATCCGCCCGGCAGCGGTTGCCGGACCGGTTTCTGCCCGGATCTATTTTAACCTGCGGGCCCCTCCCCTGGTTTGATCATCCCCTGTCACAACCGGTATTTCCATATCCGGGCTCTTGCTCCCGGGTATGAATTTTGCGCTTTGGTCCCGAAACCAAGTAGTCGTGAAATAGTTAATCCCGGCAACAAGTTCCATTTTTTTTATCCATTTTACCTTTATTAACCACAAGGACCATGTCATATATTGCCAGAAAATTCTTTTTCTCATTCGTTATATTGTTACTGTGCGCCACTACCCTCCTTGGTCAGGTCACACTGCGCGGGAAGGTCACTGAAAAAGCGACCGGTGAAACGCTCGCCGGGGCAACCATCTTCATCCCCGACCTGAAAACAGGCGCCGCAACCAACAGCGAAGGGATATACCTGATCAGCAACCTGCCTAAATCAACCTTTCTGATCCAGGTAAGTTACGTAGGGTACATGGCTATTACCAGGACAGTTGACCTGAGGAAAACAACCACGGCCGATTTCGAAATGAGCGAATCGGCCATTGAAGCCCAGGAGGTAGTGGTTACGGGCAATGCACTGTCGAGCGATAACAGCCAGAGCAGCATCTCCATTACCCCCATCGCTAAAAACCAGCTGTTAACCCTGCCTTCGACCAACCTTATCAATTCCATTGCCACGGTACCGGGGTTGTCGGAGATTACAACCGGCGGGGCGGTATCCAAACCGGTCATCAGGGGGCTGAGTTACAACCATGTCATCACCCTGAACGAAGGGGTACGCCAGGAAGGCAGCCAGTGGGGCGATGAACATGGCATCGAGATTGACCAGTTCTCCGCCGACCGGATCGAAGTATTGAAAGGACCTGCCAGCCTGTTTTATGGTTCGGATGCCATGGGCGGGGTTATCAATATCCTGGAGCCCAATCCCGCTCCGCTGAATTCGGTGAAGGGGGAAATGGCATCTCAGTTCTCGACGGGCAACAAACTTTTCGGCAACTCCCTGATGGCCGAGGGCAACCAGAACGGACTCATCTGGCGGATCCGCGGAACCTATAAGACAGCCTCCTCCTTCAGAACACCGGCTGAGTATGTCTATAACAGCGGTTTCTGGGAACAGGACCTGAGCGGCATGATCGGGTTAAACAAGCGATGGGGCTACTCCCACCTTCATTTCAGTCTCTTTGACACAAAAATCGGCATTATCGACGGCACCCGCGATTCGACGACCCACCTGTTTACCAGCCACGACGGGAATACCGTCACACCTGATGAAGCCAAAAGCCGGGATATTGCAGTGCCATTCCAGCTGGTGTCGCATGAAAAACTGACCTCCGTTTCCAACTTTGTCATTAAAAACAGCCAGATCAGGATTAACCTCGGCTACCAGGTTAACGACCGGAAGGAATTTGCCGAAACCCCTCAATTGCCGGGTCTCTATTTCCACCTCGATACCTGGACCGGCGATGCAAAATATACGCTAAGCCTTGCCAAATCCCTGGAACTGGTAGGTGGCCTCAGCGGCATGACCCAGACCAACCGGAACAGGGGCATTGAATTCCTGGTACCCGATTACAACCTGCAAGATATCGGAGGATTTATTTACACAAAAAAAAGCTGGGAACGGTTCACTGTAAATGCCGGGTTGCGCTACGATTTCAGGCACGTGGAGGGAAAGTCCCTGTTCCTGGATGCCAAAGGAAAGCCGTCATTAACGGGAGACACACTATTTGCCGGGTTTAACGCCGATTTTTCAGCCGTTACAGGATCGGCGGGGATGACCTTTAAAATTAACCGTACATTCAACCTGAAATTCAATTTAGGCAGGGGGTTTCGCGCACCGAATATCGCCGAATTAGGTTCAAACGGCGTGCATGAGGGCACCTTCAGGTACGAAATCGGCAATGCGGCGCTGAAACCCGAGACAAGCCTGCAGATCGACGGGGAGCTATCGGCCAACACCAGTTACCTGAATGCTGTTTTCAATGGCTTTTACAACACCATCGACAACTTCATCTACTCCAGGACCAACGGTACTGAAAAAAGACTCCAGAACGGAATCTGGTACCCGGTTTACCGCTATATCCAGGGCAATTCGGTACTGACGGGATTTGAACTGGAACTGGATATTCACCCGGTGGAGGCCTTACATCTTGATAACAATATTGATTATGTTTACGGCATCAACGCCTCCACGAAAATTCCGCTCCCGTTTATACCGGCCCTCCATTCGCAGCATGATCTGAAATGGGTTGCGAAAACAGGAAAAAAGAGTGTTTTGCAGGCTCCGTGGGTTGAAGCGGGAATTGAAATCCATTATGCACAAAAGCGGATCGATACATTTGAAACCGAAACCCCGGGTTATGTTTTACTGAATGCCTCGCTCGGTGCGGGGATAAAGGTTCAAAAACAGCACTGGACCCTCTTCATCAGCGGTAAAAACCTGACCGACGTCAAATATTATGATCACCTGAGCCGGCTGAAACCACTGGGCATATACAATATGGGCAGGAATATCACTGTTGGCCTGCTGATCCCATTCGGATTATATGAAGGGCACTGATAACAGGCCGGATAGTCAACCCTGAAACCAGGATAACGGTGATTTTATTTTCAGCTGGAAAGAAAATATCCGGCTTTGCCGGGAATGGTCTTCATGCAGGGCTACAACCGTTCATATTCGATTACCGGGTAGCCCTTTTCACCCTTGAGGTTATAAAAGCCGATGAAATGCAGTTTATAGATCACGCCGGCCACGGTGCGGATAAGGTAACAGTTCTTGGTTCTAAGGGTGTAGGCGCCGGTTTTAAAGCTGTAATACTTCCAGTTGTAGCCGATGGCATCCAGGTTCTTTGAATAGGTCAGTTTCGTTGCAATATCCCGTGTAACGGCCGGGAAGGCATCCAGCGAATCCAGGGCCACCTCCATTCCCGAGCGGTTTGTCAAAACACCGGTGACCAGGTAGGGATAGGGTATGGTGCCGTCATACAACATGGTGGTATACTGGGTGAAAAGCAGGTCATAGTTGGTTACGGGAGGCTCAAAGTGTTCAACGGTACCTGTTTTCAGGCTGAACCACATATAATTAACCCGAGGGTCCCTGGTGACCGCAGCTGCCTGGCCGGCGCCGCCTTTTAACGGGCAATAGCGGAAATAGAAGGTGCCGTTTTTCAAACTGTCGACGATGAGCTGGTAAAGACCCAGCGTATTTCCCAGTTCGTCCATCCCGCGGTTGACGACAAAAACATGTTTCGAGGAAACCGTATCTGACCCGGAGAGCCGGAACCATCGCCCGATGGCAACAGAATCGGGGTTCCCGTCGGATTTGTCAAACTTCCAGTTAACCCCGACGGTATCGTGCGCCTGTCCGAAGGTTACCTGGCCAAGGTCGGCAACTTTCATAAAATCACTGGTATTTAAAATGATATGCCATCCCTGGGCACTGCATTCAAACCCAAGATCGGAGGCGGTTTTCACGTTGGAACTTATCACTTTGCCGGCGTCGAGGTTAAAATACAGCTGGTAGAGGTAGTTCTCCGTCATGGCTATCGTATCGCCCCGCGGGTGGGCGGTCAGCTGGGCATCCTTTTTAAAACAGGACTGCAGGGCAAGGGCTGCCAGCAGACAAACTATCACCAATGCTGTTCTCATTATTTGTATTTATTGAATTGAAAGGAGATTTTCACGAAAACAGTCCTGCCCCATGTTATATAACTGCCATTGCCGCCGGAATGCGCCCCGCCCTGGCTTCCCGTCGTTGGAACGACCGTGTTGTTGAATATGTTTTTCACACCGGCAGCAAGACGGATCCGGTTATCCCAGAATCCCTTGCTGGCAGTGAAATCCATCATGTTGTATGGATTCACCCATTGCCATAAAAGTTTCTTGGTATCGTAGATGAGCTGGGGCGCCGACCCTGAGTATTTATAATAAACTGACAAGGTAACATCGGGTTTTATGAAGCGATAAGAGGGGCTGAAGGTCACCTCGGGAGCCCATTTAAACGTTTCGTACGGTAGCGCTGCATCGGGACTGCCCGTAACTCCGGTTTCAGAAAAACCGAGCTGCATCCTGAAGGAGGGATAGAGCGAATAGGAGCATCCTGCCTGGAGCCCTGCCGTTTTGTAACGGCTCACATTTTCATACTGGTAGGTGATATTGCTGCCGGTCTGGGCAAGTTCAATCTTATTGGCAATGACATTATAGAACCCGGTCAGGTCGAACGACCAGGCCACTTTCCGTTCCTCTTTGGCAAAGTTGAGGTTAAAACTTACATTATTCGACTTTTCAGCCTGCAGGTCGGGATTACCGTGAACGTCATGGTTTACGTCAACAAATACCAGGTAGAGCTCTTTAATGTCGGGGGTGCGGAATCCCCGGGAATATGATACCCTTAAGTTTAGGCTCTGCACGATGGTCCATTTTGCACTCAGCGCATAAACCAGTGGGGCCGTGTACTTGGTGTTGTATATATACCTGATGCCGGGCTGTACCGAGAGGATACTAACCGGGTTCCAGGTCGTGCTTAAAAATGCGGCATAATCCCCTATCACCTTTTTCTTCCCAACCACATCCTGCCCGGTACCGGTTTCATTACTGAGATCAAATCCTGTCTGGTAGTTGAATTTCCTGTCGGGGTTGCTTTGTGCAAAGGTTCCGCGCGCCACGACCGACCGGATGACAGTGGTGTCGCGGGCCCAGGTTTCCTGCACGGGGTACTCTGTAAGCGTTGTCAGGTCTTTGAGGTAGGTGTCCCTGACACGATGATATACCGACCAGGAGGCCAGGAGATTCAGGAAGTGGTTTGCGGGCAGTTTGATCGCGCCATCCATCCTGCCCGAATAGCGGATGGTGGTAAATTTGTTGTCAAAGGCTGTCGGGTAATAGGGACTCAGGATCGATCCCTTATCCAGCAATAGTTCATTAAAATAGTCGCCGGCAAACTTAAGCTTCACCTTTTCCGTGGTGAACATATAGTAGCCATCCGCAAAATACTGTCTCCTGGGCTTGAAGGTAACATTGCGGGGATCATCGCCGGGAGCCTGGAAACCGCCAAAGAAGTTGCGACCGCCATCAATGGAAAAACTGTTCTTCTTATTATTGAATGAAACCGAGCCGTCAAAATTATACGCACCAACCGACTCCAGGTAGGAATTGGCGGTAACATTCAGCAGCGATGCCTTGTTTTCCTTTGTGATGATGTTGATCACACCGGCCAGTGCATTACTGCCGTATATGACCGACATGGGGCCTTCGATGACCTCCACGTGATCGGTGTTATTCAGGTTGATCTGGTTCAGGTCAAAATTCCCGTTCATGCGGCCGATCAATGGAACACCGTCCTGAAGGAATTTGACATTTTCCCCCGACATGCCGAGCATCTTCAGGCTGGTGCCCAGCACCCCATCCTGCGTCACCCTCATGTTTGACTGGTTCTTGAGCAGGTCGGCCATATTGCCGGCAGCCTTTTGCTCGATCTGCCTTGCATTGATCACCTCGATCTTATAGATGGATTTATCGGCGCGTTCAGGGGTGTATTGCCCGGTAACGACTACTTCGTCCATATTTAAAACTTTAGGGACAAGCTGGATTTCAATCGACTGGCCGGGCTTTATCGTATCATTATAGGTGGAATAGCCCATATAACTGATGGCTATCCTTGATGTTTCGCTGATATCATTTGAAACGCTTCCCTCGAGGGAGGTAAGACTGTATTTAGGCGAACCCGATTTCACCCCCTGGAAACAGACGTGGGCGAAGGCAACAGGTTCATGGCTTTTCTGATCATAGACTTTGATAAAAGCCTTCTGGCCATAACCTAGTGTTACGGCCAGAAGACTGAAAAGTCCGAATAAAAGACAGGTTGGACCCCTTTTCATGCTTAATGGGTGATAATTACTTTGGAAACCATTTTCGTTGCTGCGATACAAACGGTCACAAAGTACACGCCGGGTTGCACCCCGGTAACATCCATCGAATAAGCATTAAGTCCACCGGTCAATTGTCCCGGACGATCTGCACGGAGTTGTCGGCCTGACAGATCTGTAAGAAAAAAAGAAAGTTCTTCACCGGCATTACCGGTTATATCGAGGTTGATCCTGCTGACGGCAGGATTTGGATAAAGATTCAGCACAACGTCATTCCTGCTGATGGAGGAGATGCCGGCACCGGCAACCTTTTCCACGTTGAATTTCACCTTACCGGTTGAACTCCCGGCATATGCTGTGAAAACCAGTTTGTATATGTCGCCCGACACTGGTTTGACAAAATAGATTGAGGAATCGACGACATGATAGACAAAATTATTCATATCGAAGACCTTCCAGTTCCAGCCGATGGAGGAACGGGTCGAGTCCCACTTTCCCAATCCGTAATCATTGTATGTGAGGGGCACCGGGTGGAAATTCTTGGTGCTGACCGTATCATTGCTCAGCACGCCGGTAACCAGGTATGGGGTGCCGTCGGGCTGGATGGACATATACCTGGTAAATAAGATATCCCAGCTTGATTTCGCCGGTTGAAAGGCGACGCGGGCATTGGTTTCAAGTGAATATCCCGAAAAATCGGTTGCCGTGAGGCCACTGATATCCTCACTGACGGTATGGTCGTTGGTTCCGTCAAGATTGGCATAACGGAACTTGTAAATATCAAGTGTCGAGAATTTTTTAATCATCCATAATTTCCTGAAACTCCCGTCGCGCAGTTTGATCACGAAGAGGGAATCGCCGTTCAGGTCGTGGGTAACACCATTATAGACGGCCCAGCCGTAATCGGGATACGACTTTGCATTTCTTGAAAAGGCCCCGTTTTCCCAGTTTTCGGGGTCATTGTACATGGGTTTCCATGTGGAGATGCCCGCGGTATCCATGGTGGCCCAACCACTGGTATCGGCCTTCGGGTAGGTGTAGAGAACAACACCTGCCCCGTCGTTGGTGAGTATGGAGGAGCTACGCTTCATCGTACGAAAGGCTATGTCCCAGGTAGCATGGGAGCCGGTCTGGATGATCCCGTTTTTCAGGCTGTAATAAACCTCGTTGGCATAACCTGGCAACATGGAGATTGAATCTGATTTGACCGATGCCTGAACGCCAGTGGCGGAAAAAAGTGCAAAAAAACAAAGGGCCAGAGAACTGACAGATAAAATGGTACGAAGTTTATTCATGATGGATTTTATATTACTGGGTAAGTTAATGAAATTGTGAAAATGACATTGCCTGGGAATGGCTGAATGGTATCAGCGGATGCTGTTGGTTGCGAACCGGGTTGTAATCCGAGCCGGCAGGGCTGCGTTAAAACCTGATATGCGCAACACTTCGTGAGCTTTTCAACTCAGCGAACATCGCTTACCAGCATGGAACTATACGGTAGGGGGAGCCCTGAGACCGCAGGAGCTGGTCCTGACAGGATCGGGAACAATCGGGGCATAGCCGGAAATGCTGCAGCAGATAACGCCGCAAACTATCCTGACGGTTTCAGTTGGGAAGATACCGTCGGCTCCCGAAAAATGATTTGGTGTTGAATGGTCGTTGCGTGAAAATTTCGAAAAGGAGACAAGTTTGGAATACTTCTCGATGTCGCGCTTATATCCGACAAATGTAGGGATAAGTGGTTTTCCCCAGATCTTGTACTGATGAAAATTAATCAGCGATCCAAGGCAGATGATGGCCACGGCAATGGCCTGGAGAAAGAGAAATCCAAATCTGGTGTTATGGTGCCGCCTTATCATCACTGATAAATTATTAACAATGCGCAAAATTACAAAATAATTTAATCCCCTGCCAGCATGCCAACATTTTTTAACATACTTTTTCAACAATTTGTTAATAAACCCCGTAAAACCGCACTGGATAAGGCTATAAAAAAATGGAACCCTCTGCGAAAACACAATTTCCACCTAGGATTCCAATTTTGTCCAGTCTTCCATATCAAGTCTGCAGCCGGATGGCGCATAAAACCTCCCTTAGCCCAGGTATGATTTCAGCAACTTGCTTCGGGAGCCATGTTTGAGGCGGCGTATTGCCTTTTCCTTGATCTGCCTCACCCTTTCGCGTGTAAGGCCGAACATCGAACCAATTTCATCCAGGGTATAACTATGGGCCACGCCGATACCATAAAACAGGTTGAGGATTTCCCGTTCCTTTTCAGCCAGCGATGATAACGATCGCTGTACCTCCTTGGCCAGCGATTCCCGGATAAGATTTTCATCGGTACCCGGGGTATCTTCATTGACAAAAATATCGACCATTTTGATCTCCTCGTCCTGGTCGATCGGGGCATCCATCGAAACGATACGGGTTGACATACGGATCGTTTCCGCAACCTTTTGTTCCGGGATTTCCAATTCAATGGCAAGTTCATTCACCGAGGGCGGCCTTTCGAAGCGTTGCTCCAGCTTAATGGTCGCTTTCGACATCTTGCTCATGGAACCTACCTGGTTCAACGGCAGCCTGACGATCCTCGACTGTTCGGCCAGGGCCTGCAGGATCGATTGCCGGATCCACCACACCGCGTAGGAGATGAATTTAAAGCCACGCGTTTCGTCAAATCGCCGGGCGGCTTTTATCAATCCCACATTCCCCTCATTGATGAGGTCGGGCAGGGTCAACCCCTGGTTCTGGTATTGCTTGGCAACCGACACCACAAAGCGCAGGTTGGCCTTGCACAGCTTTTCCAGTGCCGCCTGGTCGCCCGACTTGATCCGTTGAGCCAGCTGAACCTCTTCATCCGCCGATATCAGCTCCTCTTTGGCAATATCCGAAAGGTACCTGTCGAGCGATGCGGTTTCACGGTTCGTAATCGATTTTGATATTTTTAGTTGTCTCATAGTCCTATTCCGTAATAGGCCCTCAGACCATTGGGGTAAATCCCTTCAATCAGGATACCGCCCTGACGGTTTGTGAGCGCCTCTTTTAAATCCAGGGTTGTACGTATTGGTTTACGATCAACCGATAACACGATAAATCCGGCACTGATCCCGGCATTTTTCAGCTTGCCGTTCTGGAGTGCTGTAATTTTAAATCCATAATCAATATTGAACTTCCTCTTTTCATTCAGGGTAACCGGTGAAAATGTGGCGCCCTGGTAATTCAACTTACTATCCCTGATACCGGCCACCTGCGACTCCTCGCTTTGCATGGTCAGCGCCAGTTCCGACTCCTTCCCGTCACGCATCACCGCCACCATTACCTTGTCACCCGGGTTTTTCTGCCCGATGATCTCCATCAGTTCTGCTTTCCCGTTAATATGGTTATTGTCAATCCTGACGATTACGTCACCCTGCCTGATTCCGGCAATGGCAGCAGGGCCTCCCTCAACCACGTCATCCACGTAAATCCCCCGTAAATCGGTAAACCCCTTTTCCTTGGCAAACTGGTCATCAATTTCACGATAGTAAACGCCCAGGTAGGCCCTCTGGATCTTCCCGAATTTCATAAAATCTTCCACAACCTTCCTCACGATGTTCACCGGTATGGCGAAGGAATAGCCGGTATAATAACCCGTTCCCGAAGCAATGGCGGCATTGATGCCAATCAGCTCCCCGCGCGTGTTAACCAGCGCCCCCCCGCTGTTCCCGGGGTTGATGGCCGCATCGGTCTGGATAAATGATTCGATCGCGCCCTGCGAACCAAGAATGTTGATGTTGCGGGCCTTTGCACTCACGATTCCCGCAGTAACGGTGGAGGTCAGGTTAAAGGGGTTGCCGACTGCCAGCACCCACTCCCCTATCTTGACCTCATCGGAATTACCGTAGGTTAAAAACGGCAGCCCCTTCTCCTCGATCCTGATCAGGGCGAGGTCGGTACTGGGATCGGTGCCGACAATGGTGGCCTTGTATTCCCGCTTGTCATTCAGCGTTACCAGGATATCGGTTGCATCCTGTACAACATGGTTATTGGTAACTATGTACCCCTCCGGGGAGATGATCACCCCCGAACCCATGGCCGAGTATGGAGAAATATATTCATGTGGCTGCGGACGCTGGCCGAAATTGAAGAATTCAAAAAAATCATCATATACCATGCTCTTCTTCTGAAATTCTGATTTGATATGCACCACCGCATGCACCGACACGGCTGCGGCCGCTTCAAAATCGGGCTGGTTAAAGGCAGCGCCAGGATTATAGCTTGCCTGCCTGACCGGGATACCCTCCGGGCGGGGTTGTAAATAATACTGTTTCTTTTCGAAGGCTTTATATAATCCCAGTGAAACAGCGCCGCCTATCATTGCAATTAAAAAAATCCCTGCAATCCTTTTCATTTTTCTTCTGTTTTTGTTTTAAACCAGGTTGATATTTGTTTTCCCGGAACATACCGGATTATTACTACAATAACGGCTATACATTTTTGATATTTTCACCGCGCTTGTTAAATACTGTTAATCTCCTGTTAAAAAAACGTTAAAAAAAAAGATGTTTTCCAAATTACCTTTTACTCCTGTTTCCGATTAACAGACAAATGATATTCTCTAAAAGTTGCATCAAAAACGAATCTTATGAAAACCATCATGTTTTTAGTTTTTCTCATGCTCCCCTCCCCTTTTTTTTCCTCACACAGGGAGGAAAATTCTGTTTCAGGGAACTTCCCTGCTTTGATTCCGTTGCCTTTTAAGCGAAAATGGGTGCAAATGGAAAATGAATGCTACCACACCTGCTTTATGCCCGAAACCCATCATTACTGCGGCCGGCAACAAGAGAGAAACGATCTCCTTCACCCTGGCTTTCAGCAGAAATATACAAGCGAAAACCGTGCCAATTTAGATTCAATAAAAATAAAAAGTCAAAATGTCAGCATTATTTTCTGGAATGTTGAAAACTTTTATGACCCGTATGATGACACGACGAAAATGGATGATGAGTTTACACCGGCCGGGGCGAAACACTGGACCTGGTCGAAATTCAGTACCAAAATGAACCATATTGCAAAAACCCTGCTTGCGATCGGGAAATGGGAGGCGCCGGCCATCATCGGCCTCTGCGAGGTGGAAAACCGTTATGTACTCAACAAGCTGATCTATGAAACGCCCCTGAAACCATGGAAATACAGGTTCATTCATCACGAATCTCCCGATCTGCGCGGTGTTGATGTTGCCCTGCTCTACCGTCCGGACAGGTTCAGGGTACTCGGCAGTCAACCGGTGGCGATCAGGTTCCCGTTTGACACGACTGCGCAGACCAGGGAGATCCTGATCGTCAAAGGTATCCTTTTTGGTATCGATACGCTGACCATCTTTGTCAACCACTGGCCATCCCGGCGGGGGGGAAACCTGGAATCGGCCCCGCGCCGGAATTTTGTCGCCGGCGTACTCAAACGGGAAGTTGACTCCGTTCAAGATGAAAAACCCTGTAATATCCTGATCATTGGCGATTTCAATGATGAACCTGAAGATGAAAGTCTCCGCCTCCATCTGCAGGCAGCCACGGATACCAATTCGTTTGACAAACATCAATTGTTCAACCTGATGGGCATCAGGAACAGGAAACACCAGGAGGGAACGCTGAAGTACCGCGAACAGTGGAGTACGTTTGATCAGTTTATTGTTTCATGCACACTGTTAAAGGGATTGGCAGGCATTAAGGCAAGCCCGGGCAATGCCAGGGTGTTCCGCTCCACCTTCCTGCTGGAGGAGGACAACACCTATTTTGGCGACAAACTCAACAGGAGCTATGTTGGGCCCAGGTATCACGGCGGGTTCAGTGATCATTTGCCCGTGGTGGTTGAGATTGTGCAGGTTAAATGAAGGGGTACCTGTTGGTGGACTTTTTCACCACAACAGGCACATTAGGGCACAATAGGGTAAATAAACAGGCCTAGAAGCAGAGTTGGTGATAAAGTAAAAATTAAAAAGGCACCAACACGCTGCTGCGTTTCAGTCACAAGGGGTATCATACTACCAGACCCCGGCGATCGCGGTTCCGCAGTACCGGCAGGCGCCACCAACCAGTTCATTGGCCGTTACGCTAAACCCCGAACGCCGGATGATGGTATGGCTGCACGAGGGACAAACCGTGTCCGCCATACCGGGTCCGGGGACATTGCCGATATAAACATACTTCATTCCCGCCTGAATGGCGATATTCCTGGCAGTTTCCAGCGTCTGAATCGGGGTGGCCTTATGGTTTAACAGGTGAAACATCGGATGAAACCTGCTGAAATGAAGCGGCGTGCCGGCAAAACCACTGCTGGCTAACCAGTCGCACATCCGGCCGGTCTCCACGGGATCATCCGTCAGGCCCGGGATAAGCAGGTTGGTGATTTCAAGCCAGACCCCCGCCTCCTGTAAGGTTTGCAGGGTATCCAGGACGGGTTTGAGATGCCCTCCAAAGTTTTTTTTATACGTTTCGGCAGAGAATGATTTCAGATCGATATTGGCTGCATCAAGATACCGCGCCAGTTTCCGTAAAGGAGGCTGGCTGATATATCCATTGGAGATCATCAGGTTTCCAAGCCCGCCGGCCCTGGCAATTTCAGCGGTATCAGCCATATATTCGTAAAAAACCGTAGGCTCTGTGTAGGTGTACGCAATCGAGGCGCACCCGCGGCTGACGGCCGCCTCAACTACCTCTGCGGGAAGCAGGTCAGTATGTGGCAGGGAAGCAGGCCCCTGCTGGGAAATCTCCCAGTTCTGGCAGTTGCTGCAGGAAAGGTTGCAGCCGGCAGTGGCGACTGAAAAGCAGGAGGATCCGGGTAAAAAATGGAACAGGGGTTTCTTTTCCACGGGGTCAACATGGGCAGAGCATGGATTCCCGTAGGCAATGGTAAACAATTTACCATCTCTTGCAACGTGCGTTTTACACCTCCCGGCCATCCCCTCCATCAACAAACAATGATGCGGACAAAGGTTACACCGGATACCACCGGGCTCCGACCGGAACCATGGCGATTCCCTGCAGTTTCCCGGGTTGCTGCCGGGAAAACCTGCATCGCCGCAAGGCGGGGTTGGTTTTTGGATCGGCATTTTGTATCTTTACATTGAATTTCATTCAAACTTACAAAAAAAACGGGTGGGATATGAATTTAAAAAAGCCTGTTGTTCATCAGAGCAATCACCACCTTGAAGCATGAACTGGATGACACAGGTTGCCGTTAATTCATAAGCGAATGCAGCAGGCAGTTAAAATTATCATAATTATGGGACTGATATTCAACAATCATCGGGAAGCCGGTGCCCAAAACCACGCGGGCAGTGACGACCGGAGACCGGCTGCAGCCGGCCGCTTCTACCCGGCAGATCCGCATGAACTCCGGACCATGTTGAAAACTATGTTTTCGGATGCAAAGCCTTGTGAAAACAGCCAGGTACTGGGCATTGTCTGTCCCCATGCAGGTTACGTTTTTTCAGGGACCGTTGCTGCCAGTGGCATTAACCAGGCTGATCCGGATAAGGAGTATGAAAATGTATTCGTCGTCGGATCAAGTCATTATATCTCGCTTCCGGGCGCCTCCATATACAACAGGGGCGATTACCTTACTCCCCTGGGCAAGGTTAAGGTCAATACCACCCTGGCTGACAAGCTGATCAGCGAAAAACCGGTATTTGCGTTCAACCCCGGTGCCGACAGGGCGGAGCACTGTATCGAGGTTCAGATCCCATTTTTGCAATATCACCTGAAACCAGGGTTCAAACTGGTTCCGATCGTGATCGGAACACAATCGGCATCCACCTGCCGGCTGATTGCAGAGGCGCTGAAACCCTATTTCAATGAACGGAACCTGTTCATTTTCAGCACCGATTTTTCACATTATCCCTCCTGGGCCGACGCCAGACAGGCTGACAGCGCCACCTGCAAGGCAATCGTTTCAGGCAAACCCGATCAACTGTTACATTTCCTCGAAGAATACAGAAAGAAAGAGGTCCCGGATCTATCGACAAACCTCTGCGGCTGGACCTCCATTCTTACCATGCTTTACATGACCTCCGGAGATTCCCTGGTAAGGATAAACCCTGTGCACTACATGAATTCGGGTGATACCGGTTTTGGCGATAAAAAACAGGTGGTAGGCTACTGGTCGCTGGCTATCACCAGACCATTTGATTTCACGCAAAGGGAGAAGATCTGTTTACTTGACATTGCGCGGAAAACCATTGAAAAATATCTCCGTGAACGGCGGATCCCGGAGCCTGGTCCCGGACTCAGCGCCAATCTTACCATTCGGGCTGGCGCTTTTGTGACGCTGAAAGAGCATGGCCAACTCCGCGGCTGTATCGGCAGGTTTACTTCCGACCAGCCCCTATACCAGTTGATCAGCGACCTGGCCATTGCCTCCGCTACAGAGGATACCCGTTTTGAGCCTGTGGTTCCCGGAGAAACCGACAGCCTTGAAATTGAAATTTCGGTATTATCGCCGCTTCGGAAAATAAGGTCCGTCGAGGAGGTCGCTCTTGGCAAACACGGGATCTATATCAGGAAAGGAGGCAATTCAGGGACTTTTCTACCACAGGTGGCGGTTGAAACCGGCTGGACACGGGAGGAGTTCCTGGGTCACTGCGCACGCGACAAGGCCGGGATCGGGTGGAACGGATGGAAAGATGCCGAGCTGTTTGTCTATGAAGCCTGCGTGTTTTCAGAAAACGAATTCACCGGCCGCAAAGATTGATGTAGGGACAATGTTCGCAGATGTCGGGATCATCCGTCTGGCTGAAGGGGATATCAAGGTTGTAAACCTGTGCCAGTATTTCAAGCAAAACCTTTTCAAAGCTTTCAAGAACCTGGCCGGTAAGAAGGGTTGATAATTTCCCTGGCTCCGCCCCCGGCACCGATACCGCGGTAAAACCGTTATTGATCCTCTTCAGGGAGATGATGCCGGCGCTGGAACCGGCAGTTCCAACCTTGCTGTTCAGGAGAAATCCATAGGTCAGCAGCTGGAAGGCGATATTCAGGTCAGGATTTGAAAACAGCTCATCCCAGTCCTGTACCTTGACCTGTTTGGGCTCGGTCGTACCGGTTTTATAGTCGATAATTTTCCAGCTTCCCTCCGCTATATCCACCCGGTCGATGAATCCCTTCAACAGGATATCCAGCGTTCCCTCTCCGAACGGGACCGGGATCACTTTCTCAATATACTGTTCGAGCATCTCGACTGAAAATGTTTTCCCCGACTGTGCCAAATCCTCTGCCTGGGCAGTTTCGGCATGCAGGAACCTTTTTATCATCAATTTGGCAACATTGACAAACAGCAGGTTTTTGCCGTAGGCAATGTCGGAACCGTTGAATTTCTTCCCAAATGCCTGGTCAACAGCCGGCTCAACCTTTCCGGCCAATGCTGCAAGAATGGCAGAGGTCATGGGTTGACCGGTATAGGGTTCAAAGAGGCTATGGAGGGCCTCGTGAACGACGCTCCCGAGTATGGCGGGATCGATCGTGTCGTCCATATCCTCAGGCTCCCGGATGCCTGCAATTTCGGAAAAGTAAAATTTCAGCGTACAGTTGCGGTAGGCATTGAGGGAGGTAGCTGAAAAGCCCTTCCCTGCTTTGACCTTCATCAATTCAATGGTCTTACCTGTTTTGGCAATTTCAATTACCGGCAAGGGTTCCCTTTGTCCCGGAGGAGTCGACAGGATGGATTCCGTGATGACGATCTTTGGATTCCACTCAGGCAGTTCGTGAAGGATCTGGCGCAGAAAACGGCTGCGGTCGCCGCCTCCCAGCTGCTCTGGCTCCGTATTGTATAAGATCCATACATTGCCGGCCCGCTGCAGCAACCTGTAAAAATGGTAAGCATAAACCGAATCCTTATGCCGGTATGTAGGAAGATCAAAACTTTGCTTGATGTCGAAGGGAATGAAGGAGGCGTTGATCTTCCCGCTGGGAAGCAGATCTTCATTGCATGAAAGGATGATGAGGTTTTCAAAATCGAGCGTACGGCTCTCCAGCATCCCCATGATCTGCACACCTTTGAGCGGCTCGCCATAGAAGGGAAGACTTACGGCGGAAACCTCCTGGGAATAGAGTTGGTAAAATGCCGGCAGTTTAAGCTCCGTGGGGAAATCGGTCAGTAAATTGCCCAGTTGGTGCACCACTTTCGAAAAGGCAAACAGGTATTCAAGGTCAATCCTTGCTCCCGGGGTGACATTACCGGCATAATCCGCTGGTTTACCTTTCGTTTGAGGCTTCATGATGCAAACCCGCAGGTTTTCGATCAGCGTTTTGAAACAGGTTACTGCATCGGCGGCATGATCCCAGGGGGTCAGCAGGGAGTTCAGAAAGGAAAGGTTTGCAGTCAACAATCCTGGTTTTTCCCGGACCAGGTCTTCAATCCCGATGAAGATCCTGTGGCCTGCGCTGATGTTTTCAATGGTTTCTTCAAAGGCAGACCCGGTGCCATCCGTCAGCACATGAGCCATCCTGCGAATATAGGGATGCTGCAACAGGGTCAGCACATCCCTGTAGTAAAATTTCCTGATGCCCTTTGTTGCCAGGTACGAGAATTGAGTTGTATGTAGATGCAACTGGAAAACGGTCTCAAACAAGCCAGCCATGGGGGTCTGTTTCAATGCCAAACCCGCTGTGATATTCATTGATTCAACCTCGTCGGGAATTGAATTCAGTAATGGGACAAGGAGGCCTTCATCGAGCAGGATCACAGCTGTTTTTTCATCGGATTTGCCCCCGATGGCAAGCTGGTGAAGCAGGTTACCGCAATATTTCACCTGCCCGATAGGGTCCGGTGCCCCGATGATGCTGATCCTTTTTTCGCCCGTGGCAAAATCATCCGAAATCCACCGGGGCTCCCTGGTTGCCCATTTTCCGAGCAGCACGCGCAGGAAATCGCCCGCCTCCTGCTGCTTGTTGTCAATATAGTAATGGTCGGCATCCCAAAGCAGCGTGGCCTGGCCATTGTTCTTAAGCGTCTCTATAATCGTCTCTTCCGCCTTTGTCAGGGCGTTGAACCCGGCAAAGATGAGATGCCTCCATGGCAGGTGATCTTTTGCCGCCTCAATCATGCCGGCCGCATGCCGAAATGCCAGCCCCTGGTATGCCTGGTTTTTTTTAATCAGCCGTTGTGTCAACCTGGCATAATAGTCATACAATGACTGGTAAAAATGAAGGTATTTTTTTTCAAACTCCGTGAGGGGCTGGTTGTCAAGGTTCCACAAACTAATAGCCCTGGCTTCGGTGAGCGTTGCAAAAAGTTCCTGCGCATCGGCCAAATAGCGGTCAACTTCGTTAAAATCGCTGAGGAGCTGGGGAGCCCACCGTAAAAACTCTTCGAAGCTTTGCGCCTTCACCCCCTCTATCTCACGATGAACCTCAAACAATTCAAACAACAGGCTCAGGTTATCCACATCCTGCAACCCGCTGATCTCGGCAATAAAATCCTCGATGGAATAGATCACCGGTGCCCAGGAGACCTTCCCGATCTCTTCACCCAGGTATTTCCTGAGAAAAAGCCCTCCCCGGCGATTCGGAAGGATGATGCATACATCGGCCAGACCATCGCCATATTGGGCGATCAGGTACCGTGCAGTTTGCTTCAGGAATGGAACCATACTATCAAAAATTAACCAACTATGAATTTTTTTGCATTATCCGCCATTCGCCGTCATCCGCCCAACATCCTTCCATATCTTCCCTTCATCAAGGTACCCGAGAATTTTCTGCCCTGCAGCAAGCCGCAGGTACATCCCCGTCAGGGAAAACCGCCCCTTTTCCGTGACACTGGAAAATATTTCCGGTGAGATAACCTGGATGCCACTGAAGGCGAAAGGCGACAACAATGGCGCATCACGTGAGATTTTCCGCTCGCCGGTAGTAATATTCTCCCAGCCACAAAGCTGCATCGACCTGTCAAACAGGAGGTAACGGGATGTCTGGCGATCCCTGACCGCAAGGGTCGCCAGTGCGTGCGACTCCCGGTGAAAGAGCTCCATGGCCAACAGGTCAAGGTCGGACAGGATGTCAACATTGCGGATTACAGCACTTTCATTCCCGGTGAAAAACCAGGCAGCCTTTTTCACCCCGCCGCCGGTTTCCAGCAACTCCCCCGTTTCATCGGAAATGGTGATCTTCAATCCGAAATTCTCATGCTGCCTTAGAAAATCGATGATCTGGACCGCAAAATGGTGAACATTGATAATCACCTCGTGAATCCCCGCGTGCTTCAGATGAAGAAGGGAATGTTCCAAAAGTGTTTTCCCCTCCACTTCAAACAAGGCTTTCGGGTGCAGATCGGTAAAGGGCTTCAGACGTGTACCCAGTCCGGCTGCCAGGATCATTGCTTTCATGCCGGTACGTTTGATTTGCCTTCCTGCTCCAGGTGCCTGACCACCGTAGCGACCCGGTAATGTTCTTTCAGATAGGCTGCAAGTTGCTGTGCACAGTATACCGACCGGTGTTGCCCGCCTGTACAGCCAAAAGAGACCATGAGATGTTCGAATCCCCGTTCGCCATAGGTATGCACACTCTGGCCAACGAGCGCAAATACGTGGTTCAGGAACATCTCTACCGGCGGTTCACTTTTCAGGAAATCGATCACCGGCTGATCCATGCCCGTAAACCTGCGGTACTCCTCGAACCTGCCGGGATTTGGAAGCGCACGGCAGTCGAATACAAAACCGCCGCCATGACCCGAAGTATCCTGAGGAATAGCCTTTTTATAGGAGAAACTGTTGATGGTCACCGTTAATGCAGAATGCATCCTGTCTTTTAAATATATATCTGGCCCTGATATCATTTGATCGATCACCTCCATCAATGAATCAAGGCCGAAACCGATCTTTCCCTGTTCCCGCAGGTAACGCAGGTTGCGGAAAGCAAAAGGGATGCTCTGCAGGAAATGGGCCTTGTTTTCATAGTATCCCCTGAACCCATAGGCGCCAAGTGCCTGGAGGATGCGGATGAGGACGAAACCATAATAATTTTTCAGGAACCGCTCCCTGTCAACAGGATAGGCTTCCTCCAGTTTGCCCAGGTAATAGCGCAGCAGTTCCCCCCTCACCGGAAACGGGATATCTGCCTTTGCATCGGTAAGCAGCGATGCCAGGTCATATTGAAGCGCCCCCTTTCTGCCCCCCTGGTAGTCGATGAACCAGGGCTCACCATCAAGGATCATGATATTACGGGATTGAAAATCACGGTACAGGAAAAATTCCGGGGCATCTTCAGTCAGCAGGTCGCACAGGGCGGTAAAATCATCCTCAAGCGCCTGTTCGTCGAAAGGCACCTTTGCCAGTTTCAGAAAGTAGTATTTGAAATAGTTCAGGTCCCACATCATCGATTGCCTGTCGAAAACGGCACGGGGGTAGCAGAGGCCGTAATCGATATTTTTCCCGGCCTTAACCTGGAAAACCACAAGCCAGTCAATCGCTTTTTTATAAAGCGCAACAATTTCTGCCGGGAAATGATCCTCCGGGGAACGTTTCGCGGTTAACAATTGGAATAGCGTTTGATCACCAAGGTCAGACAGCAGGTAAATACGCTGGCCGGCATTTTCGGCAAGCACTTCGGGAACGGGTAACCCGTCGGCCAGGAATTGACGGGAAAAGGCAATAAAGGCCAGGTTCTCAGAAAAATTATCGTTATGTACCCCCACCACCGTTCCCCCCTGGCCGAAAATCCTGTAATAAGTTCTGTAGGAGCCCGAACCAGCAAGCTTCACCAGTGTTGTTGCAGGGCAACCGCACCAGCCGGCATAGAGGCTGGAAAGACTTTTAATTATATCATCCATTCATTTTTTGTTAGATTGATTAAATCACACCTCAACGACCGTTACCTCCGGTTCCAGGTAAACTAGCGCCCTGCGGATATGCAGGTACCCCATCTCCTCCAGGTAACCGGCATAGCGGATCAGCTGTTCCTTATGCTCTTCAAGGGGTTTGCCACTTTTATAATCGAGAATCGTAACCTGTTCGCCATCAAAAACAACCCGGTCAGGACGATAAAAGGAACCCTGCGGCAGCAGGATCTCGGCCTCGGTCTTCACCCGCACCTGGTCGCTGAACAGGCGTGAGAGCTGCGGATAGCAGATCACCGAAGTCAGCAATTTTTCCAAATTTTCACAATCCTCATTTCCGATAAGGCCGGTTGATGTTGCTTTTGTCAACGCCTTCGCAATATCTTTTTCCGTTTTGATCCATGAAAGCAGGGTATGGACCCTGTTTCCCCACTGGGGTTTACCGCCATCGGCATCAGTTCCCCACAATTGGGGAGCCCGCATCCTGATATGTATTTTTTCACGCCAATCGATGTTAATCAAATTATTGGCAAGTATTATATTAATCTTTTCTTTATGTGATTTTATTACATGATCTGACAGATAGCCAAATTCATAAACAGATTTATTTTCTTCCCAAATCCCTTCACTTTTTACAAAAAAATCAAAAAACCGGGGCCATGAATCGGGAATATCCCTTGAGACGGCGGGGGCTTTTGTAAGGATGTATAACCGCTCTTCGGGTCTTGTCATCGCAACGTACAGCAGGTTAAGGATGTCAAGCATCGATTTTTGCTGCTCATCGGAATAGAGTTCCCTGTAAACTGTCGATTCCATCTCCTTGTCACTTCGCAGAATGGCCGTTTCGAGTCCGGAGGCAACCACGGGATCAAGGCTGACCCATAGATGGGTTTTGGTATTTTTCCTGCCTTCGAGTGCATAAGGCATGATGACTACAGGAAATTGCAATCCTTTGGCTTTATGGATTGTAGTCACTCTTACCGCATCAATCCCTTCAGGCACGATAATCGAAACCTTGTCTTTGTTTTTCTCCCACCAGGCAAGGAATTCCAGGGAACTGGTGGAGGTTTTGACCGAAAATTTCAGGACAGCATCCAGGAAGAACTGGACATAGGCATCGCTCTCCCTGTTAAGGCCAAATTTTCGGAGGAGCGCCTCGCAGAGGTCAAAGACGGGGAGCAGGGCAAAATCGTCGTTAAGGGAGCGGATCCCGGCCGAACCAGCTTCAATATTCTCCAGAAACTGCCTGATCTCCTCCACTACCACATCATGCTGCGGTTCGAAGAGATACCTCAGGCAGGCAACCAAAAACCTTACTTTGGGAGAATTAGCCACCAGCAATGATTCGGCAGAGAGCACGCCGATGCCGTTTTCCAGCAGGAAACGTGCAATCTTGCTGGCATTGCGGTTACTTCTGCAAAGAATGGCGATGTCGTTGAGACTGTATTGATTGCGCTGGTTCTCCCTGATGATCTCAAGGATATTCACAAATGTAAACTCATCATAGCGTGCCGCACTCTCTCCCCTTTCAAGAAAGGAGAGCCTTATATAACCTCCCGTATCTTCCGGGTTAAAAACCTGCGTTAATCCTGAATAGATATCTTCTTTGCCGTTTGAAAGGACATTACCCGCTATTTTGCTGAAGAAGCGGTTGTTAAAATCAACGATTTCGGCTTTCGAACGGAAGTTGCTGTCAAGGTTTACAGGCTTGAACGAACGGGTAAGAGCCTGTTCCCTCTGCTGCAAAACCATGTTGTTGAGACTGCCTGGAATGGCGGGAAGAACGGTGAATTGCTCCACGTCGCCGCCCCGCCACCGGTAAATGGCCTGTTTCCCGTCGCCCACCACCATGTTGAAATAACCTCCGGCCAAAGCATTCTCTATCAGCGGAATATAGTTCATCCACTGTAATGCCGAAGTATCCTGGAATTCGTCGATAAAAAGGTGATGGTACTTTTCTCCCAGCCGCTCATAGATAAAGGGCACCGGCTCATTCATGACCACACCCGCGATCCGCGCGTTGAACTCCGAAATATGCACGAGGTTATTCTGTTGTTTGAACTGGTTGAGTACCTTTTCAATTTCATTGAGAACGGCAAGCGGGTAGATCGTTTTGGCAAGCAACTTCTGCAGCATATAGGCAGGTTTGCTCTGTTCGAATTCGGTCCTGAGCTTCCCGTAAATCCCGGTCAGCCCAGGTTTGATGGCATCAATCTCGTTCTTCAAAGCAGGTGCTGCCTTGGCGGAACACCATTTATCCTCCTCCAGTGTGGCCATCACAAAGGAGTTGGGTTCCAGCTTATCCATCCTGCCTGCTGCCAGGTTCATAAAGTACTTCCAAATCCCTTTTTCTCCCTGGTAAAAGGCCGATGAGGGGATATCCCTGCTCCTGATCATCGCGGCAGCCTGAAGTCCCAGCTCCCTGATATCCTTTTCAAACCTGCGCAGGCTGATATAGAGATTTTCCGATATCCTCTGAAAATCAGACAGTGATAACTGTTTGATTTTAAGAATCTGACTTTGCCCCTCTTCATCCATCAATATATGGGCAAAACTGGCCAGGATGAAATCAATGTTCCATCCGCGGTCCTCATCCATGCGGGTTTCAAGAAAGTTAACAAGCAGTGCTGTCAGGTCGGCGTCATCGCCTACCCTGTCGAGTAAAAGGTCAACCGCGGTGGCGAGCATCTCATCCCCGTCCAATTCCACGTTGAAGTTTACCGGCAGGCCGAAATCATGGGCAAAGGTGCGGATGAGTTTATGTGAAAAACTGTCGATGGTCCCGATCGCAAAATCTGCATAATTATGGAGGATCATCTCCAATGAAAGGGCCGAGATACGTGCTATTTCGGAGCGGGTCAGCCCGGTCTCTTCCAGCAGGATGGGCAGCAGGGTCCCGCTGACCATTTTATTTTCCGACTCTTCCCCTTTCGCCAGCTCTTCCAGTCCGCCGAGGATACGCTCCTTCATCTCGTTTGCCGCCTTGTTGGTGAAGGTAATGGCAAGGATGTGCCTGAATTCGCCGGGTTCGGTGAGGATCAGCTTCAGGTACTCCTTAACGAGGGTAAAGGTCTTTCCTGATCCCGCAGAGGAGCGGTAAACGGCGAATGACATGGAGGGCGGGTTTAGTGAATTACCTGTATTTTGCCTGAAAAAACAAGATTGTCAGCTTTAATTCGTATAAGATAGAGGCCATCCGGCAGGCCTGAGAGATTCTCGGAAAACCGGTTGTTTTGGAGGCTTTCGCTGCTTTCCCTTATTTTATCTCCCCGCGAGGTAAACACCTGCATCAGCGCCGTGGCGCTTTTAACCGGTAGGGTGATGCGGATCGGTCCCTGTGTGGGGTTTGGATAACTCACCAGCGGCATCGCTTCATGCTCGGATATTCCCGGCGGGTACCTGATGGAAACGATCACCTGGGCTGATGCAAAATTCTGCAGCGCATCGATGACCACGATGGAATAGGTCGTAATGGCCTGTACGGTGACCGTCAGCGTCTTTCCCGTATCAAGGGTGTTCCAGAGTATCTGGTAGGGAGGAGTGCCTCCTGTGACCGTTGCATGCAGGGTTATCGAAGATCCCGAAAAAACAGCCGTATCATGGCCGAGAGTTGCGGAGAGGGGTTTTGCCGACATCCTGTAGAAATCGCGGTAGCTTGTGGTAACCAGCGTTCCCTCCTCATTTACCTGGAGCAGCGGTACACTCTTACCCTTGCCGAGCCAGATATACTGGATAATGTTCCGGTTGAAGGGAAAGCCTGTTGACAGGGAGTCGATATAGACGCTGTCGTGCTCCAGCAGGGTGGATTTGACCCGCAAGGTCTGGAATGTACCATAGGGTGTGGTCAGCAATCCCCAGCCATCAACAATATTGGTGCGGTACCGGTGGGTGCTGAAATAGGCCAGGTTTGGCACATTGATTGAAAAGGCGGCCGTTGACGACCAGGTATTCCCCGGTGCCATCGGGAATTCGTAATGTACGTCAGGGTTATCATATTTGGCCGGCAGGGGCAGGTTCTGAACGGTATAGGCCGACCCCATTTCGCTGTAGGAGGCCGTGCTGTTCTTGAAAAATGAATACCCTTGCGTTACAGGCAATCCGGGTATCGGGCTTCCCGTGAGGGGTGTTGCAAGGTTTGCCCCGGCAAAAAAGAGCTGATAGGCCCATGGCGTTGAAGCCACGCTGGCAAAGGTGTCGATGCGCTGGCTGAGCGCCTGCAGGGAAGAGAAGTTCCAAATGGTATCCATCCCGGTTTTTGCATATCCGGCCGGGGCCACATTCGTCTGGCTTTCCCGAAGCGTATCGCCCACGTGCGGCATGTCGGTGGTGTTGATCACTATCTGCGAAAAAAGCGGGGAACCCATCACGACAACGGCAATCATCAAAGTAAGCAGCTTTTTCATACATTAACTTTTACATTATATGAATAATGACAACTATTTGGCATCCTTTTTCCTGGAGAAATTAAAAAGCTCTCCAAAGGTGGAAAAATCGCGTTGGTATTTGATACCTACTCCCTGCGTATAGGGCGCACTGTAGTTAAGCAGGTTCATGGTATTGGTGCGGTTAAAGGCCCTTACGCGCCATCGCCTGTTGCGGGTAAGCACATATTCGATGTTGATATCCCCGACAATGGTATTTGACTGCTGGGCAGCGCTTTTGTTGGTATAGGAATTCATCCCGAAGGTCCCGTCGATGAGCAGCCTGTCGTCGAACAGCTGGGTGGATATCCCCACATCAAATTCCTGCTGGGTAGTAGAAGTTCCCGGTTTATAATTCATGTTGACATTCACATTGGGTGATATCTGCGAAATCATGCTGTTCAGCTGGTTGGTAACGAGCGAAAAAGCTGTCCCTCCCACATCCACTGTCGAACCGGAGCCATTGACCACCGGTTTAAACTGGTTCATGACCAGCAGGTAGATGGTCTGGTCGGCCATGACGGCGGCATTTGTAGTATCGATCACGGAAAACACCTGGGATTTGATACTCTCTTCCACATTGGGCAGGTTGATGGCAAATGAGATGTCGGGGTTCATCAGTTTCCCGTCAAGCCTGATGATGCATTCAACGGGAATGCGAAGCGCCTCCAGGTCAGGAGCCGTAACGACCCCTTTCAGCGGGGCTTTGGTTTTATATACCGCGCTCAAGGAGATCTTTGCATCGGTGGGATCTCCGGTCCAGCTGATTGTCCCCCCCTCTTTGATTGACATTGGCAAACGAAGATAGTTTTTCAACTGGAATAAAAAGTATCCCTTGCTGACCGTATAGGTTCCCGACAGGGTGAAAGGCGTTGTAGGCGTCATTCCCATCAGCAGGTTACCGCTTCCCGATCCCTTCAAATTCCCAAGCTGGTTCGGGAAATAGACCTCCACCTCGGCCTCATCATTGATCCTTAAGCCCAGGTCGATGGTGAGTCCGCTGGTATTAACCTCTTTCCTGACCGTTTTCTTCTCCGCCGAATCGCCCTTAGGATTGACAAAAATGATATAGTCATTCTGGCCCACCGAACGGGTCAGGTCAATCGGGATCACCACATGGGTTTTCCCACCGTTGGTTGCCTTAACGGTGATGCTGATATTTTCGGGAGGTCCCGTGATACTGGCAGTTCCCGTTGCCCTCGCATTGCCGTAAAAGATATTGTTCTGGGCGCGTGAATTATTAAAGGCACAAAAGTCATCCATCTCTGCATGAAGATCGAGTCGCAGGTTACTGAAATTCTGATGGGTTATCCTGCCATTTAAAAATGCCTTATGGCCAAGCGAATCGAAGACAGTGATATTGTTGAATATAAATGCGTTGGTATCAATTTTAACCACATCTGCAAAAGAGTAAGGTACATTCAGGTAGTTGATCTTGAATTCCGTACGCGCCATTTTCAATTCCCCGCGGATGTCAGGTTTGTCAAGCCGTCCTTTGATTTTCACGTGACCCGATGCAAACCCGCCAACCCCGGTCATAAAACTGGATACAAAGGGGCCTACCATTTTTAAATTCAGGTTTTTCAGGGTCAGGTCAAAATCGATGTGGGGATTTTTTTTATCCAGGAAATAACTCCCTGAAAGCGAAAAGGGAATATTGGTACCCACATTGCCTGTATAAAGGATTTCCGAAAGCAGGTCAAACCGGGAGGACTCCTGGTCAAATTTAACCCGGAAGGTGGCGTCGCCCAGCGACTCTTTGTTGAATTTCAGTTTATTGATCCGAAGATCGGCCAGTATGGCTATATTTTTATAGGGATTGGCGATTTTACAGTTCCCGTCGAGAATGCCATCCAGGTCAACATCATTACTGCCGATCAGCTGGTCAACCCTTGAGATATCCACCTTGTTGAAATGGACCGAAAGCGTATCCCTTTTATCAGAAGAGAGATTCCCATCCAGCTTTAGGAACTGCTCTCCCGAGAAAAAAAGGAGGTTTGAAAGGTGGATTGCTGAGCTGTCTATCTGTACGAAATTTGCAGGATCGACCCCCCAGTACTTTTCATCAAAGAACATGTGGAATTTACTTATTTTCAACTGGATAACCGGACTTTTGGTAAAGTTCACATTGCCTTCCAGTTCACTGGGTTTTGACTGTGCATTCCATGCCAGGCGGTATTTGATACTGTCATGCCGGATGTTGGAATTCAACTTGAAATCATCTACCTTCACCTCAAGCGAATCTTTCTTGGAGGCCCTTTTCAGATAAACCTGGGAGGCCCCCGATTTTATTTCCAGGTTATCCGAGGTATTCTCGGCATTGAGGTACCAGTTGTCAAACTCGAAATTATTCAGGAAAAGGGCGGGTGCTTTACCCCTCACCACCATGGTGCCGTTATAGGCGTTATAGGATCCGTCAAATGCCGAACCCTGCGTTATACGCAAAAACGGAAGGAAAACATGTGTAAGTTCATCCGACTTATGAAAACGCACCTCGAAGTTCATCACCTGGTTTGATATCCCGTGGCTCTTTTTGATGAGCGAATCATGAAGATTAAACGATGCGAGGTAGTTGCTTATAAAGGTCGTCAGGGAAGGAATAAGCTCTTTGAATGAAAAGTTCCCGGCAATGTCGGCATCTAAAAAGTCGGACTGAAGATGGTAGCTTTTCCCTGAGGCTGTGTCCTGCCGGGTAAGCAAAGAGAAATGGTCCATGGTGATACGCTTGCTGCCTTCCAGGTATTCGAGGCTGTCGATCAGGATGGAACCATCGATGTTATCGAGGTTGTTTCCCTTGAAATTCACCTTGACCCTGGCAGAGATTTCATCAACTGAATCACGTTTCAGCAGGTTAAGCCTGAACAAACCAGCGTGGTTAATCCTGGCAAGGAAGTCGAATACAGGCAGAGAGTCCCCGACATCTATCAGCCCGTTAAAATCCATATCAAGGTTGGGGTCGCCGATATTGACCTTCCCTTTGAATTTTTCCTCTGCAAAAGCGCCGGTCACACCCAGGTTTTTGTAATTATAATGGTTCAGGTAGATTGAATCTATATGAAGATTCATGGCCAGATCGGCGGTTTTAAGGGTCAGCCCCTTACCGGTAACATCTGCTTTGAGAGAAAGGACTCCTAGCAGGTTGGTATTACCGGTAAGTTTCCCGACATCAAACGATTCCACAGCCAGTTGCCCCTTATAGCCTAATAATTTACTGCCCTTGTGTTTGACAAGGGTCAGGTCGGTTACAATATTGCCAAGGTTGGTATTTACATGCGCATTGGCGACAAAATCATTATAGAACCCTGTAAATACCCCCTTGAGTCCAACGACTCCGATATTGGCCAGTTCTTTGGGAAGCGTGATATGGCGCATGCTGCCCGGGATCAACAGGGTTTCCACATCCTCTTTGTTTGCATTCATCTCTTTGATATTCAAATCTATGAATGTCTCTTCAATATCGGGAAGCCCTGTGGCGCTGAGGTTGCCGTAAAAGAAGGTATTTTTCCCGTAGGCAAACCTCAGATCACGAACCTTAAAATTGCTGACATTTCCTTTGATATTGGCAGAAAACCTGATCCTGTCCTTCATCACGGAAAGTTCAGGTGCAAAATAGCCGATATCCTCCAGGTCGAGGTAAGAGGGTTCTATAGAAGCCTGGATGTTGACCTTGTGCAGGAAATCGTTGTAGGCCCCCCAGCGGTCGTAAAGAAAATCGAATTTCAGCGCCAGGTCGGAGTTGTCGGTCAGAATCTTCAGGTGATGTGCCTTGAGATAGCCGGGGCCGACCTGGAATTCGCCGCTGAGGTTGTGCAGGGTGAAACCACTTCGCTCTTTCGCCGCAAGATGCTTGATATTGCCATGGATGGTATCGCCCACAAAGGCCACATCGGTAAGGTCGAGGTTAATTGCCGAGACATCGATATTGGTATAATCGATGCCTGCCGGAGATGGTTTTGCGTTCTGGTCCTGCAGGTGAAAGCGCGTATCGGCAAGGTAAACCGATGAGATGGATATGTCCCAGTGTGCCGAAGGTGTCGTGTCCATTTTTTTGACAGTATCCTTTGAGGCAAAATGGTCAATGATGTACTGCAGGTTCAGGGATGAGTCGCCGCGGTAGGTGATCAGTTGCACATTCCCCTTTTCGATGTAAACTCTCCTGATGTTGATCTTGTGTTTCCTGAGTTTCATAAATCCCGGTTTCACCCCCAGTTCGTGGGCTTTGAAGAGGATCCCGCCATGGTTGTCTTTCAGCAGGATGTCCTGGATTACCAGCCCGTTCCTGAAAGAGAGGTCGAACCCGCTGACCCTGCAGTCGGTTTTCAGTTCGCGGGAGAGGTAATCGGCAAACATGCGAACCATGAGGGTCTGTGCCGCCTCGCTCCGGAACACCAGGTAAACCGAGAGCAGCAGGGAGAAAATCACTGCAATGCCGTAGAGCAGTATTTTTGAGACAGTTTTTATGGTAATTTTGCCTTTCGTTATGCAAACATATATACTCGGTATTGAATCTTCCTGCGATGACACCTCCGCGGCGGTTATCTGCAACGATGTCATCCTGTCGAACGTAACTGCCGGGCAGGATGTTCACCGGAATTTTGGCGGCGTGGTCCCTGAGCTTGCTTCGCGGGCCCATCAGCAAAACATCATTCCCGTAATCGAAACTGCCATCCAAAGGGCAAATATACGCAAAAATCAACTTTCTGCCGTAGCCTTCACACGGGGGCCCGGATTACTTGGATCTTTGCTGGTCGGTGCCTCCTTTGCAAAGGCCTTTTCCCTGGGTTTGAACATCCCGCTCATCGGGATCGATCACCTGCAGGCCCATATCCTGAGCCATTTCATCAGGAACAGGGAATTAACAAATCCTGTGCCGAAATTTCCGTTTTTATGCCTGACGGTCTCCGGCGGTCATACGCAGATCGTGCTGATCCGCGATTATTTTGATATGGAGGTGATCGGGCAGACCATCGATGATGCTGCCGGGGAGGCATTCGACAAATCGGCCAAGATCATGGGTCTCCCCTATCCCGGCGGACCGCTGATCGACAAGCTTGCCCGGGATGGCAATCCTGCCAGGTTCACCTTTGCCAAACCGAATATCGGAGGGCTCGATTTCAGCTTCAGCGGGTTGAAGACCTCGTTTCTCTATTTCCTGCGGGATGAGTTGAAAAAGGATCCAGGGTTTATTGAAAAGAACAAAAACGATCTGAGCGCCTCCATCCAGGCCACCATCGTCGGGGTGCTGATGGCAAAACTGGCCACTGCTTTGGATGTCACGCGGAAGCTGAGTCCTGGCGGAGGTTTCCTGGATGTGGCCATTGCCGGGGGCGTTTCCGCAAATTCAGGGTTGCGCGCGGCGCTGGAAGATGCCCGCGACCGACATGGATGGAACATCTTCATCCCCCCTTTCGAATATTCGACCGATAATGCCGCCATGATCGCCATGGCCGGCTATTTCAAATTTCTAAAAGGTGATTTCGGGAACCAGTCGCAAGTGCCTTATCCCAGGGCAAAAGGGGCGTGAAGCCCCGTTCGCGGCACCTGAAATATCGCAGAATTACTTCGTATCCAGTACTTCGAACCGGTTATCATCGGAGGGAATCAAGCTTTTCGTCGGACGGCTGAAATGGTAATAATCCTGTGGCTTGGTACCTTCGGGCATATGTTTGGCGATATAATGGTTCAAAAAGAAGTCATACAGGTAGCCTGCGTGCCTCTTTCCCAGGTAGGTTGCCATCTCATATATATCCTTGACCTTCAGGGAATCGATATTATATTTGTAATGAACCCTCCCGGTAAAAAGATCGTTGAAAAACCTTCCCTCGAATGAATCATAGGCGGTGGCGTTGGAATAGAGGGTGGTTTTTTTGGCATTTTCGGTATTGGCCTTGCTCAGGTCGAACCAGCAGGCAAAGTCCATGGCATTGAGGTTGATCTTTTTAAAGTAGGCTGTGTCCATAAAGGTTTCCTCATCCTCCATGGGATATAAATATTCATCGAGTTGCATCTGGGCAACATCCAGTACATACGACTGTGGCTTTCCCGTCATAAATGAATCGACGGCACTATCCAGGTAGACATTAAATCCCAGGTTGCGCAATTCATCAATAAAATTATTCATATAATTGTCCAGCAGAATACTGTCGCTTAGGTGTTTAATAAACCTGCTGCTGTTCCAGAGGGCAGAATCCTGTTCTGCGGGGCTCATCTCGTCAAACCCTTCGATCGACTCTCCCTTGTGGTTGTATTTATAAATATAATTGGGCGGGATCACAAGCAGGTTGATTACATGCGGTGAATTGATAAACGGGCCGGCTACCTTGCGCTCGGGCAGACACGATGACAGCAGCAGTAATCCCGGAAGGACCAGGATTGCGGCAAGTCGGATATATTTTCCGGGTTTCACGGTTGGTTCAGCATATGAAGTAACAAGGATAACTTTAAAGATGCAAATTTAGTATATACCTGCGAATTTCAACCTATAAGATATGGCGATATCCCCTGGGATCTCCTGTCGCTGTCAGGTGTCATATGACGGAAAGGCCTGTTTTCATTAAGAAATTGCTTTTACAGCGCCAAAAGTGAGAAAACCGTCATGGCAACCAATCGTTCGCCTGCCTGTAAATAACCTCTCCCTGTTGTAAGGGAATATGGCAGGTCACAAAATAGGTCATCCCACTTGTTATTTCCTTACCATAAAGGGCCCAAAATATGTCAGACTGTGATCCGGTCGATATATTATGTAACCGGTGCAATTGTGTTGCATTAAATTATTTTTAATGAGTTTAAATAAAAATACTTGACTTTCTTGTTTTCAGAAGCTATCTTTACTGCATATTTCACGCATGCGTAATTTCCCGTTGACATTTTTTCCTTGTTTTGCCGATTCTGCCTGACGACCAAGGTGCATCAAATCGAATGTTTGATTTGATTAGTGAGACCACCCATAAACCCAACCTGGACATTTTCCTAATCGGAAAAATATTCATTTCCAGTTACTGCCAATACACATTTAGTTGAATTTCACTGTCAGTATTATTCATTTTAACTGAGGCTGACGGGTATATCGATTTTTCTATAACCTTAAAAAAACAAAAAAATGAAACAAATCAGCTACTTTTCGGTATTTACAGTATTATTGTTTTCTGCTTCCGGCATTTCAGCCCAGAATGCAGGCCAGGGTGGGGATATCTCCTCCATCATGACAAAGATTCAGCACCAGCTGAATTCACAACCACGTATTGTCAACAATCATGAAAGGCTTGATCCGACTGGATTCAACTTTTTCCCGTCCTGCGCCACCCATGAAGGGGAAGCCGACATCCCCGATAACGGCGTTGATTTCACCGACGGAGGTTGTGCCGTCGGACCTGCCAACCTGAGTTTGAATATCCAGTTGGACCAATGTGTCAGTGGCCGGTGTAACGGCTATACCTGGTTTGGAGATCCCAGGCATGACTTTGACTGGTATAAGCTGGAACTCGCCACAACACAAACTGTTTACTGGACTTGTTTTGCAAGTTTCGATCCTGTCGTTTATATCATTCAGGGTCCCTGTGCTACTGCCAGTTTAGTCGGATATGTCGGCGGGTTTGCGGGTATTCCCCTCACCTATTCAGCAGTATTGGCTCCCGGCACCTATTACCTGGTAATCTCACCGTATTCGGTCGGGCACCAGGTTAATACCGACGGAGATTACCTCGCAAAGGTTACCACTGCCCCTCCCAGCCCACCCGCTACCTGGTGTGCCGGAAGCGTACCAACCCTGGGTGAATGGGGGCTCATTTTACTGGCTCTGGGATTGATCTCTGTTGCAAGCTTCTTTATCTTAAAAAAGAGAACTACTTTTTCAGTCTGATATTCCGGGTGTGTTAAAAAGTTAACCTTTCGTAGAAAAAGCAGCAGTCTTCCAAAACAACTGAGAATCTCTTTGATACAAACTGTCCCGGAATAATTACCGGCAGGTGGATCAAAGGGATTTTTTTGAATAATCATATCAGATTCGGCCTATGCATGCCAGTTTGACAATTCAGGGATGATACCCTGGTCGTCAATGCCCCCCTCGGTCCTCTGTAAAGGCTCCTCAAACCTTTAATTCTTTTTGGATCAGCAGGAAGCCGGCTCTGTGCCTGCGGGCCAAACCAGTTTATTGATGAATTTTTATTGACCCAATCAACCTCAAACTGAACAAAACCATATCGAAAAAAACAAAGAAAAGTCACCGCGCATGAACGTCGTTAACACTCTTCGTCATTCGTTAACTTCGGAAACTCGTTGCTCCGCTCCCCTGATGGCTCCCAGTTCTACACAATCCCCATTTTTTTTACGTGCCTTTCATGAGGCGGAAAAGCACATAACTTTTAAGACAGCCTCTCACGAGTGGGGCACTGAACGAATAAATTCCATCAGACAAATTTCCATGTATAATTACGATCAATCAAATAACGTAATAGCCTTTTTTCCTTAGAAGTAAACGGACTTGACTTTTACCATTTTCCATATTATTTTTGTTATAAGAATTTTTTGTTACCGTAATCTTAGTCAGCCCTGATCAAGTTCGCCAATTATTTCACGATGGCAGCTACCGGATTTCCATATTGTAACAACTATATCGTCATTTATTTTCAGGAAACAGCCTGTCAACAAGTTTGCAGGAACCGATAACTTTTTATACACCTCCAATTCAAAGCAACCAGGGATACCAAGCCGGATCGAACTTTTGGAAAAAGATCAATCATAATGAAAAACCCCAGTGAATTTCTTTTTATTCAACTAAAACTTTGAATTATGAAAAAAAATCTACTTCTTGTCTTGCTGGCAATCTCAGTTATTGCCGGCACACAACTTTTGGCCCAGGGGCACTACACAGGTGCCCAAAAACCTGCAGGTTATACAAACCATAAGGTAGTACCAGGCGTCCAGCTACAGAATCAGCACCAAAAGCTGGGTGGTGTGGGGCCGGTGTGTTTGCCATGTGCCATTCCGGAAGGGGAGGCTGACATCCCCGACGAAGGTATTGACGTAACAAATGGCGGCTGTAATTTTCCATCCCTGCTTTATACCAATATCAACATGGGAGATGCCTTTTGCGGGAGGGGCAACGGATATGATTATGGAGGTTATGAATGGAGGGATACCGACTGGTACCGGTTTGTGTTAACCACGCCCGGAACGATCTACTGGTCGTGCTACGGA
The DNA here is from genome assembly GCA_037133475.1 of Bacteroidota bacterium. Taxonomy (GTDB): domain Bacteria; phylum Bacteroidota; class Bacteroidia; order Bacteroidales; family FEN-979; genus CAIVAT01. The sequence continues at coordinate 99,594 of JBAXOB010000008.1, forward strand.
GATTTCGATGCCTATTTGTTCATTCTGGGGGATGATTGCATTAATTTTACTTATTATGATTACCGCCCTTCTCCCGCCGGAATCCCGACAACCGCCTCTGCAACGCTCCCTCCCGGCACCTATCATTTGTGGGTAGGACCCGAAAATTATGGTCACCATCCCGGCAATACGGGGAATTACATGGTAAAACTCTCCGACACCCCTCCGGGCAATCCCGACGCCTGGTGCCAGTCTGCTGCAATACCCACCCTTTCGCAATGGGGACTCATCCTCCTTGCCGTTTCATTGCTGGCCACCGCCAGTATCCACATTATCAGAAGAAAATACTGATGTTATCCAGCTGGGTATATGGCAAATTCGATCAGATCATCCTGATATTCTGATATAATACAATGTAATAAGGGGAACTCATGTATAATAGCAGATACGTGATGAATCCCTTTGAAGTGTTGTTGCGTGCAAACAGGGCACAGCGTTTCAAAGGGATTTCTTTTACGTTTGGTGGTATTATTTTATGATTTCTGATTCAATCCAAGTAAAAACGCCTCGCCGAATTTTTTGCCATAGGCGATGCATTTGTCCTTGGTTTCGTGATGGGGAGTGAATTTGATCATCAGTCCTTCATCCATCACGTTCAGTTTCAGGCTACCCATCGCGGATGTCATGATTTTTGCCCCCTCCCCGCTCCAGCCGTAGGAACCAAAGGCTGCCGCCAGTTTGTTCCGGTCGCGGATAGGATTGATCAGGGCAAATACCTGGTAGATAGGCAACAGGATGTTCTGGCTGAAGGTGGGGCATCCCAGCACGATGGCTGATGCCCGGATGATCCGTTGTTCAACCTCCGCCATACCCATCTTCTCGATATCGCAAAGGTCAACCTTGATGTCGCCGGCCTGGCCGATCCCTTCGGCAATCATACCGGCAATGACGCCGGTATTCTGGTATGCCGAAACATAGCCGAGAAAAACGCGGTTGGGTTCCTGTTCATTGAGGGCTTCACGGGCATACTGCTCGGAAAGATCGACATATTTTTTCCAGTTTGTCCTCAGGATGGCACCATGGCCGGGCAGGATGGAAACGATATCGAGGGGCCGGATCCGTTCGATGGCCTGGAGCATGAACCGGCTATAGGGTTTCATGATGACATCGTAATAATAGCGGAAGGCATCGTCGAAATCACCGACGGCATCGTCGAACATCGCCTCGCTGCAATAATGTTCCCCGAAGATATCGCAGGTAAAGAGCAGTTTTTCCTCCTGCAGGTAGGTCATAATGGAATCGGGCCAGTGCAGGTTGGCGGCAGCCACAAACTGCAGCGTACGGTCGCCCAGGTCGAGTGTCTGGCCATCTTTGACGACCAGGTGGGGAATTTCAAATCCAAGCAGATCCTTCAGGTAACGGATGGCGTTGCCGCTGCCCACCACCTTCGCTTTTGGCGCAACCTCGAGCAGCCGGGCAAGGCATCCTGAATGGTCGGGTTCGGTATGGTTCAAAACGATGTATTCAATCTGAGCAGGATCTGTAAGGGTTTTAAGTTTAGCAAGATAGGGCTCCCAGAATTTCTCCTTCACCGTCTCAACGATGGTCTTCTTTTCAGCATCGATAAAATAGGAGTTGTAGGTAGTCCCGAATTTGGTCTCCATGACCACATCGAAGGTGACAATGTCGTGGTCAAGTGCGCCAATCCAGCTAACGGTATCGGTAATTTTCAAAACTTTGTTGTCAGGCATAAATATTCAGGTAATTGGTAGTTTGTACTGATTAAAGCGGCAATTCCATCTGTATCTGGTCGCCAGGCTCCTCATCATCCTTCCTGGTCCCCTGCGATGGATCGGGTTTGGGAATGCGCGGGCGCTTTTTCCGTTGTTTATCCGCCTGCGGCACGGATTGACCAGGTTTAAGCAGTTCGCCTGTCAGCCCCTCCCCGGCAAGCAGTCCATCCTGCTCCTCTTCATTATCCTGGACGGGAGCCGCACTTTCAACAGAATCAAGCCTGAACCTGAGCCCGGAGGCGGCTTCAGGTTCATATCCGGGTAGATCCTCCCCCGGGTCTTCAATACCGGTTTCACCATCGTCTGCCAGATCCTCATCACTGCCGGTATCTTCAAGGTCGTCGTCAGCTGTATCATCATCGGCATCGTTGACGATGGCCTCATCCTCGTCATCCAAAGCGATATCCGCAACATGATCCTCCTGCTGATCTTCCTGAGGTTCGTCGATCTGCAGCGGTTCGAGCCAGCTGAGCTTTTTCAGCGCATGGAGCGCCAGCCGTTTGCCTTTTGCCTTGATTCCCTTAACCCCGATAAATTCATGGGCCACGATCTCCTCAACCTCCGTGCCTTTGGTCTTGAACTGCATGTCGAAAACCAGCTCCAGTTTTGGGTAAGCATCGATGGTGAAGAGGATGAGCTTGTCGGGAGGCTCTACAAACTCCACCTTCTTGTCCGACAGCTCCGCCTTAAACCGTTTGATATAGTAGTGTTTGGTATCATGCTCCTGGTAAACAGCCGTATAAACCTTTTCAGGATCATACTTTTCGATGAGGATCATATCCTCGTCGAAATGGGATGACAGGTCAAAGGAGTGCAGCTTATACTGGCCCGACTGCATCACCGTGATGATCCGGTCGGTTCCGGAAAAGGCTCCCAGCAGCACCCCGCGGTCGTCGGTGTTGAGGCGCTGGACCGTTTCGTCGTACCAGATATTCAGCGATCCAAGGGTCGACACCCCCTCCTGGCGTTGTTCGATCTTCCTGACGGCAAACTTGGTCAGCGTGTTGCCCATCGAATTCCTTCCCTTGATGGTGATCTCGGCGAAGTTGAAGTCGAACGAACTCTTCTTCAGCCGCGGCTTGGGCTTCAGCTCCACGCGGATCACTTCAGCCTCGCCGTTGGGGTTGGCGGTAAAATAGAGCACCTTGGAACCTGGAGTCCCCTTGGTTGCGGCATATTCCTTGTCGCGGGTCACCCCTACCACGCTGAACCGCTTCACCATGATCTTCCCGTTTTTGCCATCACGGTAGATGAGGTTGTACACGGTACGACTGTCGTTCTTGTTGAACACTGCGATGTGGATGATGTTCTGCCCGACAAATATCTTGCTGGCGACCTTTACCACGATAAAGGTGCCGTCGTCGCGGAAGGCGATGATGTCGTCGATGTCGGAGCAGTCGCAGACAAATTCGTCCTTTTTAAGGCTGGTGCCGGCAAAGCCCTCTTCACGGTTGACATAGAGCTTTTCGTTGGCGGCAGCCACCTTTGCCGCTTCGATGTTGTCGAAGCTGCGTATCTCGGCGCGGCGGTCGCGGTTTTTGCCATATTTTTTCCGGATCTGCCTGAAATATTCGATGGCAAAATCGACCAGGTGCGCCAGGTGGTTTTCGACCTCCTCCATCTCGAGGTTCACCCCGGCCATCGCCTCATCGGCCTTTGCCGAGTTAAACCGCGAGATCCGCTCGATGGGGATCTTGCGCAGCCTGTGCACATCCTCCTCCGAAACCGGCCGGATAATCAGGTGTGCAAAGGGGGCCAGCCCCCTGAAGATGGCGGCATCAATATCCTCGGTGGTCTTGCATTTCTTGATCCCTTCGTAAACCTCGTTTTCAATAAAGATCTTTTCGAGCGAAATATAATGCAGCTGGTCGAGCAGCTCCTGGCGGCGGATGTCGAGTTCGAGCTTCAGCAGGTCGAGCGTGCGCTGCGTGTTCACGCGGAGGATCTCCGAAACGCCCATGAAACGGGGTCTCCCGCCTTCGATCACGCAGGCGTTGGGGGAGATGGAGACTTCGCATTCGGTAAAGGCATAGAGGGCGTCCATGGTGGTGTCGGGCGACACGCCGGGAGCCAGGTGGATCAGGATCTCCACATCGGCGGCGGTATTGTCGTCGATCTTGCGGATCTTGATCTTTCCCTTGTCGTTGGCCGTGAGGATGGAGTCGATGATGGAACCCGTCGTAGTACCGTAGGGAATTTCACGGATGACCAGCGTTTTCTTGTCCTCCAGGATGATTTTCGCCCGCAGGCGGATCTTCCCTCCCCTGAGGCCGTCGTTATAGCGGGAGACATCGACCATGCCGCCTGTGAGGAAGTCGGGAAAGAGTTCAAACTCTTCCTTTTGCAGTATCTTGATGGAAGCGTCGATCAGCTCGTTGAAATTGTGCGGCAGGATCTTGGAGGCAAGTCCGACGGCAATCCCCTCCACCCCCTGGGCCAGCAGCAGCGGGAATTTTGCAGGCAGGGCGACAGGCTCTTTGTTGCGGCCGTCGTACGAAAGCTGCCATGTGGTGGTCTTGGCGTTGAAGAGGACCTCGTGGGCGAACTTCGACGGGCGGGCTTCGATATACCGGGGCGCGGCGGCGCTGTCGCCGGTGAGGATGTTGCCCCAGTTCCCTTGGCAGTCGATCAGCAGGTCCTTCTGGCCCAGCTGAACGAGGGCATCGCCGATGGAGGCGTCGCCGTGGGGATGGTATTTCATGGTATGGCCGATGATGTTGGCCACTTTGTTGTACCGGCCGTCGTCGAGCTCCTTCATCGCGTGAAGGATACGCCGCTGAACAGGTTTCAGCCCGTCGGTGATCTCGGGCACGGCACGCTCCAGGATCACGTATGAGGCGTAATCCAGGAACCAGCTCTGGTACATCTGCGAAAGATGGACCGTCTCCTTCAGCTTGCCTGATTCCAGCTCGGGATTCTCCCCGTTATTTGGTTCTTCGGTTGACATTTTACTTGGACAATGCAGACAATGCAAGCAATATAGGCAATGTTAACAATGTGATAAGTGAATAAATGAAAGTAATTATCTGTGTTTAAAAATTATCAATCTTATTTTTAAAATAATTGAAAAAATAGGAGGTAACACACAATCACTTAAAATCAAATGCATTAATCCAAATCTCCAACTTTACCAATAGGTTTTCCCTCTCCATCCAACTTCCGATTATTCAGTATTCTTTTGATTCACTCACCAAAGCTCTGTTAATAGTTTATTATTTACCTGCAATGTTCATATTCCCTGCAATGTTTGCAATGTTTGCATTATTTGCATTGTTTGCATTGTTTGCATTGCCTGCATTGTTTGCATTCATTTTACAAGCTTCGAAATCGCCTTAAAGGTCTCCCCTCCCGAGTAGCGCAGCAGTTCAAATAATATCGCTTCATAGGTGGTGATGATGACCCCCTCCTTGCGCATGCGTTCGATGGCGATCAGCTTATCGTTCGGCTTGCGGGAGGAGATGCAGTCCTCCACCACGATGGGGTGATAGCCGTTCTGAACCAGGTCGATCACGGTTTGCAGCACGCAAACATGGCTTTCGATGCCGGTGACGATGATATGGTCTTTTCCCGACGAGGCCAGCTCCATCATGAAGCGCGATTCGTCGCAGCAACTGAAGGAGGCCTTTTCAATAGGCTCGATGCCGGCAAGGAGCGCCTTAAATCCGGGGATGGTGGGCCCGAGTCCCTTGACATACTGTTCGGTGACGAATATCGGCAATCCCAGCGCCTTTGCCCCTTCGATGAGGATGGGGACGTTGCGCAGCAGGGTTTCATTTTCCGCGATGGCGGGGAAGATCTTTTCCTGGAAGTCGATGACCAGCAGGGCTGTTTTATCTTTGAGGATTCTCATTTTTGGGTTGTTTAATGCAAACAATGCAGGCAATGCAGGCAATGCAGGCAATGCAAACAATGCAGGCAATGTAAATGAAGGAATGCAGGAATGCAGGAATTGGTGGATTTTAGTGAACCAATTTAAAGATGCCCTTTTCCCGGGTTTCTGACCTGGTACCTTCAACCAACAAAATTAAGCTTTCCTTTTGATAGCGGAGGTAATTTGTTAAAAACTTAATCGCAGTACAAAGGAGCCCTGCTGATAAGATTGCGAGCGCCTGGTGATGTTGATGACAGCCCGGAAAGTACAGGATGATTATAATAAACAGGATGGACCGAAATGAACCTTTCTGTAGCTAACAGGTAACCGTTGCTTAACTGTTGCGTAACAGCTGAGGATCAGGAGAATACCCTGAGAAACCCTAAGGAAATCCGGAGGTCATGAGGAGGTTGCTGGCACCTGATATCCGGCCAGGGAGGCGGAATAGAAATTACCGGTGGTTGATCCGGTTTTCAAAGGATAACGGTTCATTAAACTGGCTAGAGATAAGGTAACTATACGAATTAAAAGGGGTTTTTCCGGGGGGATGCGGCAAAATTGTTAAAAAGCGTATCTTTGCGCCCTGATTTGACATCATCGTTGAATAGTATTATTCAGCACTGGTCCCGTAGCTCAGTTGGATAGAGCAACAGCCTTCTAAGCTGTGGGTCGCGCGTTCGAATCGCGCCGGGATCACAAAAAATCGTTGATTATCTGCAAATTGCAATAAATCTGATGATAGCAGCCATAAGATTGCAACAGCATGCTATTTTGAGTTTCGTCAATTAATACAACCCGCGTTTGCCACTATCGGCCCCCTATTTAACGCAGTAAGCCAGAAAGATTAATAAAAGGTTGAAGAGACGCGAGAGAATTTCCCCCCCTTATAATTTGCATTTTACCAGTTTCCACTTATCATCTGGACCAGGGCCCTTCACGAGGAAAAAGGCATACCCCCGGTAGATCTTAATCTTTTCAGGAGATGCGAATGGCAACAGGCTACCGCCTAATAACTTCCCGGTGGCCAAATCGACCTTCCTGACCCTGACCATCCCGTTCCTGCGGAAGAGTGTGTAAATTCCATGGGTAAAATCATCCCTCATCACCGTTCCGGCCCAGCGCCAGGCGGAATCCGACAACCTGACGGTCGCGGCAGCCCCGGTCACCGGCTTTCCCTCCATGTGAAATTTGATGGGTACCTGCTTATATCTTTTACCATCTTTGTCCATCAGTTCAAGGGAATCAACGGCAAAATTGAAGAAGGCGATCGTGTCGCTGCCAAGGTTGAAGAGCGGATAGCTCATCTTGTTAAACTCAAACCAGTGCATCCTGCCCTTGTTTTTCCTGTTGGCACCGTTCTCCCTGAGCAGGGCGGAAAAATCACAGGCTGCCTCAACGGTGAGGTTATCAGGATCAGGCAGGTTCCCTCCTGCCTGCATCCCAAGCCACCTGCGATAAAAAATCTGATCCCCGGGACTTTCCGAAATTTTCGCCTCATTCTGAAATCGTCTGATATACTTTTTCACAGCCCCTTTTTCGTAATACCCGAAGGCAGTTCCAAAACCTTGGGCAACCGTTTCCCGGAAATAGAGCCGGTCGCCTATTTTGAATACAAATGGCCCGGCAATGATCTGAAGAGAATCGACCGTTTTACGGGGAAAAAATTCCAGCCAGTTATGCTGTTCGCTGTACTGGAACCTGAAGGCATTTTTCGCCTTGGAAAAATAATGAACCTTCCCGAGGAAGTCCTTGAAAAGCCCTGCAGGCGGGTACTCCGGCAGGGGCGAAAAGGTAAGGGTGTCGCCGCTCCTTGCAATCAGCGCCAGTTCCGACCGCGCCAACTGATCGCGGAAAATCAGCAGGATAAGATTGTCCTCCATGATTTCGTAATCAAGGACTGAAAAGACCTTGCTACTGTATAGCCAGGTAAAGTTAGTTGCTGGCATTTCAGCCTCCGGAAGTTGCCATGACCTGCCCCTCAACCTGAATTCGACAGGTTTGCCGGGATTTGCATTAACCGTATAGGCAACCAGATCGTAGCCGGCACATGAAAACACAAGGGTTGCAGGCGTTTGCCCTATTTTCAGGGCGAAACTGCCGTCGCTCCCTGTCGAAATTATATCCTTGGAACCATACTCGCTGATCCTGGCATCCCGGATGGGTTCCGATGTTTGATCATCCTTCACAATCCCCTTGAAACGAAAGGTCTGGGAGTAAAGAACATCATGGGTAGCCGACAGAAACAGCAGCAGTGAAAATATCCTAGCTAAAACTGCATATTGCCGATATTCAGAAACAAAGCGACCTGGCATATCCATAGGTTGTTTTATCAGACAGTCTGACTCTTAATAATTTGTGATTCATGAAATCAAAATGCAGTACAAATGTACCTAAAAGCCTGGATATTGGCCTATCATTTCCATGCAGATCCCTGTAAATGGAAGAACCGTCCATTAACCTGGTTTCCATCATGATTTCAGGTCAAACCTGACAGAAACGGAGGAATGACAAATGTAAACGGAATGCGGGAATGCAGGAATGCGGGAATGCAGGAATGCAGGAATGCAGGAATGTGGGAATGCGGGAATGCGGAATGCAAACAATGCAAACAATGCAGACAATGCAGACAATGCAGACAATGCAGACAATGCAAACAATGCAGACAATGCAGACAATGCAGACAATGCAGACAATGCAGACAATGCAGACAATGCAGA
>JBAXOB010000009.1:0-107335 GCA_037133475.1 Bacteroidota bacterium
ATGATTTTTAACGGAGGAACTTTTGGATTATTCGGGAAAAACAGGGTCGAAGCCAACCGTCCTGTTTCAAGGCCCGAAATGACGCCGGCCGACTGGCTTATCGAGGCTGCCGCGCTTCTGGGAATGATGTTCTTTGCGGGATATGTCCTTTATAATTTCCCGCACCTTCCCGACAGGATTCCCACGCATTTCAATGAGGCCGGCAAGGCCGATGATTATGGTGACAAATCTTCCTTCCTGATCCTGCCAGGGGTTGCACTCTTCATCTATACACTGCTGACGCTGATCAACAGGGTACCCCATATTTTCAACTTACCGGTGAAGATCACGCCTGCCAACGCCCTGCACCAGTATACCATCGCCACACGGCTTATCCGCACACTGAAAACGGCCATCGTCTGGCTGTTCTGGTATATCAGCTATTCAACGATCATCGTTGCCCGTGATTCATCAAAGGGTTTGGGAACCTGGTTTCTCCCGCTAACCCTCAGCCTGGTTTTTATTCCCATCATCGTTTATTTCATCGCGGCGAAAAGGCGGGGCTGACCGCGGCATAGCCGCCCACCCCGCCTGGGTGGAAAACCGATCATTTTTCATACTTTTGCAAAAAACTGAAAAATGAATTTCATTGAAGAGTTGCGCTGGCGCGGGATGATCCATGACCTGACCCCGGGAACGGAGGAACAATTGCTCAAAGAGGTGACCCCTGCCTACATCGGCTATGACCCCACCAGTGATTCGCTGCATATCGGGAACCTTGCCTCGATCATGATGCTGGTTCATCTTCAGCGGGCCGGCCACAAGCCATTTGCCCTGGTGGGAGGCGCCACCGGCATGATCGGCGATCCCTCCGGCAAATCGGAAGAACGTAACCTGCTGGATGAAACCACCCTGCGTTACAACCAGTCGTGCATCCAGAAACAACTGGAAAAATTTCTCGATTTTGATTGCGGGGCCATTTCTGCGGAAATGGTCAACAATTATGACTGGACCAAGGATTTCAGTTTTCTCCGTTTTCTGCGCGAGGTAGGCAAGCACATCACGGTGAACTACATGATGGCAAAAGATTCGGTGAAAAAGCGGATGGATTCCGGGAACGGGATATCCTTCACCGAATTCAGCTACCAGCTGGTACAGGGATATGATTATTGCTGGCTTTTCGAGCATAAGGGGGTGAAACTGCAGATGGGCGGCTCCGACCAATGGGGCAACATCCTTACCGGCACCGAACTGATCCGCCGCAAACACGGCGGCGATGCCTTTGCCCTGACCTGCCCGCTGATCACCAAGGCTGATGGCGGGAAATTCGGAAAAACCGAATCGGGTAATGTATGGCTCGATCCAAAGAAAACGTCTCCCTATAAATTTTACCAGTTCTGGTTGAATGCCAGCGATACCGATGCATCGGAATACATTAAAAAATTCACCCTGCTGTCCAAGGATGAAATTGAAGATCTCCAGACCCGCCATAACGAGGCTCCTCACCTGCGGATCCTGCAAAAGGCGCTGGCAACGGAAATCACCGTCAGGGTCCATTCCGAAGAGGACCTGCAGTCGGCTATCGAAGCCTCCGAGATCCTGTTCGGCAAAGGAACCGCCGAAAGCCTTATGAAATTATCGGAAGATACACTGCTTTCAGTTTTCGAAGGGGTTCCCCAGAGTGAAATAGCGATGAATGATATCGTGGAATCGCTGAGCATCGTGGATTTCCTGACCGAAAAGAGCAATATTTTCCCCTCCAAGGGCGAAGCCCGCCGGATGCTGAAGGAGGGCGGAGTGCAGGTCAACAAGGTAAAGGTCGGCGAATCCGCCATGATCGATGCCGGCACCCTGTTAAACGAAAAATATATCCTGGTTCAGAAAGGGAAGAAAAACTATTACCTGATAAAAGCAAAAATGTGATTGCTTGTTTCCGGTTCCGGCCTAGTGTACTAATATCCAGGGGTCTGCTTTTTATCCCGGTATTCCTGTTTTTTATCAGCCTCAACGCACAACCATTACGGCGCAAGGCACTTTTCCTCGGGAACAGTTACACCTACGTCAATAACCTTCCTGCCCTGGTGGCGGCGCTGGCGCATTATTCCGGTGATTCGCTTTATTTCGGCAGTTATACCCCCGGGGGATACACCCTTGGCTGGCGCCCCACCGCCCACGTGGCCGATACCGCCAGCCTGAACAGGATCGCGCAGCCGGGCTGGGACTTCGTCATCCTGCAGGAACAAAGCCAGACACCCGCAATTCCTCTCCTTCGTGACAGTTGCATGATCCCGGCTTCCAGGATCCTGTATGATTCCGTTAAATCAGCCAACCCCTGCAGCAGGGTGCTGCTGTATCTTACCTGGGGAAGGAGGTTCGGCGGTATTCAGTGTTTTGTTCCCAATTACTGCAGCCAGAATTTCACAGGCTTCAACCAGATGCAGGATTCGCTGACCAGGGCCTACATGATGGATGCCGATACCCTCCCTGCATGGATCGCCCCGGTGGGAGAAAGCTGGCGGCTGGTCATCAACAGCACCGGGATGGTGCTGCACGATGTGGATGATTCCCATCCGAACCTGAAGGGCTCCTACCTGGCAGCCTGCGTCTTCTACGATGTGATTTTCGGCAAACCCAGTCATGGCAACCCTTTTCTTGCGGGACTCGCCCCCGACACTGCCACCCTCCTGCAACAGGCCGCCGATTCGGTCACCTTCGGCTATGCTTCGCAATGGAACCTCAACAACGATATTCCCCAGGCCGCCTTCTCGGCGACCGTCTCCACCGACACACTTTTCACGCAGAACCAGAGCACCGGCGCAGGCAGCTGGCTATGGGATTTCGGCGACGGGCAAACCTCCACCTGGTTTTCGCCGGTGCATGTTTACCCGGCTTGCGGAACCTATTCCGTTAAGCTGAAAGCATGCAACAACTGTTTTTGCGATTCGGCGATCCGTCATGAGGTCGTTGCCACGGTAGGCATCCGCAATTCGCCACAGGAGGCCGGGCCGATCCGGATTATTGGTCCCGATGATTCGGGATACGCCTGGTTTACCAATTTCCGGGGTAATGGCACCCTGTTACTCTATTCAGTCACCGGAGAAAACACCGGCATCTATCCCGTCATATCCGGGAAGGCTCATCTTCCAGGGAATGTCCTGGGAATTCACCTCTGGCTGCTGACTGACCAGGATGCCAAACACATTGCCCGGGGGAAAATAGTCAGGTAGACAGCTCTCTTCAGCTCCTATTTTGTAAAACTTGCTGCCTCATTGTAGATGCAGTCAATGGTGATTTTCCCTTCCGGGTTGATAAACCCCCAGTCGCCCATCTTCTTTACCCGGGCCAATCCATCCGAAAATGGCTTTGCATTGTCAAACTGTGGGTTAATGGCTATTTTCCCCGACATGTCAATATAGCCCCAGCTACCGGCAATCTTGACGAGTGCCAGATAATCGTGACCTCCTTTTTCTTTAACCTGGGAAGCCGCTGTGGTTAACGGAATATCCTGTTTCACATCCGTTGATTTCCTCTGGGATTTGGAATTCTGACCATGGGTTGAAAAAACGAGCAGTAAACAGGCAACGAAGAACATCTTTTTCATATAACTTTGATTTTGAATGTGCTGATAAACTATTTAATCAAAATGACCGTAAATTCATGTAATAATTTTACAGCCTGTAAATTTATTTTGAAAACGGGAGAGGAAAGGGATAAGTTAGGGTAAAAACAAAATCCGTTTCTCTTTGGAGGCGTTACATTTGACGGCTCTCCCACAGGCTGTATAAAACCGCCTTGTTTAACCAGGCCCGGTTTGGAAATTATTCAGGGAATATCCGTGTCATATAGCTGTACTTGGATATTTCCTTAACTTTGCTGAAACATCAAAACCGACCCTATGATACTCTCTGCCTGCGGCCTCATCTGTTCCGACTGTGAATTTTTCGGATCGACCTGCACCGGTTGTCACCAGGTAAAAGGTCAGACTTTCTGGGCACTGGAACATGTGCCGGCAAAAATATGCCCTTTGTACGATTGCTCGGTAAACAAGTTGAAATACAAGGATTGCGGCGACTGTGCCGATCTCCCCTGCACCATGTTCCGCGAAATGAAAGATCCCGGTTCAACCGACCAGGAACATCTGCAGGGATTGTCCGACCGCACCGGAAGACTGAAGGATGTTACCCGCAATGCGTAACAGGGGACCTTTCACGCTGACACATCACAGGTTAAAAAAGAACAACGTACAGCAAAAACAATGGGTAGCGGTTTGAAAGTACTTTTTCTTGCCTTCATTTTTCCCTTGTTGTGCGCTGCATTGTCACACAACATCGGGGTATATGCCGGGCCCCTCATTCCTGGTGACAGGCCCGGCGGAACTACCGCCACGGATTCATCGGTACTGATCAGCAGTTACTTCAATTCTGCCGACCCCAGGGATGAATGGACCGAATTGCTGGTGGTGGCCGACAATGTCGATATGCGTAACTGGTCTTTGCAGGATAACAATGCGGCCCAAACTGCCTTCCAGCCGCAGATTATCTTTAACAACATCCCCTTCTGGAACAACCTGCGGGGGGGCACGATCATCATGATCTGGCACCGCCCGGCCGGCAGTACGGGAATCACCCATCCAACCGTCGTCACCAGGCAGGCCGGTTACATAGAGGTTTCCGCCAATGATCCCACTTATTTCAACGGGGGTTCCTTCGGCACGGCTCCGCTGTATGCGGGGAATACGCTCAACATTGCCGGTGGCGGCGACTTGCTGGAACTGCTGAATGGCTCAGGCACCTTTATCCATGCACTGGGCCATAAAACTGCCTTCGGATCGAGCTGGACCCCGCTGCTATCTCCAAAACTAAACCATAAAGCCAGCCTGGCCGACGGGGAGGCTGTATTTGTCTGCCCGGGAAGCAAAGCGGATGAATATGGATTCCTGCTCCCCCAGGATGGCACTACCTACACCGCAAAAAGCAGTACCGACCTGTCTTTCGGACTTCCAAACTGTACGGCCGCCACCAGCGCCAACAGTGATTACTGGCGATGGGTCAGACAACCTTCATGGATCAACCCGGTGATGAACGGATGGAACGGGCAGAAACAAGGGCTGTATTGCCCCGAAGGCACCTATATATGGTCCGTCAAATATAAAAACGCCGCCACCGGGGTTGTAACACTCAGTGGCGTTGTCGAACTTGTGAGATAAACTATAAAAAAACACCATGCATACTACGCTGATTTTCGCAATTGTCTTTATCAATCTCGCCATGGTGCTTTATACCGTCGGCGTTTGGGCCGAACGGATCCAGCTGCGGCTGAAATGGTGGCACACCCGCCTGTTCTGGGTCGGGCTTGTGTGTGATACCGCCGGGACCAGTGCCATGGCCGAAGTCGGCGGGGCGCTGTTCAGGTTCAATTTCCATGGGATTACCGGCATGACCGCCATCCTGCTGATGCTGTTCCATGCCACCTGGGCAACCTGGGTATTGTGGCATAACGACGAAAAACGGATCGGCACCTTCCATCGCTTCAGCATCTTCGTCTGGATCATGTGGATGATCCCGATGATCGGCGGAATGATCATGGGAGCCCGGTTCTGATCCGGAAAACCATTTCCCGCATCACATGTTATGCCCCACGGGTTACGATTTCATCGAAGCCCGGATGTCGTTTGACGAAAAAGATTTTTCCTGGTTCACAATCGTATTTCCTTTGTGTCACTAATCCTTAAAAACACCGGCACATGAAAGCAAAAAATTTCTTACTGGCAGGGATGATGCTCCTGTTCATCACAGGTTGTTTTGTAAAATCGCTTCATCCCTTTTACAACGAGAGTGACCTTATCTTCAAAAAAGAACTGCTGGGCACGTGGACCAGCAAGGATTCCTCGGTATGGAAGATCGAGAAGGGTTCAAAATTCAACGGGCTGTTAAAACCCGGAACTCCTGAAAATGGTTACCAGATAACCTATACGGATAAAAAGGGGGTTTCAAAATTCTCCGTTCATCTTTTCCAGCTGAACAACAGGTTTTTCCTTGATTTCTATCCCGGGGAGGTCGATGCCGGTACCGACCTGATGACCTCGCACCTGGTTGCCGGGCATACCGTTGCCAGGGTTGATCTGGCACCGGGGAAAGTAGTCATCCAGTGGTATAATGAATCGTGGCTAATCGGACTGTTCAAACATAACAGGATCCGGATTGCCCATGAGAAAATCCCGGTAGTGGGTTCCAGCCCTGACGACGATAATTTCCAGGTCGTACTCACGGCCTCGACCGATGACCTTCAGAAATTCATCATAAAATATTCCGATGATCCCGAAGCCTTCAGCAAAGATTTTACTTTTGTGCTGAATAAAACTGTATCGCGATGAACAGCCGTTCGCTGATAGAATCGTATCCGTTCCGGATCCTGGAGCATCTCGCATTCTGGGGATGCTCTTATTATATCCTGGTACGTGTATTTTCAAGCTCAAGCGAGATCCAGTCAACCGATTACATCTATACGGCAGTTTTCCTTGCAACCATTGCCATTGGCGTTTATATCAACCTGGTACTGCTGATCCCTCATTTTCTGAACCAGCGTAAATTCCTGCCGTATGGCATGTTGCTGGCGCTTTGCGTGGTTTCTGCCACCCTCCTCAACCAGCTTACCTTTGCCCGTTTCATCGATTACCTGCTCCCGGGATACTATTTCATCTCCTATTTCAGTTTTACCGACCTGCTGAAATTCATGGCAGCCTTCACAGGGATTACCAGTCTTTTCAAACTCGCAAAGGGATATTTCCTTTTGCTCGAGGGCAGGAGCCAGTTGATGCAGGAACAGAAAGAGCGGTCGGAGGCGGAGTTGCAGGCGCTCAGGGCCCAGATCAACCCCCACTTTCTATTTAACAGCCTGAACAGCATTTATGCGCTGGTGCTTAAACATTCGGAGAAGGCCCCTGAAACCATCCTGAAACTTTCCGGTCTCCTGCGGTATATCCTGTATGAA
The DNA here is from genome assembly GCA_037133475.1 of Bacteroidota bacterium. GTDB lineage: Bacteria > Bacteroidota > Bacteroidia > Bacteroidales > FEN-979 > CAIVAT01. The sequence goes on from JBAXOB010000009.1 coordinate 6,970, forward strand.
ACCCGCAGGGAGCGCGTGGATTTAACCACCGAGCTGGATCATATGCGCGAGTATGTCGACCTCCAGCGGATCCGTTCGGGACCGCTGGCGGAAATTGAACTCAAAGTCAACGGTAACCCTGAAAACAGGAGGCTGGCCCCGCTGCTCTTTTTACCCCTGATCGAGAACAGCTTCAAGCACGGGATCAAGGGCGAAACAGGAGCCGTGTTTGTCAGGATGGAATGTACCATCGACGAAGGCTCCATCAGGTTTGTGACGGAAAACAACAAGGGGCTGGCGGATGATGTTGCAGGTGAAAACCGAAGGGGAATCGGCCTTGAAAACCTTGCAAAACGGCTTAGCATGGTATACCCTGGTAAACACCGTTTTGAAATATCCGGGACTGAAAATCGTTTTAAAACCGAACTGGTAATTTTTACCCAAGATGAAACTTAAATGCCTGGTGATCGATGATGAGCCGCTGGCACAGGAGGTCCTGGTGCAGTATATCGGCGACTGCCCTGCGCTTGAATTGCTGAAGGTGTGCCCCGATGCGATCGAAGCCGGTGAATTTTTACGCTCCACCCCGGCCGACCTGATCTTCCTCGACATCAACATGCCAAGGTTGTCGGGCATACGTTTTGTTAAAACGCTGACAAATCCGCCCCTGGTTATTTTCACTACAGCCTATCCTGAATTTGCCGCCGAAGGATTTGAATCCAATGCCGTCGACTACCTGTTGAAGCCCGTCTCCTTTGAACGATTCATCCGGGCCGTGAACAAGGCTGCCGAATGGGCCGAATTCAGGATGAAAAAGGAGGCTGTCACACTGCCGCCACCTGCGATGAACCGTGACTACATCCTCCTCCGGGCCGATAAAAGGATCCATAAAATCAACTTTGACGACCTCCTGTTTTTTGAATCCACCGGCGATTATATCAAGGTCCATTCCCTCGATAAAAAGCTGGTCATCCATGAAACGTTCAGGAACCTGATCACCCAGTTACCCGAAAACAGGTTTGTCAGGGTACACAAATCCTTTATCGTCTCCCTCTCCAGGATCCGCCTGATCGACGGCAACCAGGTTGAGGTTGCCGGGCAGATGATCCCAATCGGACCGGTTTACAAGGATGGATTGCTTGAAAAACTGAACACGAAAATCTAAGGCTGCTTTACTCTATCAACAATGAAAATCCTGGTTACATACTGGTCGCAGACAGGCAATACAAAACGGGTTGCCGAAGCCGTTTTTGAAGCGCTGCCGGGAGAAAAAACGATTCTGCCGATGGACCAGGTTGCATCGGCCGACGGGTTCGACCTTATCCTGATAGGCTTTCCCGTCATGCAGTTTGGCCCGCCTGCCATTGCCGTGGAATTCATCAGGAGACATGCCACCGGCAGGAAGACAGCCCTTTTTGTCACGCATGCCATGCCCGTGCACAGTAACGATCCGCGCCAGCAGGCCCTGCTGGAAAAGGTGTTGTCGCGATGCAGGGCAGCGGCCGCAGCCAGCGAGGTGGCCGGCTTCTTTCATTGCCAGGGAGCCCTTTCGGAAAAAACCGCCGCCGGGTTAATGGAAAGCGACATCCCGGAACTCCGCCGGTTTGCCTCCATGCGTCCCCTTACCGTGGGCCATCCCGGCAGGGAGGAGCTGGAACAGGCGGGGATTTTTGGCATTACGATGGCAGGAACCCTTTAATTCTGCTTCTTTCGCAAAAAAGGCAGGTCATAAAGCGGGGGTGAAAAGGTCGGCTTATCCTGTTCAGTATCGGAGGGATCCCGGAGTTCGATCTTATTTTCCTCGATATCAGGTATGCGGACAAATTTCCCATAATCAAACGATGCTATTTCGTCCAGGATGACCACCTGGTCTTTCCCGGGCTGATCAACCAGCGCTTCAATATTTTCAAACCTGAAGTGGAGCATAAAATCTTTGACGGATGGAGCGTAGAAGTCAGTTATCCTTCCAGTTCCACCATTTCAGCAGTTCCGGATCACGCTCTTCCGGTTTTGTTCCTGCAAAATACACGGCACAGCGGAAACAGTAAAGCAGACAACGATCCTGCACTGCTCCGGCAAACCGGTTCGACCTGTCAAAGAGTAACGCCGGATCCTGGTCAACGAGGTCATCCACAGAGGTGATCCCGATATTCCACAGATCAAGTGCGACCGACTTTCCGATACCTGGAATGATCATTAACTCCCTGATGGATTCCTCCCTGTTCATTGCAGAAAATTTTTATCGTTATGGCGCTGGAATTTTACTTTATACTGATCGCTTAAGGCAACGTACATGTTGCGAAAAACCTGAAACAACCAGCCATCCATAATTTTACACTATTGAAAACGGGAGCTGTCATCCTCTTTCCGGTGAGGACAGATAAGGCATTGTTATGCATCTCTCCGACAAAGGTTAAAATGGTGTTGCTCCGCAACAAAATTAACCATTTAAACAAAGATCCGGCATTCACTATGCCTGGGATTTCAACCCGACGCGGGCAGATTAAGGAACTAAGCTGATCCTTATCGCCTTTCCCATTTTCCATGTATCGAAATCCCCCGCCGGTCCCTCTTGCCGGAATTCCGGGTAGAGATCCCAGTCAGCATCAGTTACTTTCTCAAGATGGAACTCCTTTTTCGGATCTCTCAGCTGTTCCCTTATCGCCTCCGGGAAGGCCTTGTTCAGCCGGCATTTTTCCCACTCACGGATGGCGTCGAGCAATACACCCGTATTCGGGTTTTTCCGCAGTGACTCCAGCGAGGTGGCCATGGCAAAGCCCGCGTTATAGCCGGCCGACCTGGCCAGCATCCACTCCATCTCGGCAAGGGTGGTCTTTTCGGTAAGGAGGTACCAGCCCAGCATATGGGGCAGGTAATTCCGGCCGAACAGCCCCTGGTTGTCGAGCCGGTACTGCTGCATGCTCTCGGTAAAGCCGCCGTTCCAGGGCTCCCCCCAGTTGCAGTAGCTGTTGATATGCCAGTAAAAGGGTTCGGAATTGCTGGTCCCGTTCAGCACAGTGTGATCGAGGTGATCATAAAATGTTTTGGCAAAGAGCTCCATGGCATAATCCCCCTGTCCGGAGGAGAGGCACCCTTCATGGCCGTCGAAATCCATCTGTTCCAGCCCGGTTTCATTGAAACGGGCAGCCAGCTTTGCGGCGATCTCCTGCTGCAGGGCGAGGTTTGGCAGAAAAACCTTGTAGGGATGATCCATCAGTTTGGCCACCTCAGTACCCTGGCTGTGAGAGGATACCTTTGTGCCAAACGCACCCCGTTTGCAGCCTGCCAGGGTAAAGGGTTTGACCGGTGTGACCGAGTCATATTGAACCAGCTCCCGGCCGATTCTTACCGTGTGCAGCCAGTTGGCTTTGGCATTGTTGAAGTATTCGGGACTTTCAATGCCGATCACGGTCACTGTATCGCCAATATCCCGCGTCAGCCGGCTATATCCCGTTACGGCCAGCCTGGGGTCGGGAACAGGCGTGACATAAGGATCGCCGGTGTTGATGAAATCGGTCAGGGTATGGGCGCCCAGCATGATGCCAAGGGCCGCGGCCCTGGCCAGGCATTGTTTGAAACCGTCAATCCCGTGGGGGAACCAGAGGGAATCAAGTTCATAATGTCCCCAGCTTTTCCAGGCATTCATGTGGTAGAGGGTCCTCAGGTTGGCACGCCTGGTATAGGCGAGCAGTTCATCCACCGTGGATTCTGAATAATCGGCAATCAGGTAGGAACGTCCCGGCTGGGGCGACATCTTCCCCCAAACCCCATTGACAAGCGGGTGGGGAAGACTTTCGGCCACCTCAATCTTCCCGATGGTTTCGAGCGTTTTATCGGCGGCACAGCCAAAGAGGGCGATGGCCGACCCTTCGGTGGTCTCTCCCTCCAAAGGCGGGACCGGCATATTTGGAAATTGTCCCCACCAGCCGTCAACACGCCGGGGGCGCGACCTGTCCATCGAAAAGGCCTGCAGGAGAGATCCCCCTTCGCTCTTTTTGGCCGTATTTCCCCTGGAGGGATCGGAACCCTCGTCATTCAGGGGATATCCTCCAAGGGTTTTAGCATTGAGTACCTGGAGCCCCATGGCAAAGTCACGGTTACGGGCAACCCCGATGATCTCACCAACCGTTTCCCCAATCTTCAGGGGATAGGGGCCCCAAACCACCAGGTCGACTCTCCCGGCCGGCCGGACATTGAGAATTTCAAACCTCAGGTGGGTAGGCGATTGGTGCGTTCGAACCTTTACCGTGATGTTGCTCTTTCGGAAGGTGAGTACAAGGATACCTGAACCAGGATCCCCCTTCTCCTCTGAATAAGCGGCCCCGGAAGGCGATTCCCATTGTCCGCCGACCTTTACCTGCAGCAGGGGGGCGGGTTGTTCCGCATCCAGGTATTCCTTTTCCCGGACCCTGTCGTACAGCCTGCTGACGGCGCCCGTTTCAGAGAGGGTGATATTGAGATCCCCCGCTTTAAAAACAGGCTGGGCAGAAAGAAAACCTGGCAGGCAACCGGTCATCCAGCAGAGGCAGGTTGTGAAGAGGAACGACTGTAGGCGCATGGGTGTGGTTTTGATCCAAAACTACGAAAAAAATGTGAAGTGATCTGCCCGGGTTTATCTCCCCGTTATCTTCAACTCAACTGCCGGTTCCGACAGTTCAGCCCTTTTTTTCTTGGGCTCCTGCGGAGGAATGACTTGTTTTGCGCATTAATCCGAAACGTTCATCAAAAATGAAAAAAATTCTGATCATCAACGGCCATCCAAACAAAAGCAGCTTTTGCAACGGGCTGGCCCAGGCCTATAAACAGGGCGCATCTGCGGCGGGAGCCGAAATTACGGAGATCAATATCGGGGAGCTGAAGTTTAACCCGAATTTACAATCGGGATACCAGCAACGCACGGAACTGGAAGATGACCTGGTCGCGGCATGGAACAAGATCAAATGGGCCGACCACCTGGTTTGGATCCATCCCGTTTGGTGGGGTGGACTTCCCGCCATTACCAAGGGGTTTATCGACCGCCTGTTTTTACCGGGATTTGCCTTCCAATACCGCGAGAACTCAGTTTGGTGGGATAAACTGCTTGCCGGCAAAACCGCAGGCATTATCACCACCCTTGACCAGCCCGGCTGGTATTACCGTTTGATGTACGGGAAGCCCAGTATAAACCAGTTAAAAAAGTCGACACTGGAATTCTGCGGCGTAAAACCCGTAAAGGTGACCTGCCTGGGACCCGTAAAAAATTCAACCCCGGAAAACCGGCGGCAATGGCTGAACAGGGTGGAACGGATGGGCAGGAAATTGCAATAAATTGCAGGAAAACCGCGAAAAGGGCTGCAGGCCGGTTAGTCCATCGGGTACCCGAAATCGGTCCAGTCGACTTTAAGGTTTTGTTTCAGGTTCAGCAGTTTGGAATTCGTAAACCCACGCTCCTTCAGCAGGTTGAAGGCAGGCCTGATATTGGGGCAGTTCCGGAAGGGACAGCATCCGCAGTAGATAACCACCATCCTCTCTTTTGCTATCCCGGCCAGCGATTTACCCAGTTTGTCGAGATTGGTCTTATTGGTCATGCTGCCGATGTTGATGGCCCCCTTGATATTGGCCAGCGGACCCACGTTGTAAATCACCGGTTTTGCTGCTTTCGGGTTGCTTAGCAGGCTGGCCAGGGCATCGGGCGCCATGAGATCCTTTGCAGTCCAGGGCTCGCCGGTCTGGGCCTGCAAAATGGCTGTAAAAAATGTCAGGAAAATGATAAGAAAGGCAGTAAGCCTGGTTTTTTGATTCTTCATATGCATGTATCTATATTATTGCAAAGATATAAAAAACTTTCTTCAACAGGGGCCCGTATTTATACTGTGGTCTCAATAAATTCTGACAGATCGGAGTAGAGGATCTCCTCGAATTCCGAGAACCTGCTTTCCGCGACCTCGGCAAAGAGGTAGATGGCCATGGGCAGGGTGGTATAATCCATCTTGACATAAAATAAAACCCCGGAGAAGTGGGCGATGAACTTCTCATAGTTGAACCGGATACGGCTTTTATCCAGCTGTTTCGGAATATCGATTCCGAACATGCCATAAAGCCTGTCGCCGCGCTTCTCCAGGATTTCAGCCCAGTCGGGCTTTTTCTGCTGAAAATAGTATTCATAGGGGTTGATGCCATAAAAATAATATTCCACATCGGCAACACAGAAACCCATGAACCGCATCGGGTTGATTTCAATGGCGACAAAGTTCCCGTCGGCCTCCTGCCGCATTTCGAGATGAAACGGGAAGTTGCGCAGGTCACGCAGCCTGGCGATCTCCCGGAGGTACCGCATGATGGCGTCGTGGTATTTCATCACAATCTCTCCGGAAGTCATGTAGAGCCTGTCGCTCATATCCGACCTGGAGCCAAAGAGGTGGGTGAGGATGTTGAGGATGACCGGTTCCCCGCTGTCATTGAAATAGGCGTCGATGGCAATTTCAGTACCTTCGATATACCTTTCTATTAAAAACTCATTCAGGCTGACCACCACATCCGGAAAAACATGCTGCATGAGTTTCACCTCCTTTTTGATCCCTGCCAGTGCTGCCGGCCAGTCTGATGCGTGGTGAACCGCATGAATGCCGATACTGGCAAAACCCCTGACAGGTTTGATCACAAAGGGGATCTCCAGCGCGGATACATCAATTTGATCAAGTTCTTCAAATGAATAGGTATGGAACCACATATGCGGGTTGAGCCGGGAGAATATTTCACGGAGTTTTGATTTATCCTTGAAGAAATTGACATTCCGGGTCACGGCAAGTTCCGGCGCATACTGGTTCAGCAGCTCGGTTGCGTTTTCCGAATTGCTGTAAAGGAGCCGGGCCTCCCCCGTTTTCAGCGCTGCAAAAAAGGGTTCGGTTTCAACCAGGTTCATCTCCCCGGCCCGGGCAAGACTCCTGGCAAAGGCTGTTGCCAGCACGGGAACCTGCAACCTGACGACGGTTTGCTGGAGGAAATCGGAAACATAGGGTTTTTCGAGTATGATCATTGCTGTTGAAAAATGTCGGTTTCTGCCGGAGTTATAGCCTGATCCCGGCTGCCTGGATCAGGAAAAGGAAAGCAAGTATAAGCAAATTTACCGGTCATGCAAGGGGTTGCCCCTGTTTGATGCCTCCCTGCCGGGGAATTCCATGGTTTAATATTTTTATCATGCCCGGTTTATCCCTGTATGATTTAATGAGATACCTTTACATCCGTATGAAAATTATGAAACACTGCAGCTACCCGCTGGCCATTATCCTGTTCGCCCTGTTACTGGCTGGAAATTCTTGTAAAAGCGGCAAAAAGGAAAGATCGGGCAACCATGGCGACAGCCATTTGCGCGGGGTTGTCAACCACCGCAGCAACCTGCCTTTCGACAGCAACCTGGTGGCTGCCTTCTACCGCACCTATCCTCTTGTGGACAAATACCGCAAAGAGGTGGAGATCGTTTACCGCCAGCACCACTATAACCAGATCTGGTACGATGGCAAGGGGGTGGTCGAGTTCGGCCAGACCCTCTTCGACAAGGTGCGGGAACTGGCCACGGAAGGGCTGAGTTCAACGTTCCCATACCAGGATAAAGTTGCAGGTATTTTTGATACGGATGCGAAGGACAGGCTAACGCCAACCGAAACGGATCTGATGCTTACCAACCTGTACCTTTTCTATGCCGGGAAGGTGTACAAGGGGGTGAGCGATTCCACCACCACGGCCCTGGGCTGGCTGCTCCCGCGCAAGCAGGTCTCCTACAAGGCCCTGCTCGACTCGGTAATTTCAGATCCCGACCTGATCGAACGCAACGACAGCATCCTCTTCAGCCAGTATTACAAATTGCGGGATGTGCTGAAACATTACCGTGATATCGAGAAAAAGGGAGGATGGAACCAGGTTGACCTGGATCCCAAACTGAAGGCCTATAAGCCCGGGGATTCGGCCCATGCGATACTGCAGATCAGGGAGCGGCTGTTTATTACCGGCGACATCGGCCGGAATAACGGCAGCTCCAGGTATGACACGGAGTTGGCGGATGCAGTAAAAAGATACCAGGTACGCAATGGTTACAATCCCGGCAATCTGATCGTCCCGAAACTTATCAGGGAGATGAATGTGCCTGTTTCGGAACGGATAAAGAAGATCATCGTCAACATGGAGCGTTGCCGGTGGATCTCCCCTGAAATTGCCAGGACAAGAACCTATATCGTGGTGAATATTCCCTCGTTCAGGCTGAACCTGATCCGCGATGGCAAAAGCGAACTTGTCTCTGCAGTGGTCACCGGGGCGAACCTGACGCAAACCGTCATCTTCAGCGGCATGATGCGGTATATTGTATTCAGCCCATACTGGAACCTGCCGCAGAGCATCATCAACAAAGAGGTAAAACCAGGGATGGCAAAACATAAAAATTACCTGGAGACCCACAACATGGAATGGAACAACGGTCAGGTGCGGCAGAAACCGGGGAAAAACAACTCCCTGGGACTGGTTAAGTTCATCTTTCCGAATGCCGACGACATCTACATGCACGATACGCCGGCAAAGAGCCTGTTTGCAAGGGAAAGCAGGGCTTTCAGCCATGGCTGCATCCGGGTGGCAAAGCCAAGGGACCTGGCAATTGACATCCTGAAAGACGATCCTGCCTGGAGCCCTGCAAAAATCGATGCCGCCATGCATGCCGGCAAGGAAACCACCTGCGTGTTAAAAAGCAAAATACCGGTATATATCGGCTATTTCACGGCATGGGTTGACCAGCAGGGGGTGGTAACCTTCTATGATGATATTTACCAGCGGGACGAGCGGCTGGCACAGCTGCTGTTTGACGAAAAATGAGGGTGGGGAAAATTACATGATCACGTCGATGCACTTGTAAAAGCGGCCGCGGTATCCTTCGGTGTCGAGGTCGCTGATGGTGATGCTGTGTGCCTTGCCCGAAGAGGCATGAATGAACCGGGATTTCATCCCGTTGGCTTCACAAACGATGGCAACATGGCCGATATGGCCTTTATCCCTGAAACCATAAAAAACCAGGACATCGCCCACCTTGAACTCTTCCGGTTTCAGTGCAGTGCCCAGCTTTTTGAATTCCCGTGAACTCCGGGGCAGGGCAAGGCAAAAATGGCGGAAAACAAAGTTGACGAAACCCGAACAGTCAAAACCTTTTTTAGGATCTGACCCTGCCCTGCGGTAAGGTATGCCGATGTACTGTTTAGCAAAAGTGATCAGCTCGTTCCTGTCGATGGAGGTACCCGCAACGGCCTGTTTGGCAGATGGGGCTTCCTGCGCCTTCATAACGAATGAGAGCAGGAGAAACAGGGCAATCAGCGGAACACTTTTGAACATAGGCTATGGTTTGTTCCCGCAAAGATACGAAACTTACCGATACAGGAGAGCGCGGATATCCCGCCGTTGCTGGTGGAAAAGGTAAAAGTCCGTGTATTGCAGATATGCGTACCTTTGCGACATGCGAAAATATCTCCTCATTCTCCTGGCATTCGTGGCACCGGTCATGAATCGGGCGGGCTCCGGCAAGCCGGTTACGGCAGCGGATGATCAGCATACCCTCTTTGAGGAGATGAACCTGGCAGCCAGGGGCCTCTCGGGGGAGGTGTTTCAGCTTGCCCTGAAGGGGCTCAGGAAACTTGAACAAAGCGGCAGGCTCATGAACCCGGGTATCCTGACCATCGTCGATTTTTCCCAGTCGAGTAAAAACAAACGGCTTTATGTGATCGACCTGGTACACAAAACCCTGTTATTCAATACTTATGTAGCCCACGGGAGGAACACCGGCGAGGAGTTTGCGACACGTTTTTCGAATGTGACAGGTTCCTGTAAGAGCAGCCTGGGCTTTTTTGTGACGAAGGGAAAGAACCTCGGCGCGAGTGTAGGATTGTCGCTCATCCTGGATGGAATGGAAAAGGGTATTAACGACAATGCGCTTAGCCGTGCTATCATCGTTCATGGCGCCGCCTATGCCACTGAGAATTTCATCCGGAAAACAGGGAGACTTGGAAGAAGTTTCGGCTGCCCGTCAGTGCCGCCAGAGCTTATCAAACCCGTTGTTGAAGCCATCAAGGGAGGCACCTGCCTGTTTATCTATCACAAGGACGACCTCTATATCAGCCATTCCGCCCTGCTGAATTAACCTGCAAAGCTGCCCCAGCCTATCGCCTTTTATGCTAACTTTGTATTGCATAACTGAATTTCCTGCAAACGGGAATGAACCTTAGGAAGAAACCGGAAAGCGGAGCATGCAGCTTAACTCATTGCACCCCCGGTCAGGAAATGAAACTCTTTTAAATAAAACCTGATGGAATATATCAGATTCGGCAATACAGGAATAAAGGTGTCGAGGTTATGCCTGGGTACCATGACCTATGGCAAACCAACAGAGCGCTGGCCCTGGGCCTTGACGGAAGAACAGGGCAGACCCTTTATTCAAAAGGCGCTGGAGTTGGGGATCAATTTTTTTGACTCGGCCGATATGTACTCAGCGGGAGCCAGCGAAGAGGTGCTTGGCAGGGCGCTCCGCGATTTTGCCCGGCGCGACGAGGTGGTAATCGCCACCAAGGTGTTTCACCCCATGAGCCAGGCGCCCAACGACCGCGGGCTTTCACGCAAACACATCATGAGTTCGGTTGATGGCAGCCTGAGACGGCTGCAGACCGACTACATCGACCTTTACCAGATACACCGCTGGGATTATGAAACCCCTGTTGAGGAGACCATGGAGGCGCTTCACGACATCGTAAAGGCAGGCAAGGTGCGGTATATCGGTGCCTCCTCGATGTATGCATGGCAATTTGCCAAGGCGCTTTTCACCTCCGACCTTCACGGCTGGACCCGTTTTGTTTCAATGCAACCCCATTACAACCTGCTTTACCGGGAAGAGGAGCGGGAGATGATCCCCCTGTGCCGGGATCAGAAAATCGCCGTCATCCCCTGGTCGCCCCTGGCACGGGGATTGTTGTCAGGGAAAAGATCGAAGGAACGGAATGAGACCATCCGTGCCCGGACCGACGAATTTGGCAAGATGCTGTATGCCGCCGATTCGGATTTTACCATCGTTGACCGTCTTTCAGAAATAGCCGCGCAAAGGGGGTTACCCGATGCACAGGTCGCCCTGGCCTGGATGCTGGGCAAACCCATTATCACTGCCCCGATCATCGGGGCAAGCAAACCGGGGCACCTCGAAGATGCGGTTGCCGCCCTGTCGGTCAAACTGACCCCTGATGAAATCACGCGGCTGGAGGAGCTTTACGTGCCCCACCGTGTCCTGGGCCACGGCTGAAAGGATAAGTCACACGCTGAATCCGGATACCATGGAACCTGAATACCCTGTAAGCGAACCACCATTATCCTCCCCGGCAACATCGGATAACCCCGGTCTGCCCGAAACACCCCCGGTCCCTGCAAAGAGGCTGCTGGCGCTGCGGCTGGTATCGCTTGGGTTAACCCTTGCCATCATCGTCTTCCTTGTACTGATCATCAATAAACTCAGATAGCATGGGCTTCCGGTTTTACAAACGGGCCAACCTTGGCGGCGGACTGGGGCTGAACATCAGCAAATCGGGTGTTTCGCCGAGCCTGAGAACCCGGTATGGCTCCTTTGGATCGAGAGGATTTTCAATGCCCACGGGGATTAAGGGGCTCTATTTCCGCGGAGGATCCGGGAGCAAAAACACGGGTTTGGCATTGCTCATCCTGATGCTGCTGGCCGGGGCAGGCCTGCTGGTCTATTACCTGATCGTCGCTATTGCCAGGAGCCTAATCTTCCTCTATTTCTGGATTTTCAAGGAAGACCATATCGCGTATATCAACCTGATCATCTTCCTGGGAGTGCTGCTGGGGGTGGTGATGACGGTCTATTTCATGCTTCCGGCCAGGGGTGTATTGACAAAATAACCAGTCACCTCTCTCCTTCCCTGCTGCAACCTGATCTTCATCTCATCCTGTTTTGTTTTGATGACTGGGAAAATAAGAGGTAACAAGCGGCCGGCGATTGCCTATCGGGTGGAGGGAAATGTTTTTCCCGCGAAAGGTGCCGGTTATTCGTGCATCCGTATCGTCACGATGGTGACGGGTTTCGAATGAGAGAACTTCAGCTTGTCGAAGGAGGGCATCCCTGAAAAGAGGCTCAGTTTCCAGTTATTGGTATACCCCAGGGGTTCGGAGGGCATGCCAAATTTATGGTCAACCACCCCGTTGCCGTTGATGTCGTGCACGATGATGGCCGCGTATTCGCCGTAAGGGATATTTTCAAGGGTTAGTACCGCCTCCTTATTGACGATTTCAGCCTTCAGGTGCCGGCCCGGTTTCTTGGGGACCTTGTCGTCTTTGCTGTAAAAGAGGATCAGGGCTTGTCCCTGGTTTTTCTCAAACCCGGTGATATGGAAGGTAAGGTTCCCGGTGGGTTTATCTGTCTGGGCAGAGAGGTTTAACCCGGCCAGGGAGATCATCAGGAAAAGACTTAATAAAAACTTCATCATGTTATGTTTTTGCTTTTATGACGATCCTCATCAGCGAGGATATGTCAATCTGCTGTTTAACAACAGCTAACGTATCATTCCTGTTTTTATTTCCGGATCATCCATGAATATTGGCACTTGTTCCGCATGCCAACCCGGGAAAAAAATCTCCCTTCACCGTCGATGATTAAAAACCCTGTAATTTTGCACCGTAAAACACCTGTTCATTTTCCTTCTATATTCAACAATTCAACTTCAACTATATGGCAAAAACAACCACATATCTCAATTTTTCAAGAAACACCGAAGAGGCCTTTCTCTTCTACAAATCAGTTTTCGGCGGGGAGTTCAGCGGCGGGGGCATTGCCCGGCTGGGCGATATCCCTGTTACAGATGGCGGCCCGCAGATCGCGGAGGCGGACAAGAACCTGATCATGCACATCGAATTGCCGATCACGGGCGGGCACCTGCTCATGGGAACCGATGCCCCCGAAAGCATGGGGTTCAACGTGGTCCAGGGAAACAACGTCCATCTCTGCCTGGATCCCGATACCCGGGAGGAGACAAAAAAGCTGTTCGACGCCCTCTCAGCCGGCGGCAAGGTCACCATGGAGCTGGTGGTGATGTTCTGGGGAGCCTACTATGGAACCTGTACCGACAAGTTCGGCATACACTGGATGTTCAACTGTACCGAAAAACCATCTGTTTAACCGGGCTCATGAACGGGCAACTCGAAAGTAAAACAGCCATCCAGGCCGGCAAACCGGTTCACGTGGTCTTTGAAGCCATCGCCGACCCGCAGCAGATGTCGAATTACTTTATCGCATGGCTCGAATTTGGCATCTACCTGAGGGAAGGGGCTTTCGATTTTTTGAGAAGCTAAAGGAGAGGTGCTCCATATCCTTCGATATACTGGAGGAACTCTACCATGTTTACGAAACCGTCACTTGCTGATGCTACTACCTGATCTCCTCTGTTTTCCCGATAATCCGCAGCAGCGCTTCGCTTAGCTTTGTTTCGGGTGTTATGGTATTGTAATCTCCCCAGAAGTCGTCGTTGCGGAGGTAGGGCTGGTCGGAAAAGACCACCCCGGGTTTGAGGATCTCCTGTTTCGTGAATTTTACCACCGCCGCGGTATCGATATGGCAGGTGGCCAGCTCGAGGAAGGTGCTGAAATGGTCGGAGGAGAGGTGGTTCCTCAGCCGGGTGCTCACCTGGATATCACAGCGGGCATGGCTGAGGTAGTACCTGCCGTTGAAGGGCATATAACCCACCGAATAGGTGATCTTTTTGAATTTAACATTCAACCGGTGGCTTTTCTTCAGCACGAGGGCGTCGGCAGCCACATCCAGGTAATCGGGGTTGATTTCGAACTCGGCGCCCAGGATGGCAAAATGTTCCTTCTCAACATAGAGTGTGCCCTTGTACAACGCCTCTTTCACCCCGGCATTCTGAACAAAAGTGATGGCATAGGCATCCTTTGCATTAAAGGAGACAAGGTCGGAATACTTCCACGTATATCCCACGGGCGGCGTACGGTCGAGAAAACCCGGGACACACTTGACGATATCCAGCTGCAGCGCCGACTGCACGCCGGCCATCAGTTTCAGGAACACGGTATCGTTGGGATCGGAACTGTGAATTTTTCTCGACTTCAGCAGCTTTACCTGGTCGCAGGATTCGCTCACATCGTAGGGAGACTTGTACACCCTGAACACCGCCTCCGAATAGCTGGTGCAGCGGTTGTTCTTCTGCACCCCTTCGCGGTAAAAGGTGGTGAGATAGACCGGGTTGACCGCGTTGTTCACCCTCCGCAGTTCCATGGCCTTGTCGAGGATCACCTCCGGGTCGATATACCGGATGATCACCTCCTGGATGGAGATGATCCTGCGGTCGAGCCAGAGATCGGCAGGCTGGTCGTCGAGCAGTTGCAACGGGATCTGCTGGCTCATATATCCCAGGTGCGACACCACCAGGGAGGTGCCGGCCAGTGCTGCGGGGATCCTGAGCGAAAAAAAACCATCGCTGTTTGTGATGGTTCCCAGGTTCTCCTCCACGATCCCGACAGTGGCATAGGGGATGGCAGCCTTGTTCTCCCTGTCAAAAATGTGTCCACTCACCGTTATAAACCGGGTGATCTCCGTTCCGGGAATTTCCTGCTGCATCCTGCCCGGCGGTATCGTATCCCGCTTCGTTTTATAGATCAGGATATGCTTCCCGACCACTTTGTAGGCGAGCCGGGGATTGGCCAGGATATTATCCAGCACCTTACCCAGGGGCTGCCGGTCGGCATGCAGTTTGACCCGCCTGTCGCTTTCGAGGGTTTCGCTGTCGTAGATAAACAGGCAGTCGGCATGTTGCGATATCAGGTTTAGTGCCTGGTACAGCGTGGTGTTTTGTTTCGGGATGGTGATGTTTTTTTCAAGCAGGGTTACCTGCGCGGATGCAGCTGTCGCAAGCAACAGGAAAAGGACTGCAATGACGATGCAGGCTCCTGTAAGTTGATGCCCGTAAGGAATCCCGCAAAACTCAGTTTGGTTTTGCGCCTTCCCTGTTTTCGGAAAATACGACAGCCCCATGGATCGTTTGGCTTTTCAGGTTAAGGGTCATACAGATAAGTTCGGTCATGGTGGCGGCAGTTTCATGGTCGAACATCACGGTAAGCTTATGGTTGCCGGTTGCCGCGCCGGCTACCGCAAAGTTAGTGTTGAAATTCCGGTTCAGCACATCCAGGATATGGCGGAGCGGCTCGTCTTTGAACTGCATCCTCTCTTTATACCATGCCTCGCCGGGAACATGTTTCGACTTCACCAGGCTGTTCCGCACGGCTGAGACCTTTTCACCGGCCAGCACCAGCTGGCAGTGGGAAGGATCCGACTTCAGGGTCACCTTCACCTTTCCCCGTTCAACGGAGAGTTCGAAGCCATCGTCCTGCTGATTTTTAACGTTGAATGCCGTTCCCAGGACCTCTATCAGCGCCCTGTCGGTTTCAATGACAAAGGGGTGTGCCGGGTTGGAGGCAACGTCGAAAAAAGCTTCGCCCTGCAGGGCCACATGGCGCGACTGCGACCCGAACAGCTGCGGAAATGAGAATGATGAATGGTGTGCAAGATAGATCACCGATCCGTCGGCGAGCGTTTTCACCAGGGTACGATCCCCGGCGCCGGTGTCGACCCGGACCATCTCAACTGCCGGCTTACGGTGCATGATCACATAGGTCACTGCTGCTGAAGTCAGCAGGAGCAGGAGAAGGGCGGCGATCTTCAACAGGGCTGGCAAAAACAGGGATTTTACCTCCTGCTGGTATGCCGGGATAAGTTGCTCATCCTGCAGGCGTCCATGGAGCTTATCCCAGGCCTGGCGGGTGTCGGGGGAGGTTGCCTCCTGGTATCCTTCTAAAGCCGACCACTGTTTCTTTAACTCTTCCATCCTGTCGTGTTCCTCTCCCGAGGCGGCCATTCCTGCTTCAAAAGCCGCCGATTCCGCTCCTGTCATCTCGCCGCTCAGGTATTTCGCTATTCTTCCGGCATCCTGCCGGCTGTTTTTGTCTTTGTTCATGATACTCCTTCGCTGATGTATGCTTTCAATGATTTCCGGAACAGCTGCAGCGCCTTGCCCATATCGGCCTCCACCGTCTTCACCGAGATGGAGAGGAGAAGGGCGATTTCGCGGTATTTCATCCCCTCAAACCGGTTCATCCGGAAGATACGGGAGCAGCGTTCGGGCATCTGTTCCAGGGTTTCGTTGATAATATTTCCCAGCTCTTTCATCTCCATCCCGTATTGGGACTTCTCCTGCACGGGTTCCCGCGATTCAAGGGCAACCTGCTCTGCATAGTTTTTACGGACTGCCATATGTCCGAGGTAATGGAGCGCATTGTTATGGATTGCGCGGTGCAGGTAGCCATTGAGCGACAACTTAAGGCTGAAGCGCTCCCTGTTTTTCCAGAGCTGGTAGAAAAACTCCTGCACCACATCCTCCGACAAATCCATATCCTTCAGTATTTTATTCGCATGGTGGCACAAAGGGCCGTAGTATTTCGTGAAAAGCCGTTCAAACTCCCTGATGTCGCCACCCTGTATCTGCTTCTGGATATGGAAATCGGTAAGGTTCATAGGGAGATGAATACTATTTCTGCATGCTTTTTGAAATCTTTTTGATGGCGTTTTCGATGGAGATCTCGGGTTCGATGATATTGTATTCGCCCCAGAAGCCGGGGTCGGCAAAATCCTGCACCTTTTCGGTGAACACCATGCTCTTTTTGAAAACATCCGAATTGGCAAATTTAACGATATTACCGGCCCTCCTGTCGGTGATGGCCACCTCCGACACCACGGTATAGTGGTTCCTGAAGAGCCGTCGCTTCCAGTCGCAGCTGAATTTCAGGTCGACACGCACATAGTTGAGGTAATACTTTCCGTTCTGCTGCTTATAGGTTACAAGGTAGCTGGTCGAGGTAGGTTTGAAGTGAAGGCCGACGGGTTTTTTCTGGATAAACACGCGCGAGGCCTTGCCTTCATCGCTGAGGTCGAGGCTGAATTCGGCCCGGGTGATGGCCATGGTCTCCTGGTCGATACAGAGTTTCCCGAAATAGAGCGGCTCCTCGTTGATCACCGCCGGCGAGAAGTTGATGACCCAGTTGACCCTGTTGTCGATGTTCACCACATTGCCGAGTTCAAACTGGTAGTTGTCCAGGTTATCCAACGCAATGCTGAGGTCGGTGTTTTTGACGATATCGAGCAGCATCGACACATTCGGTCCACCCTGCACCTGAACCATCAGGGTGTCGGCCTTCTTCACATTGGAGCCCTTGCGCCCCCTGAAGATCTTCACCTGGTCGTCCTGGTTGGTCAGATAGGGCGCCTTATAGATATCGACGACCGCCTCGGCGATCGACAGGTAATCGCGCCGCTGCCTGATCGACTCCCGGTAAAAGCCCGTCATCATGTTGGGCACCGCACTGTAGTTTTTGTCGATGTTTCGCAGGGCCATCTCCACGATCTCTCGCGCATCGCCCGGCACCACCGAGATCTCCTTAAGCTGGATCGGCTTCATATCCAGAAAATAGGTCTTATCCTTGCCTGCCGCTTCGCTGATCCTGAACTTTACCGTGGCATAGCTCATATGCGACACTTCAAAATATTCAGCATTCAGCGAGCTGTTTACCTTCAGGGTAAATTCACCTTCAGAGTTTGAAACAGTGCCGATGCCCGTGTTGGGAACCGCGATGGTGGCGTACCGGATCTTCTCGCCGGTCTTGTTGTCCTTCAGGGTACCGTTGATGGTTACAAAGCTGTTTTGCGACAGGGCGATACCCCAGGCGGCGATGAGGAGCAGCAACATGCCCGTGCGGACCAGGTTCTTCTTAAGGGTTTTCATGGCTTACGATTTTGCAGGTTGATTTGTTAAGGGATTATATCTCTATGATATCCGAACCTCAAAATACCCTATGAAGTTACGGCATTTTTATGAAAGTGGTCCGGCAGACTATTTTTACCGGGTTTTCTCCCTTGTTCGACGGGAGTCCTGACTTCTGTAATTTATTGGGGTACAACGCGAAATACGAGGTACGAATGACGAATGACGAAGTACAAAGTTTGGGAATAGCCGGCCGTTGTTCGTCCTTCGAACTTTGTACTTCCCACTTTCGTTCGTACTTTGTACTTCGTATTTCGTACTTTAACCTGGTATTAGTGCGGCAAAAGTCACAATTATGAATTTTATGTCATTTAAATTCAAGTACCTGATCAATGTTAACGCACTGAAATTGAGAAGTGCAAGAAGTCAGGAAGCTACGGCATTATTTATAAAAACAGTCCGGCTGGCAATTTTTAACGGCAGTTCTCCCCTGTTCGACGGGAGTTCTCCCGGTTCAGCCGAAGTGAACTGGTCACCTCCTGAGATCCGGTATATCTTTGCTTCATCAAACACAAACAACCCGAAAACATGAAAGCAACACCGATCATCCTGGCTGCAGTTCTAACCCTCTCCCTGAATGTTCTTTTCGCCGGCAACGACGGAGCCGCAGCAAACCCTGAACTGAATACCGTTCAAACTTCGCTGGCCCCCTCCACACCGTCAGAAGCTACCTTTGAAGAGGTGAACGATGCCGGCTTTGCAGTGATCACCCTTGCACCGGTTACCCCTGCAGAGGCCGATTTTTCGGATGTTGCCGCCAATGTAACCCCTGATATCTTCGCACTGGCGCCTGTCACCCCGGTTGAAGCCGATTTCGGATCCGGTGAAAACCAGCATTGCGGCACCATTGCCCTGTCCCCTGTAACGCCCTCTGTTGCTGATTTTTCAGACGGGAACTAATCTCATCAACAACTTGTAACACTCGTTGAAGCTGCTCCGAAAGGGTGGCTTCTTTTTTTTATAAAATAGCGGACAACAGGATTTGCGTAACTTTGAAAATCAAATTTGATTGATCGCTATCATACCAGTTACGAATGTTACCCTTCTTTTACCATTAAAAAAGGGCTGTTCCTGAAGCAATTGAACACTTTTAATCTAATTACTTTCTTTTTTTTCCACATAGTAGAAAGGGCTGTCCTTATAATAATTGAACATTTTTTGATCTAACTTTACTTTCTTTTGCTACCACCAAAAGAAAGTAACAAAGAAAAGTCACCGCTTCATGAAAGTCACTAAAAATCTTCGTCATTCGCTAAACTGCGGAAACTCGTCGCTTCGCTCCTCGGACAGTCCGCAGTTTTACGCTCATTCCTCGATTTTCATAACGTGACTTTCATGAGGCGGCTTGCCTGCTTCGTCTGGGTTATTCCAATACAATGACAGTCCCATAAAAGGTCAAGCCATGGCCTGATCAATATGTTATAACTTGTACAATTGAGATCAATCAATAAAACTAAATTAAACAGGATAATAAAAAGGTGGTGTGCGGCAATGATTTGGACCGGATTCCCGGATAGGGCTTCAGAATCATGGCCCTTATCTTCAGAATTTCCGAACTGGTAAAATCTCCGCGCGACAGACCCGATCCCTTCCGGATCGGTTCGGGATAAACGGTGGTGGATTACGGCTGTGGAACAGGCCGCTATATTCGGCAAGCGCCTGAATCTTTTGGCAAAAAGTGGGCCGTTTATGCCGTCAACATTCACTCGCTTGCCATAAAGGCGGCTACCGGTATTGCCGCAAAGTTCAACCCGAAGAATCTCAGGCAGGTGCTCACCGACGGCAGGTAGATAGGCATACCCAACTCCTCGGGCTGACAGGCTCCCTTAGGGTCAACCCTGATAAACCAGCGGATTTGTTACATCTTCGCCTGATGGCGTAGTATCGGGTACCCTTAAACAGACTACATCCGGTAACCGGGGGTTATACCCAAGGTAAGTAAAAAAGAGCTGGCAATGTATTTTTTCCTATCTTTCGCCTTTAGACAAACCCGGGGTTGGTGATTCCGGATATTAATAAAGTTACGATGCCTGTTGCCGCCAAAAAACATGTCTCCCCCCTGATGGTGATTATCGCCTTTGCCACGGTTTATGTGGTTTGGGGCTCCACCTATTTTTTCATCCAGGTCGCCCTGCAGCATTTTCCGCCGATGATACTCGGGGCGCTGCGTTTCCTGATGGCGGGGATCCTGCTGCTGGGCTGGTGCCTGCTGAGAGGGGAACGTCCGGGCAACTGGAAACAGGTAAAACCGGCCATCATCAGCGGACTGATGCTGCTGCTGGGGGGCACCGGGGCGGTAATCTGGGCCGAGAAGTGGCTTCCCAGCTCGCTGGTGGCCGTACTGATCTCCTCCTCCCCCTTCTGGTTTATCATCCTGGATGTGCCGAAATGGAGGGAAAACCTTACCAGCCGGTCGATCATCGCGGGACTGGTTTTCGGCTTTATCGGCGTGGTGCTGATGTTCGGGGAGAAGGCGGTGGAGGCTGTCGCCACCACCCACAATCCGTATGAAATCATCGGCCTGGCCATCCTGATGCTCGGAACCATGAGCTGGGCGGGCGGTTCGCTCTATTCGAAATACCATTCAACCGGCTCCACTACTGTAAGCTCGGCCTGGCAGATGCTGGCGGCAGGCATTGCCTTTTTTGCGGGAAGTTTTTTCACCGGCGACTGGCAGGGCTTTGCCTGGCAGGCGGTAACAATGGGATCATGGTTATCGCTGATCTACCTGGTGTTGTTCGGATCGCTTGCGGCATACAGCGCCTACGTATGGCTGCTTCATGTACGCCCGGCGGCGCAGGTGAGCACCTATGCCTATGTGAACCCCGTCATCGCCGTGCTGCTGGGGGTCTTTTTTGCAGGAGAACATATGACCCTGCTGCAGGTAAGCGGACTGGTGGTGATCCTCACCAGCGTGCTGCTGATCAACCTTACCAAATACCGGAACGAAAAGCGGCGGCTGAAAAGTGACGGTAACCTGCAACAGGTATAACCCGGTACCGGTCTTTTCCCACGCGCCGTTGATCAATTAAATCAATTACCGTATCTTTACATCGATGGAGCAGCTTTTTACCATAATGCGCCTGGGGAGCCGGGAGGTTGAAGCACGTTCGCTGAGCGACAACGGGCCGCACGTTCACGACTACGAGGAGCTGCTGATCGGGATGGAGGGCGAGATTGGCCATCTCATCGATTTCAGGATGGAGTGGCTGCCGGCGCCCTTTATCAGCTTTGTCGCCCAGGGTAAGGCGCACCTGGTGAAGCCAGGTCCGAAAGATGGCCGGTGCGACATCTGGATGCTTCAGTTCAAAAGCGAATTCATCCCTGAAACCACCTTCCAGCTCTATTCAAACTACCATGATCACGCCAACCTCACCCTGCCGCAGGGGAGTTGCTTCAGCAGGATGCCCGCCCTGTGCGAGATGATGTACAGCGAGATGGAGCAGGCCATTCCCGACTATGCGGTGATCAGGCAGCTGCTGGGGGCCCTGTTCACCATGGTGGAGTCGGAAAGAAAGAAGCTGGAACCCGATGATTCGGGGTTGCAGAAGACCCAGAACATCACCTTCAAGAACTTTTTAAAGATCCTGGAGGAGAACTTCAGGCGGCCCGAAGGGGTCGACTTTTACGCCGAAAAGCTCTTCATGTCGGCCCGCAACCTGAACCTGATCTGCCGGAATATCCTGCAGAAGAGCGTTTCAGAGATCATCGAAACCCGGAAACTCACCGAGGTCAAGAACCTGCTGATGCATACCGGCAAGAGCGTTTCGGAGATCGGTTTTGAGCTGGGCTACAACGAAAAGGCCTATTTTACCACTGTTTTCAAAAAGAGGACCGGCCAGACTCCCACCGAGTTCAGACTGGAGATGAACAACCTCATTTCCTGATATCACAACACATTTACCGGATTGTGTTACCCGCAGTCGCGCGGATGTGTGCAACTTTGCACCGTCAACAAACACAAACAAAATCACATTTAAAATTGTCTATATGAAAAATATGAAAACAATTGTCAGGAGTCTTGCCATCTCAGCCATCGCGATCCTGGTAACCGCCCTTACCAGCTGTAACAGCGGCGATAAGGTCACGGTAAGCAAAACCGAACTCGATTCCCTGAAAAACCAGATCAGGGAGATGACCGCAGGGAAAGAGGTGGTTGCCAAAAACATGGTCACCTTCGATACCCTCGATTTCACCGTATTCACCAACCAGGCCTGGACCAGGTTGCACGAAAGCCATTCCAAGGATGTAAAGGTGAACTGGCCCGACGGACATTTCACGGTCGGCATCGAAAAGCATATCCAGGACCTTAGCGCCATGTTCGTTTACGCCCCCGACACCCGGATCAAACAGCACCCGGTACGTTTCGGCAGCAGCAACGGCGAATGGACGGCGGTAACCGGCGTGATGGAGGGAACCTTCAGCAAACCAATGCCGATCGGCGGCGGCAAGTTCATCCAGCCTACCGGCAAGTCGTTCAAACTGCCGATGTGCACCATCGGACACTGGAAAGATGGCATCATGTTCGAGGAGTACCTTTTCTGGGATAACCAGACCTACATGAACCAGTTGGGATTAGGCAAGTAACATCAAACGGAATCATACATCATTCACCCTTCATCTAAAAACAAAACAATGGAACCAACAATTGCCCGGAAAGGGCCCTACGCCGTAGAGGTTGAAGCAGGAAAAGCCTATTACTGGTGTGCCTGCGGTCAAAGTAAGAATCAACCGTTTTGCGACGGTTCACACAAGGGGAGCGGATTCACCCCGGTGAGCCACACCCCGGCAGAATCAGGGACAGCCTATTTCTGCGGATGCAAGCACTCCAAAACAAAGCCGTTATGCGACGGTTCCCATCACCAACTATAAACAGCTGATGCCAGGCCGGGTTCCGGCCGCAAGAATGACCCCTGACCTTAACGAACGATGAACTGGTCAGGGTTCATTCTTTGTTATTACCGGCGCTGCACTCCTTTGCTGCCATCAAACGAATGACTGTCATATCAGTAATTGAGCAATCTCATTTTTTACTAAACCTACTTTCTTCTGCTGCCATCAAAAGAAAGCAGCAAAAAAAAAATTCCGCTGCATGAAAATCACTAAAAACCTTCGTCATTCGCTAAACTGCGGAAACTCGTCGCTTCGCTCCCCTGACAGTCCGCAGTTTTACGCTCATTCCCCGGTTTTTTTAACGTGACTTTCATGAGGCGGCTTGCCTGCTTGGCAAAGGTTTTGCTTTACCATTAACTGCCTTTGCAGGCCAAACTATAATTCAATAAGGAATCGGGGGAGTTTTAAAGGAGCCACCCCGGATTAATGGCCCGGATGGCTTGATTGAAGGTGAATAATCAACACGGTATTGATTAACCGTTACGGAACAATGGACAGAAAGAATTTCCTTAAATTATTAATGTTATTTCCCTTAACTGGAGTTGCGATGAGACTGAACGAATTAAATGCAATGACCTCCTCACCGGGCAGCGCGGCGCCGATGCCGGTGCTGTTCGTCGGCCACGGGAGTCCGATGAATGCCATCGAGGAGAATGAATTTTCGGAGGGATGGAAACGGATGGCGGCCACCCTGCCAAGACCGGCGGCGATCCTGTGCATCTCGGCGCACTGGGAGACGCGGGGTACCTTTTTCACCGCCATGGAGCAGCCGAGGACAATCCACGACTTCGGCGGGTTTCCGAAGAAGCTGTTCGACGTACAATATCCCGCCCCCGGCGACCGGGCCCTTGCGGGCGAAGCCGCCGGGCTGCTCGCTCCCGCAGCGGCGGGGCAGGATGAGAAGTGGGGACTGGACCACGGCTGCTGGAGCGTGCTGAAGCGCATGTATCCTGCGGCGGATATCCCGGTGGTGGAGATGAGCCTCGACTATTCCAAACCAGCGCAATACCATTACGACCTGGCCCGTCATCTGGCCCCCCTGCGCAAAAAGGGGGTGCTGATCATCGGCAGCGGGAATATGGTGCACAACCTCGGGCTGGTTGACTGGAGCAAACTGGATAGCCCAGGCTTCGGCTATGACTGGGCCCTCGAGGCCAACGGGAAGATGAAACGGCTGATCGCCGCCCACGACCACGCCCCGCTGATCGACTTTAAAAACCAGGGCAAAGCCTTCGACCTTGCCATCCCAAGCCCCGAACATTTCCTGCCCCTGCTTTATGCCCTTGCCCTCAGGGAAAAAGATGAAAAAACAGAATTCTTCAACGACAAGGCGGTGATGGGATCGCTCACCATGACCAGCGTGAAAATCGGATAATCTGGCAACTAACTGATTATATAACCTTACCTGTTTTTCTCACGATCCGACTCTCTTACCGGCAATTGATCCGATCAACTGTAATGCCCTGGTGGTAAAGTCTGTGAATTCCCCGGTCGCGGAGGAGAATTGTCCAATGCCCTTGCACAGCCGGTCGGGAAGGGTGCTGAAAAGCCGGGGAACTCCCTGCGGTCGCGGATGGCGCTGAAGCGCCCGGAGAAACAGGGTACTAAGGCGCCTGGAGATACGGCGAAAAAAAAAGCAGGCATGCCACCCATACCATTCTTTGGTGCTCACCCCTGCATCCCTGAAAAGATTTCCTCATGACGGAGTTTCGCCGGCAGTAGTCCGTTAACATTTCAGTGTTAGGGTATGTAAGGATAAATGAATACCTTTGGGACTATCATTACCTGCACCAAAATTTCACTGCCAAATCTTGATTTTCAAACAGAGATAAAGGATAACGTAGTGCCGGTGGCGGCTCCCCCTGAAGGGGTCTTTGTTTTCAGTCGGTCCTGACAGTAAGGCTGTTTACAGACAATTCCACTATAAAAATTCGCAATAAGTTATCACTTACCTTGTTGAAAAATGAATCTTAAAATCGTAAATAAAGACGAAAGCCCGGAAGTCTTCATTCATCCACTGGCAGATGTTCAGTCCAAAAATATTGGTGAAACCACCAAAATATGGCAATTTGCGGTAATCCTGGAACAGGCAACCATCGGCAAAAACTGCAATATCAATTGCCATACCTTTATCGAAAACGATGTAATCATCGGCGATAATGTGACTGTAAAATGTGGCGTCTACCTTTGGGACGGGTTGAGAATCGAAGATGATGTTTTCATCGGTCCGAATGTTACCTTTACCAACGACAAGTATCCGCGATCAAAAAACCACCCGGCCGAATACCAGACTACGGTGATACAGGCTGGCGCATCCATCGGTGCAAATGCAACCATACTGGGTCATGTTGTGATTGGCGCGAATTCAATGATCGGTGCAGGAAGTGTTGTCACAAAGGATGTGTCGTCAGGAGAATTATGGCTCGGCAGTCCTGCTAAATTTATCCGGAAAATTTAACCTTCATTTACCGGTATCCATTGCCGGGCATGTGTTGTTTCACACAGGTTGCCGGCATAGCCCGTTTGCTGGTCACCGGCCAGGTTATCTTTGCCCCTGGCATGGTTTTTACTCCTTTGACCAGGGTCTTTTTACCCCACAATCTCCCCGATCACCTGGTTGGCCATAATGGTAAAATCTGCATAATTCGCCGGCTGGGCGCGATTTTCGTAGAAGAGCAGCAGTCCCATCACGGCAAAGCGCAGCTGGCGGCGGACCTGGTCGATGGTCTCCTGCTCGATGGCCTGGTCGCGGAGGAGGATTGTCCACTGCTCTTCGCACAGGCGGTCGAGAAAGGTGTAGATGAGTTCCGTCAGTTCCTTCCGGTCGCTGATGCCGCGGATCCGCTCGAGGAAACAGAGTTCGAAGGTACCGGGATATTCGACAAAATAGCCGATGTAGGCAAGGGCGATCGCCCTGATCTTCTCCCTGCCGGGCGCGGCTTTACGGGTTTTTGATTTGACAAAAACCTGGCATTCCGACTGAAAATCCTTGACACATTCGAATACCAGGTCGTTGATGTCCCTGAAATAGTTGTAGAGGGTGGCATAGGAGTAACCGGCCTTTTCGGCCACGCTCCGCGTGCTGACGCTTCGAAGCCCCTCCCCCTTCAGCAGCTCCTTTGCCGCATCGATGAAGTAGCCCCGCATCCTGTCCGATTGAATTTGCTTGTTGTCCATTGGCAGTGTTTATATAGTTAACGATGCAAATATAGTTAATATTGTTAATGATGTGCTGATGTGCTGATGTGTTAATGTGCTGATGTGCTGATGTGCTGATGTGCTGATGTGCTGATGGGTTGATGGGATGATGGGATGATGGGATGATGGGATGATGGGATGATGTGCTGATGTGTTGATGGGATGATCAGATGATGTGATGATGGGTTGATGGGGGCGTTGGAAAAAATGATTAATATTGTGATGCAAGGTTTCCGGGAGGCAGGTGGAGGGTTTGGACGGGATTGGGGCCGGGAGGAATGATAAAAACAAAAACACCGATGTCTGAAAAAACAACCATTAAAATCACGCACAGGGAAGAACACCTGGGCAGTTCTGCTTTTATCACCGATATGGTGATCGGCATGTCGGACGGGCTGACGGTTCCCTTTGCGCTGGCAGCCGGCTTAAGCGGGGCCGTGCAGCATAATTCGGTGGTCATCACCGCCGGCATCGCTGAGATCGTCGCGGGGAGCATTGCCATGGGGCTGGGCGGCTACCTTGCCGGGAAGACCCAGCAGGAGCATTACCATTCGGAGCTGAAACGGGAGTCGCAGGAGGTTGAACTAATTCCCGAAAAGGAAAAGGGAGAGGTAAGGCATATCTTTGCCCAATATGGCATCAATGAACCAACGCAGCATATCATCGCCGATGAACTGGCAAAGGACAAGGCGAAATGGGTCGATTTTATGATGAAGTATGAACTGGGGCTCGAAAAACCGGATATCAACAGGGCACGCAACAGCGCCGCCACGATCGGCCTCTCCTATGTTGTGGGGGGATTTATCCCGCTGACGGCCTATTTCTTCACAAAGACCCCGATCGAAGGGTTATGGATATCGGCGATGCTGACGGTGTTATGCCTCTTTATGTTCGGATATTTCAAAAGCAGGGTGACGGGGCAGCCCGCGCTGGCCGGGGCATTTAAAGTCACGGTCATCGGGATCACGGCGGCGGCGGCGGCATTCCTGGTGGCAAAACTGTTCAATATGGCCGGTTAACCCGTCCTTTTCCCGGCGGACTAACTTTTCCAGGCCAAATGGCATGGGCTTGCGCATACGCACCAGACCGGCTTTCCTCCCGGAAAGCGGCAGGTTGGGAAGGTCCTCATCCATGTCGTTTATTTGGAAAGCAGATGTACTGTCTTATGCCTTCAGGGTAAAATAGAAGGTGCTTCCTTTGCCCTCTTCGCTTTCAATCCAAAGCCGGCCGCCATGTTTTTCGACAAATTCTTTGCAGATGATCAGACCAAGGCCGGTACTCGGTTCGCCCTCGGTTCCCTTACGGCCGGTATCGGTATCAAGCCTGAAAATGTTACCTGTTAACTCTTTGTTCATCCCGATGCCGGTGTCGCCGACGGAGATCTCAATCCATCCCCGGGGCACGGGTCGTGCGGCAATCAGCACCCTTCCTCCTTTCGGCGTGAACTTCACGGCGTTGAAGGCCAGGTTGCGGATAATCCCTCCCAGCATGTTTTCAACGGCAAAAACCTTCAGATCTTCGCTGATATCATAGTCTACCGCGATTCCTTTCCTCCCTGCAGTCTCCTCCGCCAATTCCATATGCCGGGCTATTGCCGGGCGTAAACAAAGGGATACCGGCAGGAAGGGAATTACCCCCCTTTGCAGCCTTGACCATTCCAGCAGGTTTTCGAGCAGGCGGTAGAGGTTTGTGGCAGATTTCCTCATACTTCCTGAAATAAGCCTTATCTGATCCGGGGAGAGGGAGGGCAGGTCATCTTCCATCAGTTGGGTAAACCCAAGAAGGCTGTTGAAGGGATTGCGCAGGTCGTGGGCAAGGATTGAAAAGAACTTATCCTTTTCGGCATTCACCCGGCGGAGTTCATCATTCATCTTTTTAATCTCCTCCTCCCGCTGCTTTCGTTCGGAGATATCACGACTGTAGATTGCCAGCCTGACGACCTCTCCCGCTTCATTGCTAACGGGATAGAGGTGGTTTATCATCCAGCAGCCATCGCGCTCATCTTCAAAACTGACCTTCACACCCGATCGGAAAGCATAGTCGATGAAGGGGCGGCGGCCGGCTTCGATATCGGGAGGCAGGAAGTCCTTCACTTTACGCCCGATAACTTCTTCGCGTGCGCATCCAAGATGTTTTGCCGCAATCCTGTTCACACCAAGCAGGGTATCATCCTTCCCTACCAGGTATATTGATTCATCCGTAATGTTGAACATGGCGTTCAGGTTGGCTTCGCTCTCCACCAGGGCAGCTTCGGCCTCTTTCCGCTCGGTGATGTCTTCGAAAATCGTTGCAAACTGGCCCGGGTGCGGGCAGTAGGCCCTGACCCGCAGATGCCGCTGAAAGGTAATTGAAAAATATTCAAACTCCAGTGGTTGACCCGTAAGGGCAACTTTGCCATAATTTTCAATCTGGCGGCGGTCAGAGTGGGGCAGGAGTCCGAGTATGGTCTTCCCGACACAATCTGCCGCTTTAATCCCGGTATGATGCTCGTAAGCCTTATTTACACCGAGAAACCTGAAATCGATGGGATGACCCTGGTCGTCGGTAATGATCTCATGCAGGGAAAATCCCTCCTCCATGTTCTCAAAAAGGGCCTTATACCTTCTCTCACTCTCCACCAGTTGAAATTCGACTTTTTTCCTCGGGGTTATATCTCTCCCAAGGGTGACGGCACCGATAATCTCGTGATCGCCGTTGAAAATGGGGTTGAAAAAACCTTCATAATAAACGGGCTCATCCATGCCGAAAGAGCGAACCTCTGAAAATGATTCTCCCCGGAACACCCGTTCATAGTTTTCGGCAGCGTTCTTCCTTTCTGTCGCTGACTGAAGACAGTCCAGCAGATTCATGCCCACTGCAATATACGTGTTGTTCATAAGCTTCATTAAGCCGGCATGGACCTTATTGAAAAATAAATAATTGTAATTCCGGTCGATGGAATAAAAAAAGGTATCCTGCTGGCATTCAATACTGGCCGTTAACAGCGACTGGGATTTATTTAAGGATTCCTGGGTCTTTTTCAGGTCGGTGACATCCTTTTCATAGAGTGTTTTCAGGTCGCCGTACTGTTGTTGCAGCCCAAGCAACTCAGCCATCAACTCCTCTTTTGTGCTGCTGTTATCGTTCATCTGGT
Source organism: Bacteroidota bacterium (assembly GCA_037133475.1). Lineage (GTDB taxonomy): Bacteria > Bacteroidota > Bacteroidia > Bacteroidales > FEN-979 > CAIVAT01. The sequence continues at coordinate 36,061 of JBAXOB010000009.1, forward strand.
CCAAATATTGATTCAGTAAATATAAAGAAAAACTTTAGACCCTGAAGAAACAGATTACCCCTTCGGTATTCCGGTTTTGCAGGGATGACGCTGGGATCAGCCATTTTCCCACCGGTGGCCGCGAGAATAATGCCAGGGTAGTTATGACAGCGATGGCCTGTTATGTCAACGGCAAGCCGGTCAACGGGATAGCCTGACGGGGAGGAGGATCTGGCGGAAACGGGGATTGTTTCTTATTGTAAGATCAGCTCCAGGGCGACATCATGGGGCTCCCTGAAGTTAAATTTCCTGTACACCGGCTCGCCCTCCCTGGTGGCATGCAGTTCAACCTTATCCAGGTTTAATTTCATGGCTTCGGCGATGAGCTTCCCGAAAAGCAGGGAACAAATACCCAGTTTACGGTAGGCTGCAAGGGTAAACATATTTAAGATGTAGCCCGTTCTTCCCCCCGGCAATGCCAGGGTTCCCGGTTGTTCACGGATCACCATCCCGCTGAAGCCGACCGGTTTGTCGTCATCCCAGGCAATCCAGGCGATAAATAAGCCCTGCATCATTGATTTCGTGAAATACTCCTTTAAGGAATCCCTTAAAACAGCTTCCGGTTCCGGGGAACATGGGCCCTGGATCTCCTTCAGGAAGATGATCCTGAATTCAACAAGCGTTGGAATATCGGAGCGGGTGGCCGGTTTCAGCGTAACGCCGTTCTTATCTGTTCTCATAGTGGAAAAAGGTCTGGAGTCCGGTGATCTGTTTATGTAAGCCTGTTCTTAACCAGCAACAGGCATAAGGTGTTGTTTAATGATTTTTCGTTTTTCATTGGAACCCGGTCCGCATAGTCAATACGTTTATTTAACCACAATGACACGATGATTTACACAATGGTCGCAATGGGTTTCTTTGTGGTCATTGATGTTATGATTGATATAGTCCCTGAAGGGGAACCAGTCACCAACAACGATAGAAAAAAGCCGGGCTGCCTGCGCCTACAGGCAGGCAGCCTGACTTATTATTTTTTAAGGGAGGCCATATCGATCACGAAGCGGTAGCGGACGTCGCTTTTCAGCATCCGTTCATATGCTTCATTGATATCCTGGATGTTGATCATTTCAATTTCCGACACGATATTGTGCCGGCCGCAGAAGTCAAGCATCTCCTGGGTTTCGGCAATACCGCCGATCACTGAACCGGCAACCGATTTCCTGCCCAGGATCATCGGCACGGTGTTGAGGATCGGCTCCAGTCCGCCCAGGTAACCAACCAGCACCAGGGTTCCGCTGATTTTCAGGGTGGTAACATAGGGGTTCACATTATGAACATTGGGAATGGTATCGATGATCAGGTCAAATTTTCCCTTTACCGAATTCATCTGTTCGTTGTCGGTCGAGAGGATCACATCATTTGCGCCAAGGTCCAGGGCATCCTGCTTTTTGCCCGCTGTTCTTGAAAAGAGCGTCACCTCTGCTCCTAAAGCCTTCGCCAGTTTAATGGCCATATGACCAAGGCCGCCTAAGCCCACAACGGCAACTTTGCTGCCTTTGCCCACTTTCCAGTGACGGAGCGGCGACCAGGTGGTAATACCGGCGCAAAGCAATGGTGCCGTGGCTGCCAGGTCGAGGCTTGCAGGCACCTTCAGCACGAAGTGCTCATCGACAACCACCTTTTCAGAATAGCCGCCAAAGGTTTGGGTTCCCAGGTGCTTGTCCCTGCTGTTATAGGTCCCGGTAGACCCCGTCAAACAGTATTGTTCCAGGTCCTGCCTGCAGCTGGCACATTCCCTGCAGGAATCCACCAGGCAGCCGACGCCGGCAAAATCACCGACCTTCAGTTTGGTAACCGCGTTACCTACTTTTGTGACCTTCCCTACAATTTCGTGTCCGGGAACGGCAGGATAGATGGTTCCACCCCAGTCGTTCCTGGCTGTATGGAGGTCGCTGTGACAAACCCCGCAATAGAGGATGTCGATCTCTACATCTGTTGCGGTGACCTCCCTGCGCATGATGTTCATTTGTTTTAACGGGGCATCAAGTGCTTCCGTTCCAAAAGCTTTTACGTTTTTTGTTTCCATGTTTATGTTGTTATTTTAGTGTCAGTTTAAAATATTGTGGTTATTGCTGAGAATCCTGTTCCCGTTCTCAAGGTGTTAAATTTAACCACAATGGTCACAATGTTTTACACAATGGTCACAATGAAAGTCTTTGTGATCATTGTGCCTTCTTTGTGTCATTGTGGTTGATTTTTGGCAAGGTTTTTGGGATTCAACAAGTTTCTTATATATAACTTCATTTAACAATTTTATTGCCTAAATGGTTCCGGGATATCCCGCATGGGGCAACAGGTGTCCGGTTGCCTTTTTCCAACCATATTCCGGATTTTTTTCAGCGTTTTCTGTTTTACAAAATTGACTACATACAATTGTACCGGTTACAATACTGCAGCCCTCCCTTGCAATTGAAAGGACTGTCGCAAAGGTAATCGACAACCTCTTTTATTACTACCTCTACTTTCTTTTTCTACCACAAAAAGAAAGTAGCAAAGAAAAGTCACCGCTGCATGAAAGTCACTAAAAATCTTCGTCATTCGCTAAACTGCGGAAACTCGTCGCTTCGCTCCTCAGACAATCCGCAGTTTTACGCTCATTCCTCGATTTTTTTAACGTGCCTTTCATGAGGCGGCCAGCCTGCTTAGCCTCGGTTGTTCCAAGATTATTAAGGTACAATTGCGCTCAATCAAATTACAAAATTACAACTTTCAAAGAGCCGGTTAACATTATTCCGTCAGACATCCACTTGGAACCTCCCGAAAAACCGGCAGGCAGCCGGGCGATCCGTCAATTATTCCCCTTTTTGTTCACCCGGAACTTCCGCAATGGGAATAAATCAAACCCGTTTGTACGGCCATATGAAAAACCACCCTATAATATACCAAACATTTGCCGGACATGATCAGATAGTAAATTTTACACTCCCCCGTTCTGTTATAAGTTTAACAAGTCACATATTTTAGTCTCCGCTGCAAAATTTTAACAATTGAAATGCACATTCGGCTGCATAGGCAAAAGAGGTAAAATGGAAGGAGGAAATATTAAACCCGGATGTTAAAAAAGTATTGTGAAAACCTTAACATATTGACAACAGTCATTTTACATTGTATATTGCAATCTGTTTCCTGGTTTAACAGTCAGAAACCCGGGAACCTGAATGCCCTGTTGCTTTTCAAAACCAGTTGCCGGGAGCAGTTCGTTTTCATGAGAAATGAAAACCGGCTGTGACTGAAAGAGCGAAGCCATGTATTCCCGGCGCGGCAGATAATCCCATCCGATTTTCATTCTGCAGGAAATTTTCATAAACCTCCCTTTTTCACCCATCATCAACCCTATTATTCAACCTTAAAATTAAAATATTATGGCAGTACAGACATCTTATCCCGGAGTGTATGTTCAGGAAGTGCCAAGCGGGGTGCGAACGATAACCGGAGTGAGCACTTCAATTGCAGTATTTATCGGCCGATCGAGTAAGGGCACCCTCAATACCCCGTTACTATGCTTCAGTTACAGCGATTTCAGCAGGAATTTTTCCGCCGATTATGATAAAAGCGACCTGGCCCGTTCCGTGAAGCTGTTTTTTCTGAACGGGGGAACGGTTTGTTATGTGATGAGGATCGCAAATGGTGCAACATCTTCCGGAATTACACTGAAAAATTCAGCAATGGTTGGCGTTCTCACCTTTACCGCAAAATCACCCGGGATTTTTGGCGACGATATCAGGATCAACATCACCTATGGCGGGCCTCAGCCTGAGGCGACCTTCAATGCTGAAATCTTCCGCTGGGATTCCAATAATCCGGGGCAGCCCGTGAAGGCCGATACCGAGTATTGGCCGGGATTAAGCATGGACCCGGCACATCCCAGGTATGCCGCGGACTTTCTTACACGAAATTCAAAGCTGGTCAATGCAGCTGACCTTTATACTCCCAAACCTCCTGCTATACCGACCGTACCTCCGGCAGGTTATACCCTGTCAGGCCGTCCTTTGATCAATTCATCGGCCGGCGCTTTCCGGACCGACCTGGGAGCAATATTAACGGCGGGGGCCTGTTTCAGGATTAGTGTCAATGGGGGGCCATTTATCCCGATTGATTTATCATCGATATTGCCTTTGACCGGGGCCCCGGGGGCAATAGCCTCAAATATTCAGATACTGTTAACCAACGCACTCCCCGGCGGTACTGTTGTGAATGTGGATTTTGTTGCGGGACCACTGCTTCCCGCACCAACGCTACAATTCAAAATATCCTCCCCTGCCGGGGATGTTTATATCGAACCTTCTCCGGTAAAGGATCTGGCAAAAGCCCTTATGCTGGGTTCGGCGCAGGGAGGAGTGGAGGTGCCCCGGTATGCTGATGCGCGGCCTGCTCCCAACGGGATCGTATTAAAATTGTCAGATATCCTGACCTTTGCCGATTATGCACAGACCGCTTTTAACACCCTGACCATCGATGGTGTGCCGATTTCCCTTACCGGATCTTACGCACTGACAACGGGCGGGTCGTACATGTACCAGGACGGGACGACTCCTGCGCCCAGCATAACGGGAAACAACAATGGGATCCTGGAAAAGCTGAATATAATTGCGCAGGCCATCAACCATGAAAAAGCAAACAATCCCAAACTAAAATGGTCCGCCCGCATCTGGGGTTCGAGGCTGGCCATCCTTGCCGATTCCGGTGAAGATAATTACGCAGCCCTGCTGACCACAAGTGGTGGTGGCGGAACCGATTTCGGAGCCAACTTTGAACAACGCAATGTGAGGTATTATAGTCTCGGGGCAACCGGTAAAGGTTTTTTCCAGGGCACCGGGATTGCAGGCATTGACGGGAATCCGCCCCTTCTTTCCGATTACAGTGCGGCCTATGACGTTCTAGACAAAGAGGTGGATTTGTTTAATTTGATGATCCTGCCGAAAGATTCGGGAATATCAGCGGCTGACACTACAAATCTGTGGGGGCCTGCCAGCGTTTATTGCCAGCAGCGACGGGCATTCCTGCTGATTGATCCTCCTGAAACCTGGACTACGGCACAGCAGGCGACCGATCCCTCGGTCGGTGTCAACAGCCAGAGAATTGGCCTGGTGAAAGATCACAGCGCGGTTTTTTATCCACGCCTTACGCTGAATGAGAATGGCAGGTCGGTACAAACCGGCCCAAGCGGCGCCATCGCCGGCCTGATGGCCCGCATCGATGCCAGCCGCGGGGTCTGGAAAGCCCCTGCAGGCACGGAGGCAGATCTTCGCGGCATCAATGGCTTGGAATACAAGTTTTCGGACCAGGAAAACGGCCAGCTGAATCCCCATGCGGTCAACACCATCCGGATCTTTCCAAATGGCATCGTGAACTGGGGCGCTCGAACGATGGACGGGGATGATGGTTTTCAAAGCGAGTATAAATATATCCCCATCCGCCGCACAGCCCTCTTTATTGAAGAGAGTCTCTACCGCGGGTTGAAGTGGGTCGTGTTTGAACCCAACGATGAACCCCTGTGGGGACAGATCAGGCTGAACGTCGGCGCATTTATGCACAACCTCTTCCGCCAGGGAGCTTTCCAGGGAAAAACCAAGCAGGATGCCTATTTTGTCAAATGCGACAGCGAAACTACCACCCAGAACGATATCGACCTCGGGATCGTGAACATCTGGGTTGGTTTTGCACCGCTTAAACCGGCAGAATTCGTCGTTCTCTATTTACAGCAAATGTCAGGTCAAATCCAGGTATAACCTTAAAAACACAGTATTATGGCAATTCCTCAATTTACAGTCAACGCCTATCGTTTTGATCCTTATAAGAACTTCAAGTTCCGTATCCGCTGGGATGGCAAAGTGGTTGCCGGGGTGAGCAAGGTAACAGCCCTGAAACAATCGACCGAGCCGGTGACCCACCGCGAAGGGGGCGACCCCAGCAGTTCCAGGGTGACGCCAAGCGTTTGGAAGTTCGAACCGATTACCCTGGAACGAGGCGTAACCCATGATCCGGAGTTTGAGAACTGGGCGAAGAAGGTGTGGAATGTGGAGGGTGATTCGGTCATCTCGCTGAAAGATTTCAGGAAGGATCTCATCATTGAACTTCTGAACGAGCAGGGGGTTGTAGCCAAGGCCTACAAGGTTTACCGTTGCTGGGTTTCCACATACCAGGCCCTCCCCGACCTCGACGCCAACGCCCATGCCGTGGCCATCGAGCAAATGGTACTTCAGAATGAAGGCTGGGAGCGTGATACGGAAGTGCCGGAACCCTCGCAGACTTAATCAAAAAAACCTTGCCGATTGAACAGCCTGTTTATCCCGTTTTATTTCACCCCCGGCGCCAGGGGAATTACCATGCGAGAACTAACCGGAGCCGACGAATCGTCGGCCGGGGAGAACAATACCGCCGGGGTGCTTTCACTGCTGGAGCCGCTGATCATCAAGGAGACGGCTCCCGAAGGGTTTCATGCCAACCGCATCGTTACTGCCGACAGGGACCGGCTGATCGCAAGGCTCTACATCTCGCTTTATGGAACGAAAATCGCCTCCACCCTCGCCTGTGAAGGCTGCCAGGAAAAATTCGATCTTGACTTTTCCCTTGACGACCTTCTTGCTCATTTTCATCCCGGGCAGGTTCAGATTCCCGAAGATGGAATTTATGAGGCCGGACCCGGGATCCGTTTCCGGCTTCCTGCCGGTGCGGATGAACTGGCCACATCGGGATATGATGCAAAAACCGCCGAAAAGATGATGCTTGAACGTTGCCTCATCAGCGGCGACCCTGAAACCGACGGGAAAACAGTCCAGCTGAAAATGGCAGATATCGCACCGCTGCTGAGCCAGGAAATGAATGCCGTGTGCCCTGAATGCAGCCAGGTTCAAAAAGTACTGTTTGATATGCAGTCGTTTTTCATGACCCGGTTTTTGCGGGAAAGGCAGGATCTCGAGGAAGAGGTCCATCTTATTGCCTCCCGGTATCACTGGTCTCACCAGGAGATCGTCTCTTTGCCGAGGAGCCTGCGAAAGAAATACGCTGCCCTGATCAATGCAAATTAATAAACCATGAACAGTTACCTGGCCGGAATTGTGGCAAGAGGCACCCCGGTTGAACAATCCGGTTTGACTCCCTTGTTATCCCCATCCTTCGCCCTACCTGCAGAAGCGCCCTTCCCGGATGGGTTCGAAGAATGGATCGGGCCGGCTGAAACGGGCATCGGGGAAAACACGGGAAGCAAGGAGGAGGGAGAATTGGAAGGGAGAGCTATGGAGGGGAAAGCAATAGAGGGAAACCTGAATTTTTCCCCCGTGGATCCCTCCCCTGCTGCAAAAGCCATCCTTCATCCTGCGACAGGGCCTGTTATGGCTGACAATGACCGGATGGTCCAGTATTTTTCCCGGCATGTGGAACGCATCGGCAATCGCGAAAAGGTAATGGAAAAACCTCCCGTGATCCCGTATCACCCCCCCGTTCCTGACGGAAGTTCTGCCCGGCAGCCAACCGGGATGCTTTTTGAACAGGATCCCGTGCAAAACGCTGTTGAACAAGGTATTTCCCATCCCAAAACCAGTATGTTACCGCAAAAAACGGCACCTCCGGGGCCTAAACCAGGGCCTGCAATCCATGTCAGCGATGAAGATATCCCGGAAAAAACCACTCCAAAAAAAGTGCCCGGTACCGGCAATCTTCCGGTAAGAAATTACCCGCCAGGTCGTTCAATACGGGAAATCATGCCCCGTGAGCCCTCTATTCCTTCCCGTGAAGAAAAAAACAACCCCCGTGAACCGAAGAGCGAAACAGCCCCGAAACTCGTGATCGGGAAGATCACCGTGGAAATAGCACTTCCTCCGCCAACCCAGCCGCAGAAGATCATCACGCGGGTCGTACAGAAGTCAGCGGAGGAAAATCATGGAAACACCAACAGGCTCCGGTTCGGATTAGGACAAATGTAATATGGACTATACGACGTTAGACGAGATCACCGAAACGATCATCACGGTAATCCAGCAGGCAATATCCCATGCAGGCTATCCGGTAGACGTAATACCTGAGCTTGTTACAAAGGAAAAAGATGGGGTTAGCTTCTACCTGTATCATGTACAGGAAAATTCCCATTATAAAAATTACCCGCCAGCCGGAACCGATCATCCGCCCGTCTCCATCACCCCAATGGGACTCAGCCTGTTTTACCAGCTCACCTGCAATAAAAAAAAGGTTAACAGCGAAGAGGATGCCTATGAAGAACAAATGCTGATGAGTATTGCGATGAAAGCGTTGCATGACATGCCTGTGAGGAGGACGACCCTGAAAAACGCACCTGCCGGTTCTTACCAGCAAAAGGATATCGATATTAAAATCTCGATGCAGCACCTGACCCCGGCCGAATCGATCCAGTACTGGGCTGCAGCCGAATCAGCCGTAAGGCTTTCGTCCTATTACGAAGTCTCGGTTGTTTTTCTCCAGCCCGAGGTACCCACCTCCATCTCCGGGAGGGTGCTCTCCTATGGAAATTTTATTTTTACCGACCGTGCCCCACGCATTACCGCCAGCGAAAACACCATGGAATATCTTGTGCCGGGAGATCCCAATCCCCGGCAGGTGACCATCCGGCCAGCCCAGGCGATGACAGCGGGTGCCGGTCCGCCCTCAATTTCCAGCAGGATCAGGTTTTCAGGTTCCGGTTTTACCGGCAAGGACCTGACCATATTGATCCTGAGTCCTCTCTGGAATGAACCGGCCCTGGTCAGCGGATCCGCATGGGATGTAGCCTGGATCTCGGAAACCGCCTTCGCGATAACGCTCCAGCCGACGGCGGTACTGGTTAAATCGGGGACCATAAAAAATATGATCCCGGGACTTTATTCCGCGGAGGTGTGCAAAACCGAGCAAAGGAGCTTGCCGGGCGGGACGATAAAAAAGTTTGAACAACTTTCCAACCTCTTCCCTTTTTCGGTCATCCCCAGTGTTGACTCGTTCCTCCCGGGTCTCCCGGGAATCTACGATCTTACGGGGTACCTGTTTTACGACCCTGACCTTGATGCCAGGGATGTCCAGGTCTATCTGGGAGAAGAAAAACTGTCACTGAATCCCGCCGGGGCGACCACCGGCGGAGAATTTACCATCACCGGGCCGGCTCCCGGAACCATCAGTTTGATACCGCCGCCGGGAATCCACGGCAGTGTCGCGTTGAGGGTAATGGTCAGGGGAATCGAATCGCAGCCAAAATGGGTCAACATTCCCTGATTGGAATTTCACCCGACAGGTAATTAACTTCAGCATTGAAAGCATTTACAGAGGATATTATTCCGCCGTCGCAAGTTGCACCCGGCAATATGACTGAACTGATCCTTCAGCGTATCCGGTTGTTGTCGCAAAGGCGTGTCTGCTGGCTCCGTAATATATGGGCTGACCTCAGTAAAAACGAACAGGATGGATTCACTGCCCATACGGAGATAGACGGCTACCTGCTGAACAGGGATATCGCCACGTTTGAAAGGGAATATTATGAAAGGGATCCTGCGATGAAGGAGCTCTCCGGCAGGATCACAGCATCGGAAGAGGCTATTTTCAAAAGCCGGAACTCGCGGTTGGCAATACTTTCGAAAGTTTTCGGACTGAGCCGGTTTGAATCCGACATCCTGCAGATTTGCTTTGCCTTTGGTGTCGATCCCAACCTCGGCAGGGTCTTTGCCTACCTGCAGGATCATTCGGGACGTGCCTATGTAACAGAAGCGCTGGTGGCGAAACTTTTCGGTTATGGTGAAAGCATTGTCATCCCGTCAGATTCCCCGTTGAAGGTCTGGCGACTGGTCAGGGAATCTGTTTTCCGCGCTGGCGAACCCGGCTCCCTCGAATGCGATCCCTTCATCCGGAACTGGCTTCTTGGAGAAAATGAGATCGATGAAACACTGGTCGGTTACACCTCTGTGCAGCCTGTTTTTGAACCCCTCCGGCAGTGGCCTGTGGAACGGACTGTTTATGAGATCAACAAAATGAACGGCAACGGGTTTTGCAACCAGTTTCGTGTTTTTGTCGCGGGTGCGGAAGGCTCAGGCAGGAGGAGTTTTGCCGCCATTGCCAGCCAGGGGCTCGGATTGCCCCTGTTATCGCTGGATGCCGACAGGATACCCGAAACCTCCTGGAACCAGGTCTACCTGTTTGCCCAGCGCCAGGCGTTTCTTTCAGGCAGCGCCCTGGCATGGTATGGCGATACTTTACCTGACCGGTACTGGTCTTCCTCCATTCCCTCCTATCCGGTACAGTTTGTGACCGGCGGGACGGATGATCACCTGGCGCCTGCGGAAGGGTTCCTCGACCTGCGTGTCATCCTGCCCCGGATCGGGGTGGAGGAGCGACTGGCATTGTGGAAAAAACATGTTCCTGCCTCAGGAACCTGGCCGCAAGAGGAGATGCTGGAGATGTTGTTGCGGCATGAGACCACCATCAGGCAGATTGTGACCACCGGGAAAAAGATGATTTCCACTATTCCTGATACCTGTAAATCATTGAATGCCGATTCGGCCAGGATACTGGGAAGCCTGGCCCGCCATCTGACCAGCGAGTTTACCTTTGACGACCTGGTCCTTCCTGACAACACCCGCGAGGGGCTTGAAGATTTCATCTTTGAGGCCAGTGAGCGGATCCTCTTCTGGGAACAGCCCAACGCCCGGCGTTTGTTCCCCCAGGGAAGGAGCCTTATCGGGTTGTTCACAGGAAGCCCCGGAACCGGGAAAACGATGGCGGCGCAGGTGATTGCCGCTTCGCTGAAGCTCGATCTTTTCCGTATCGATCTCTCCCTGGTAGTAAGTAAATATGTGGGGGAAACTTCCAAAAATATTGAACGCCTTCTTTCCCGTGCATCGAATATGAACCTGGTGTTGCTTTTTGACGAGGCCGACTCCCTGTTTGGAAAACGGACCGAGATCAAAGACGCCCACGACCGGTATGGCAACACCGACACCAACTATTTGTTGCAGGCGATTGAAAGTTATCCAGGGATCATCCTCCTTGCCAGCAACCGGAAATCGAACATCGACAGCGGTTTCATGCGCCGGTTCCGTTACCAGCTCGATTTTCCACGGCCCGATGCGGAGCAGCGCAACGTGATCTGGCGGAAGATCATCGGGGAGCTGGCCGGGGAGATGATCGTACGCGAATTTGACCAGGAGCTGTTCCGGCTTGCGGGATTGGTGGAAATCACAGGGGCCCAGATCAAACAGTCGGTGTTATCGGCCATCTTTATGGCGCGAAGGGGAAAGTGCGAACTGAAAATGACCCACCTGCTCCGGGGCCTTGAACGGGAGCTGGCCAAGGAGGGGAAAGGGCTGGGAAGACAGGTTTACCAGAATTTTAGTTAACTTCCATGATGCAGATCGACGAATTGCAGATACGGGTACCGGGAATGAGTGAAGAGGCCGGCACAGCGCTGGCAAAAGCGGTGGCGGAAAGGGTTGCCGCGGCGTTGCCTGCCGGTACGACTGACCGGTATATCCCCGGATTAAAGATTAAAATGCAAGGTTCCTTCGATGAAAATACCGATTTGATGGCCGACCGGATTGCCTCGCAAATCCTTCGGCAAATCAATTTTACCATGTAACGCACCATGAGTTCCCTGCTGAATATAACTTCTGAAGCTTTCGGGTTAAAAAGGGCTATAAACCACCTGACACCGTCAGCGGCGGTGCAGCCTAAGCTGACCGTGAACACCCCCGGCGACCGCTATGAGCAGGAGGCCGATTCCATGGCCGACAGGGTGATGCGGATGGCTGCGCCAGGGGCAGAAACGAAGCCATTAACAGGTTTGATCGGCCGCTCGGTGCAACGGAAATGTTTTTCCTGCGAAAAGGAAGAAGAGAAAAAGCACATCCTGCGCAAAGAATCTGGCGAAGGTGGCGGTTTGTCAGTTTCAGCCTCGTTTGCTTCTTCATTAAATGCATTAAAAGGCGGCGGTTCACCTTTACCCCGGTCAACAAGAAGTTTTATGGAAAACGCGTTCAGTACTGATTTTTCGGGTGTCCGGGTGCATGCAGACAGCCGGGCGGCTGAGATGAGCAGGGGCATACAGGCAAAGGCGTTTACTTATGGGAGTGATATTTATTTTAACACAAGTGAATACAATACACACACTGAAAATGGCAAAAGATTACTGGCGCATGAGTTAAGCCATACGGTTCAGCAGGGAGGTATCAAACGGAAAATGGTTCAGCGGGAAGTTTTATACAGCAATGGTTACCCCCGGCCATATTCGTCTGATTTGAATGAGGTCACAAGTGCTGAAAAAAACACATGGACACCTTCAACAATCGATTTTAAGGCTTCCGCCCTGGCCTCCGGGGGTACAAACGGAGTTTCTGATTTCAATAGTTTTTTGAATGCACTCTCATCAAAAGCAGATAATTCCATCACCGATCTTTATCTGATAGGTCACTCAAATTCATCGATGTTCTCCTTTGGAGGCCGAATCCTTGTTCAATCTCCGCCCGACGTTGATTTTGTGACCGATGACAATTGTATCAGTACAACCCAATTAAGCGCTAAAATGGATGCCATTGTTCCTCTCAGGAAAAAATTCGCCCCCGGTTCTTCGATTGTTTTAGTGGGTTGTCATGCCGGCACTGGTGTCTCCTTACTTGATGCGATCAGCAATGCTTTTCAGGTATGTGTAAAAGGATTTATAAATGAAGTTATCTGGTGCCTGAACTGGAGCACACCCGGAAAAACAATTACAGGCAGGGGGAAAATCGGTTATGTTTCACCTGATACCACGGATCCATTGGAGCTTATTCTTCCGGTAAACAGTAATACATCAGATGTAAAACAACTGACTCCCGACAATCAATCCTGTGCGGGCGTACCTCAGGCAGCACCGGTTCCCAGTCCCAGCCCCGCTCCCAGGAGTTATATTGATGAAGCACCCAAATAAGAAAGATTCTCATCCTTTGTTAATCTATGAATTCAATCCTTCATAAAAGTCCTTCGGATATAATGCCATTCAAGTCACCCGGCATGGGAAAATTGATGGTTCAGCCGAAACTTACGGTCAACACTCCCGGCGATCGCTATGAGCAGGAGGCCGATGCCATGGCCGGCCGGGTGATGCGGATGGCTGCGCCAGGGGCAGAAGCAACGCCGGTTACCGGGTTGATCGGCCGCTCGGTGCAACGGAAATGCACCAATTGTGATGAGGAGAATAAGAGGAGGGGAACTGTAATGCGGAAAGCTGCGTCAGGCAATGATTCTATGAATATTTCCCCGGCTTTTTCCTCAGCCCTCCATGCCACCCGTGGCGGCGGATCACCCTTGCCCGAGGGGACAAGGAACTTCATGGAAAATGCCTTCAGTGCAGATTTTTCGGGGGTCAGGGTGCATGCTGACAGCCGGGCGGCGGAGATGAACAGGGGGATTAATGCAAAAGCATTTACTTATGGGAATGATATTTATTTTGGGAGGGGGAAATATTCCCCTAATACATTCTCAGGTAAAACTTTGTTGGCACATGAGTTGAAACATACTTTACAACAACAAGGGGTTATCAGTCGAACTGATGATGATATAAATCCTATCCCAAATTCAATAGTAGGAAATGGGACTACTGAGGAATTAAAAAATGAGATTACAAGACTGGAGACATTTTTAATAGAAAACCCCAATTCCGGATGGAAAAATACCGTTCAAAATAAGATAATATCTTTGAAAACATACCTGGCAGAAAGAGAAGATTCAACGTTGCCAGATTGTGACTCTCAATTGCTTTTCAATGGAGAAAGTTTGTGCTTTAGTGGTGGAAGAAGCGATTGCTATCCAGCTGTTTCAGGACCTAAACAAATTGATGATCAGGGTATTGAATTTTTTGACTACAGCATTGTTAGACAAAATGTAGCGGGCGGTCCGATCCCTGAAGGAGTTTATTGGCTTGATCCCAGACAGTTGGTTAACACTGGGTATAGGTTTTATAATCCACCCAATCCCGCCTGGGGGAAAAAAAGAATAACTATACATACATTCCATTCGACTCATACTTTTGGAAGAGGAGGTTTTTTTATACATGGTGGAACAGAATGGGGAAGCGTTGGCTGTATAGACCTTACCTCGTATATGGATTCTTTTGCACAGGTATTATCGATTTATAATAATTGCGGTTTTTGGAGTTGTAATCCTTGTAAGGTTCTTTTAACAGTGAAATATAAGTCAAACAGGGCAATTTTGAAATAAGATATGTGAAACTGGTTATAAAAACTTTGAGGAAATTGCAAACGCGGTTACATGCAAACAAAGCAATGTCTCTCCTCTCTGCTGGTTTAGCACCCCCATTCCCGACCCACGTGAAAGGCGCCCCAATTGAATTCCCGGGACATTTTCCCAGCCCCATTCTGAATGTGATCATTTTTCATTTTAACAAATAAGCCAAATCTCTTGATCAATCAGTCCTTATTGTCCGGGAATTCTATCCCGACGGAAATTGGCAGACCATTGAAGGCGATTCAGCCAAAACTCAGGCTGAATAATCCGGGCGATCGCTATGAGCAGGAGGCGGATGCCATGGCCGGCCGGGTGATGCGGATGGCTGCGCCAGGGGCAGAAGCAACGCCGGTTACCGGGTTGATCGGCCGCTCGGTGCAACGGAAATGCACCAATTGTGATGAGGAGAATAAGAGGAGGGGAACTGTAATGCGGAAAGCTGCGTCAGGCAATGATTCTATGAATATTTCCCCGGCTTTTTCCTCAGCCCTCCATGCCACCCGTGGCGGCGGATCACCCTTGCCCGAGGGGACAAGGAACTTCATGGAAAATGCCTTCAGTGCAGATTTTTCGGGGGTCAGGGTGCATGCTGACAGCCGGGCGGCGGAGATGAACAGGGGGATTCATGCTAGGGCATTCACCTATGGCAGCGATATCTATTTTGGCCAGGAAACAAAAAACCTCCATTCCGAGAGTGGCAAACGTTTGCTCGCACATGAGCTCACCCATGTGCAACAACAGGAAGGCACTGATCATTCCGGTATCTTAAGTAGGGATGTTTTAACCGGACCTACCAATTCCACAGAAATCCTTGCAGAAATCAATCATCGTTTGGATACGAACAACCATATGATGATAACAGAATTAGTAAGGAATCTGATTCTCATGATGTCAACGGAAGATATGCTGACCCAGGGGGTGCCCCTGGTAATCCGGTTGCTTGAAGCGCAATTTCGAACCGAGGCCATCTCCGTGTTAAATGCCGTAAGTTCAGCCTGGATGCAGCGATTTGCAACGAATAGCACCCTTGTAAATTTGTGCTTTACTCCTGACCACCCGATCGAGGCTTTGTTAAATCGGGCAAATGTAGAGGAATCGCGGGGAGATCATGCGACAGTTATTGATCTGCTCAAGAATGCTTTCTATCTATCACAGATCCTGCTCCTTCATATGACTTCTGATTTCGATACGCGGATGTCGGAGGCAGTTAGAGGATTTGGCCGGGAAAATGCAGATTCCGTAAATTTTGGAATTCTCCACATACTGATGTATATGTCCTATGCCCAATTATACCAGGCCATTCGAGGGATCGTTACTTTTTATATCGTAAGGCAAAGACAGGCAATGTTGGCAGGGAACACCCAGGCTGCAACACAATACGGCATATTGGATGGGCAGTTGGACACGGCGCTGCATGACAGTGCAATCCTTTTGTCCGGATCAACCGGACGCGGCCTTACAATAACAACCACGGTGCCTACAGCCGCCAATCCCAATCCTGTCCTGCAAGGTAATAATGGTGTTTCGGAATCCATCCGACCGTTGCCGGGTGCGCCAAGGCCGGATGAAATTGCCGAGCATCCATACTATTCCATCGAGATGCCACGGTTGCTTGACACGCTGCGGGGACAGGAGCAGTTGGTAAATGAGGTTTTCCAGTTCCCTGAGGTGGTAGCGGCTTTTCCCGGACAATCGGTTAACTGGAACAGCCGGGATGAAAGAGCCAGGTTATGGATTGCCGTTTATGACGGACTGCAACGGCAGCATGGCACTGCCAATGCCCTACCTGCATTGTTGGGCATTATCCAGCGTTACCTGGAAAACTATACATTTCATACCGAGTATGACATCCGGGACTTTGGCACCAGTTACCTTGCTTCCGATTTTCCTACAGATCTGATAGGCAGGGTTGCGCGCGACTGCGGTGTTTATGCCGTGATGACAGCTTATGAAATTTACCGCGTGGCGCACCATGCAACACTTAATCTCCATTTCAGTATTTATACCAGCCTTGACCATGTGATCCTGGCAATGATTGAACCAGCACTTAACAGACATTTTGTGCTAAGTAATAATCAAATCAGCGCCCCAATTAGTGGCATTCAGGATGCAGATATCATACAATCAGTGGGAACATGCTTTGCTGCCATCGGACAAACCCGTTATGGGGTTACGCCCGTCATGCATAATGAAGCAGGTGATTCTTCGATGGGTGAAAGAAGGTTCAGCACACAGTTGTGGAACCAGTTCCGTGAAATAGGCCATACCTGGGGGCTGCGCGATCGTTCAGTGGTCAATCCGGCTTCTCATCAACAGGAATCACTTTATGACAGGCATTACCGCGACCTGAGAACTTTCAACAGCAATGCTGCTTTAACTTTCCAGTCGATCAATTCGATTGAACAACATCTGACCACGGCCGCTTCAACTGCTGACCAATTGTTGATATTTCAACGGGAGTTCATCCCTTTGGCTGATGATGTCATCAGGCAGGTATGGCCCGCCTTTATGCGTTTAGGCGAATGTGCCGACATTGCCACGACAAGCAGAAGTCTTGCGGGAAGACACCGGGAATTCGTGTATAATGCCGGACCCACCTTGCATCCGTTGGTACAAACTGCAATAATGTTACTGCGTTTCCAATCTACCGGGGGAACCCTGACAAATGAACAGCTTTTTTTCATTTGTTCCCTGCAAAGAATACCAAAGTTTGGGTCGGATATTCAATCGTGCGGTTACCCGGTACCTGCATGTCCTGCCTCTTTCGAACAGGATTACCATGACCTTTGCACACGGTTGACAGCCAGTTAAGAGAACATAATCGTAACTGGATATGAACCTTTAAAAAAACAATAAATAATCCCACCGATGCCCACCGGCTACTCCCGTTCCCCTAAGCTCCTCAAAGGCGCCCTGATCGAATTCTCGGAGCGTTTTCTCGGCCCCATTCCCAACGTGATCGTCTTCCAGTATAACCCGGAATCGATGACCCGTACGCTCGAAGTGTGGAACCAGAACAGCGGCGGTTCAGGGGCGGATTCAACGGCAGGCAACGATACCTCTCACACGGCCCAGCCGTTTGATCCTCCCGAAAGCTTTACCCTTGCCCTTGAACTCGATGCGGCCGATGCCCTTGAACAGCCCGAAAGTCATCCCGTTGCCTACATTTCAGGCGTAGCCGACCGCATTGCCGCCATGGAGATGCTGCTCTACCCCCAGGGCGACAGCCTGCTGGGCGGATTGCTGGGTTCGGTCACCGGTTCGCTTAGCGTTGGTGCCAGTGTAGGCGGAAGCAGCATCGGCGGCGGAATTGGCGGCGCAGCCGGGGGCGTTCAACCGGCCTCGCGCGGAACGGTCCCGGTGGTACTGTTCGTTTGGGGCCCCGGACGAATCGTGCCGGTGCGGCTTACCTCCTTTTCGGTCGAAGAACAAGCCTACTCCCCATTGCTGTATCCCATCAGGGCAAAAGTCAGCATCGGGCTGAAAATCCTCACCCCGAAAGATTTTCCGACATGCCAGCGGAAACTGAGCGAAGACCTCGCCATCATGGCCTTTAAATTCACCCGCAAACAGAAAGAGGTGCTGGCCATGGCCAACATGGCCAACAGCGTAGAATCAATCCTCGGGATGTTGCCATTCTGACATGATAGCGCAATAAGTCATAACAAAAACATAAAATAAAAGAACTGATGTTTACCGACGAAAGCAGGTATAAAAAGGCCACCCAATACCAGGCGAAAGATCACCGCGGCAGGACGGTCAATGTAGCTGCAACCCCGGACGCCCCGAACCAGCCGCTCCAGGGGTACCACCTGCGCAAACAGGGGCAGCATACCGATCACCTCGCAGCGCGTTATCTCAACGAACCCACCGCTTTCTGGCGTATCGCCGAAGCCAACGATGCCATGCTGGCCGAATCGCTCACCGAAAAGCAGGAGATCGCAATCCCAAATAAACGATAACCGATGGGACTCGATATCGTGATCTGCGTGAATGACATCCCGAGTCAAAACCTGACGCAGATGGTGAGCAGCGTGGAGGTGAATGAAAAGATGGATCAGAATAGCTCCTATAAACTTAAATTCATGGTGGATGTTTGTGACGGGGATATTGCCAACCAGATTCTGAATGACA
Organism: Bacteroidota bacterium; assembly: GCA_037133475.1. Taxonomy (GTDB): domain Bacteria; phylum Bacteroidota; class Bacteroidia; order Bacteroidales; family FEN-979; genus CAIVAT01. The sequence continues at coordinate 54,442 of JBAXOB010000009.1, forward strand.
TCGCTCCAGGGAAAATAGTCTCCGTGCTGGCAAAGGTGAACGAAGATCTGGTATGCCTTGTGAAAGGGCCGGTGGCGCAGCAGGAGGCCCACCTCGTGCACGGGGGCGCAGGTTCGTGGATCCACGTGGAGGGCGAAGATACCGGGCAGCTGATGGATCATATCACCAACTTTGCCGTGACCACCTCCGGGTCAGATGCCGATATCGCTTCACGGATCATCTCGGGGAACAACGATATGTCAGCGGATGTGCAACCTACTCCCGACTCGGTTCATGACGAGGACAACCACAGCCATGTGCAGCGGGATACCGATCTGAACCTGCTCAGGAGCCTGGCCAGGCGCAATGGATTCCATTTCTGGATCACCTGGGACCAGGATGGCTTGGGAACCGGTCATTTCAAAGCGCGCGACCTCTCCGGGACCCCGTCTGCAACCCTGATCGTAAACCAGGAAGATTACAACATCGACTCGCTGAGGGTTACCTTTGATACACACCGGCCTTCACACATTGCAGGAAGGCAACTCGACCTGAGGACCAAAACGGAGATCGTCGGCAATGTCACCCTCGACGATACCACGCTTGGCTCGAGCAGCCTGGCTGATGTTTCAGCCACGGCTCCTGAATCGATGCACCTGGCCCCCACCGTGGATAATGCCGGCGCCATGGACGCCCGGGCACGGGCGGTATTGCGCGATGCACAATGGTTTATCACCGCCACCTGCAGCACCAACCTCCACAGGCTGTGCAACATCGTCCGTTTTCACACCCTCGTGCAGGTACAGGGCGCCGGAACCAGGTACAGCGGCAAATATTATGTCACAGGGGTTAAGCATCTCATTGATGCTGCCGCCTACAAGATGGAGCTGGAACTGGCAAGGAACGCCTGGGGCAACTGACAACCCTGATCTACCCATCTCCCTGAAAAAAAGAAAAAATGGACAACCAGCATAACGACCAGGTTTTACAGTGGATCCGGACCCATCATTTCGGAAAATACAGGGGGTTGGTCACGGATAATAACGACACAACCCACCGGGGACGCGTGAAGGTCACCGTTCCTGCCGTGCTGGATGATCTGCAGGTGTGGGCGATGCCCTGCCTGCCTTATGCCGGGAACAATGTCGGTGTTTATACCATACCCGAGCCGGGAGCCGGGGTTTGGGTCGAATTTGAGGGAGGCGATCCCTCCTTCGCGATCTGGACAGGCGGCTTCTGGGCCGACCATGAACTCCCGAAGAATGAACAGGGAACAGAAGCCTCGCCGCCCCTGCGCATGATCAGGAGTGAAAAGGGGCTGATGATCACCTTTGATGATGATTCGGAAAAGATCACCCTGAGCGATGAAAATGCAGGAAATATCATGACCATCGAGGTCCAGTCAGGCAAGATCAGGCTGCAGGCCAACCTGAAAGTGGTGGTGGAGGCGCCGAATATCGAACTTGTGGAAAGTTCGACCCACCCGCTGGTTTTCGGCGACAACCTGTTGCAATACCTGAACCAGCTGGTGACCATCTACAATGCCCATCTGCACCCCGGCGAACTTGCGTTGGGCGTACTTCCGGTAACTCCCGCACCACCGGTTCTTCCCATGCCCCCGGCCCTGCCGGAACTTTTATCAATGCGGGTAACCACAGGATAATAAGACCGTTATGCGATTAAAAGCAGGAACAAGAAAACCTACCCCTGTCTCCCCGGCAGAGGATAATTACACAGGCAGTATGGCGGAGGCCATGCAGCAGGCATTCGAGGATGAGTGGGCCAATGTCATGGGCGATATGCCACAACCCCAGCCCAGTGACCAGATGCAATTGCTTTTCGTCGCCATTGCCCGGGGAATCGTGCGACACCTGTTTGAAAACCCGCAGGCATTCACCGTACATGTGAACACGGGATCAGGCGACGGAACGGTGAACGGAATCGTTACCGTGCCATCGCCCCCCTTATCCGGAAGTTAATTTCGAACTGCTGATGAATCAAAATATCCATAGCATCCGCTATCCGTTTGCCATTGACGACGGATTCGGGACCCTGGCCGAAGAGACAGGTTACGCCGCTCACGTGGAGCAGATGATCAGACAGGTGCTCTTCACCAATCCCGGCGAAAGGATCAACCGCCCCGATTTCGGCTGCGGCATCACCAGGATGGTATTTGCCCCTAACAGCGATGAAAGCGCCAATCTCACGAAGGTGATCATCAACCAGGCCCTCGACCGTTGGCTCGGTACCCTGATCGAGGTGATCGATGTGGAAGCTGCGGCAATCAATGAAACCCTTGAAATTAAAATCGTTTACCTGCTGCGCGCCCGCCAGGAACGCAGGTATCTAAACCTTGAAGTGACGATATGAGCGCCGCCCCCGACAGGATCAAAAAAATGCTCACCCAGGACCAGGTGACGGGAATCGACTTCATCTATGTCTATCCCGACCAGCTGGAACTCGATGTCTATTTCTTACCAACTTTGTCAGGCATCCCCACTCTGTTTCCGGGATCAGCCGGTCCTCTCGCTGCAAACCAGATAAAAATTTACAATCCCGAAGCCGCTCTCCCTGAAATTGAAATTCTGGACCCGGTAAGCTGGATTCCAGTCGACGGGAGGGACGTACTTCATCTGAAAACCAGCCAGCGAGGGGATTTCACCCGGTACAGGCTCAGGATTGACGATGCCCGGATCGACTCCTGGTTTAATGATGTGAGTTTCAGTTTTAAAGCCAATTGTCCGGGCGACCTGGACTGTAAAACCGGGGACCCCGATTGCCCTGCCGATGAGCTGGTCGATTTCCCGGTCGATTACCAGGCGCGTGATTTCTGGAGTTTCCGCAGGGCCCTGCTCGATTTTGCCGCATTGCGCTATCCCGACTGGCCCGACAGGCTCGAGGCCGATGCTGGGGTCATGATGGCGGAGCTCATGAGCGCCCTCGGTGATGAGATGTCCTATTACCAGGACCGGGTAAGCAGGGAGGCCTACCTTGAAACCGCCACCCAGCGCCGTTCCATCCGCAGGCATGCACGGCTGGTCGATTACCAGATGCACGACGGGCTCGGTGCAAAAGGCTGGCTTGATTTGACGGTTGATAAAAGCGCTATCGGATTCATCACGGTGGATGCGGGAGAGGCGGTATTCGCCCAAAGTGACGACGGCACTCAGATTTTCTTTGAAACCAGTGAAGGCCTCGCAGATTATTATGATCCGTTAAACAAGCGCCAATTTTATGTAAAGGCCCTCCTTAACCAGCTGGACCCGCACATCTGGGACAGGAATAATCTTTGCCTGCCGGCTGGCACCACCGAAATCTTCATTGATGGACATTACACGGCAGACCTAACGGCCCATGGCCTTCCAAAATGGATATTGCTGCAAACCAGTCCGCCCGATCCGGCGCAACCGGTAAGAAAACAATTGGTCAATGTGACCGAGGTGTCCGACACACGGGATTACGTTCTGGGCAAAGATATCACCCGCATTGCCTGGAAAAAGGAGCAGGCGCTTCTTTTTGAATTTGATCTTACCGTACTGCAAATCAGGTGCAATATTGTTCCGGTAACGGCAGGAAAAACCTTCACGGCCTTTTTCATTGTAAACCATGCTCTTTCCGCGCTCTCCGATCTTCAACGGGAAAAGTTTGGCGATTCCCCTGCCGGCGAAACTGTCAACAGGACCGGTCACGACGGGACTGAATGCAATCTTTACACCCTTCCCGGATCCGGCAGCCTGCCGCTGGTCTATCTCGGTGATGATCCCCACCAGTTCAACACCCCGGAGATTATCCTCGAAGAGGTTGAATTTAACAGCGGTTCAAAAACGTGGGACCCGAAAGCGATTTCCGGCGACTGGGAATACAGGCCGGCTTTGGTAGGTATCCATTCATCCAATCCCACCGATCGTCATTATACGTTTGATGATGGGACCTGGCAGCGGGTTGTGGGATACCAGCGTATCGGGAAAGTGACTGAACACCGCGATTATGCCATGAACGGCGGGGTCACCCTCCGTTTCGGGGATAATGAGTTCGGCAGGGCTCCCGAACCGGGGTCGGTATTCAGGGTACGATACAGGCTTGGTGGCGGCAGCAGGAGCAATGTGGCAGACAATACGATCCAATCTCCTTTACCCGGGATGAGCATCACCAACCCGTTGGCTGCAACCGGCGGATGGGATGCCGAAACTCCCGAAGAGCTGCGACAGCTCGCGCCGGAGGCCTTCCGGGCGATCACCTACCGGGCTGTACGTCCGGAAGATTATGCAGAGGCTGCAGAACGCCTGCCATGGGTCCAGAAAGCTGGGGCCGCTTTTCGCTGGACAGGCAGTTGGCTCACCCTCTTTGCCACCCCCGATCCCCTTGGAAAGGTCACCCTTGACCCTCCCGACAGGAAAGACCTCAGCAACCAGCTGGACCGTTTCCGGCAGGCCGGAAGGGAGGTGGCTGTAATGGATCCTCGCTATGCCAGCCTCGACCTGGTGATCGACATCTGTGTATCGCCCGAAGCCTATCCGGGCCAGGTGAAAGAACGGGTCATGCAGGCGCTGACAGGGGCAAAAGGCCTCCGCGACGGATCGGCCTATTTTTCTCCCGACCGGTTTACCTTCGGAACCTGCCTTGAGCGATCAACCCTCGAGGCCGCCATTCAGGAGGTGAAAGGGGTGAACGCAGTGGAAAAAATTACCTTCCGGCGAAAGGGGTGGTTCGGATGGCGGATCTTCCGGGAAATGAATTTCAATCCCGGCAGGGATACCATCATCAGGGTTGCCAATGACCCCCTCCATCCGGAGAGGGGAAGTCTCAAAATCCATACACACGGAGGACTATGAGTTGCTCACAATGTACTGTTAAAGGTTCGGCAGGCGCATCGGCTGACTACCCCTGTCCCTGCGATCGGTTTATTTTTCCCCTGCCGCTGAATATCGGGGCAGGGCTTGACAAACTGCCGCGGCAGACCGCAACTTTTCCCGAATTCAGGAGAGCCATGCTCCGGGATATTATGGGGGAAACCGTTGAGGTTATTGACAATACCAATACCCTGGTGGCCGTGAAGCCTCTCACCTCCTGGCGGGCACGGAAAAAGGATGATCCCGGCATCATGCTTCTTGAAATGTGGGCCTATGTTTGCGATTGCCTCTCCTTCTATGATGAGGTTCTGGCCAATGAAGCCTATATCAGGACCTGCGCGTTAAAACCCGATCTCAGGCGCCTGGTAGCGCTTTTAGGTTACCTGCCTCGCCCGGCCGTGGGCTCAGTGGTCGACCTGGCTGCCATTGCCGAAGGGAGAATCCGTGTAAATCTGCCCCTGGGGACTGCCTTCCGCTCCGGGGCTTTCGACGGAAATCCCCCGCAGGTTTTCGAACTCGATCAGGATCTTTTCATACATCCCTTCACAAACCGGGCCGGGATTACCGCACCTCACCCTGGAAAGATCCGGCAGGACCATCCCGCATCACTGCTGGTAAACCTGAAGGGTGAGGTCAGCGAAGATGCCCTGTTGCTGCTTGTTGACAAGGCAGACGACAGCCAGAACAGTTGCCTGCAGGTTCAGAAAGTTGAGAAATATACCGGCGCCGACAATAAGCAATACAACAGGATCTCTTTTACCTCTCCGACGAATCTGAGGCAAGATGAACCCCTGGAGCAGCTTCAGTTGATGAAACCGGCACTTACCACCGGGTTATGGACCAAAAGCGATGCCGGTAAAACCATCAGCGGTACCACCATCATCCTGAACAGCCTGAACCACCAGATCAAGCCCGGTGATTTTATCATGCTTACCTGTAAAACGTTAAAAAGATGGTTCCGGGTAACCGGGGTGAATGATGTGTCAAGACCCATCAATGCCTCGAACAGCGTGACTGTGAATAAAAATGTCTTCACCCTCTCCGGGTTTGAAAACCCCGTCACCGCCCTTACCTTGCACGAAGAGGTCTACGACTGGAGACTAATCCTGCCCTCGTGGGTGACGGACTGGTCAAATGCCGACCCCGCCGGGATAACGGTTCATTATAACCTGCAAACCATTGCGACAATCACGGATGAGCCCAACCCCACCTTGTCTGCATCTGATCCGTTAAATTTCAGTACGAGGCTGGAAATGCCCATTGAAAAATATAATCCTTCCCGGTTTCTGCTGCAGGATAAAAACATGCAGGGAATCAGCATTGGAGGCGGCATTGACTATGATCGCCAGAAGCTTGTTCCGGATAATACAGATCCCTGGAAACGACCCGCCACTTTACCCGTGGATGTTTACGGAAATGTAATCACGGCTTCGCGGGGTGAAACCGTGAAAAATGAAAAACTGGGAAGCGGGGATGCCTCGGTTCCCTCGCAGACCTTCAAGCTTAAAAAGAAACCCCTGACATACTATCTTTCTCCAACTGCCGGTAATGACCAGGGAGTAAAAAGCTCCCTCACCATTTATGCGGACGGAATCAAATGGAGCGAGGTAAACACCTTTTACGGCATGAAAGAATATGACAGGGTTTATATTGTCAGGCAGAATGACCAGGGTGAATCACTGGTGACCTTTGGCGACGGGATCAGGGGACAACGGCTTCCGACAGGGATCGACAATGTGGTGTGCAACTATCGCTTTGGCGCCGAAGCTGCCGTTCCTCCTGCAGGTTCGGTGAACCAGGTATCGAAACCTGTGAAAGGGCTGCAAAGCGTAAAGAACATATTACCCGCCTATGGGGGGTCGGATGCCGAGGAGGCAGGAACCATGCGCACCTTTGCCCCGAAGTCGGCACTGATCCTTGACCGCATCGTATCGATCAACGACATGGAGGCGGTGGCGGCGGCTTTTCCCGGCGTCAGGGCAGTTCAGACCGAATGGAGATGGGATATCCTGAAACAGAGGGCAACTGCCCACATCTATTACATCGGGAGTGATTCGTTAAAAACTCCCCTGTCGCAAAGAATAAGGAACCTCTCCGATCCGTCGACACCCATCACCGTTGACACGGCAAAGGCGGTTCCGCTTTCCATGGCCTTGAATGTAGGTATTGACCCGCTCTTCCTCGAGCAGGAGGTGATCAGGGAATTGTTCCAATCGCTGCTGGACCCGGCAGGCGGTTTGCTGGCGCCCGAAAATATCGGGATCGGAAAACCTTTGTACAGGAGCAGGATCTTCGAATCGGCGCTGAGAGTCAGCGGTACCACGGCGATGCATGAGATCGTGGTCAATACAGGATCTTTCAAAGGGTTTGCCATGACCCCCGGAGCAGGCAACTATTTTGATATTGAGATGGGAGGCCTCGTAATTAACGGGAAACAAAACGGATAGCCGGATATGAGCATAGACCAGTTTGAACAATATTATACCGAGAAACTGTGGGAAGCCATTCCCTCCATTTACCGCCATGAAGACGGAATGGCCGATAAACCTGGCGTATTGCGGGCCATCGTTTCGGTAATGGCAAAACAGGCTGCCATTCTCAGGCGCAGCCAGGACAGGTTATGGGATGACCAGTTTATTGAACTGTGCGATGAATGGGCGGTTCCCTATATCGGCGACCTCGTGGCAACGCGCCTGTTGTCGGCCTTAAACCCTCGCGGCCGGAGGGTGGATGTGGCCAAAACCATCTATTACCGCCGGAGAAAGGGAACTCCGCGCATTCTCGAAGAACTGATCAATGATATCAGCGGGTGGGAAGGTAAAATGACGGAACAGTTTACAAAACTGGCCCGTTCGCGTCACGGGCTCGACCCGTTTCCCGCTCCGCTGGCCGGAAGATACACCGGAACCATGCCGGGCGGCTGGGCCGACCTGCGTAACCAGAAGCAGTCCGAACTGGCAAACGGCCCGTTTGAGGAGTTCTTTCACACACCCGATGTTCGCAGGTATTCAGGAATCGATGGCCGTTACGCCATTCCCAAGCTTGCATTTTACCTCTACCGGTTAACCTCCTTTGAGGCTGTCAACATCACCCCATTTTCGATGGGGGATGGCAAACGGTTCGGCTTTGATCCCTCCGGCAGGGAGATACCGCTGTTCAGCCAATCAGGCACTTCCCGCGACTGGAACCAGTGGCACTCTCCCTCCATGGCCGAACTGCCCGCTCCCATCCCCTGCAGGCTTCTTGGAAATGCAGAATACCTCATTACCGGGGATGTCATCCAGCAATTGAAACCGGTAGGATTAACGAATCCGACAGCCTGGCAGGAACTCGGGAAAATCGCAGGACTCAGGTTCAAAAATGAGGCCAGCCTCCTTGCCTTTATTTCAACCTTCTCCACCAAGGGCGACATCCTGCTGGTTTTGCCCTCCCTGCTGGCCTTTTCCCTTGTGGCTGATTGCGGGAAAAGCATCCTGCTGCCCGACGAACACACCGTCGTGAGCGCGCCCCTGGATTTGAATTCAATTGCAGTCTGTTTCAGATCGCCTGACCGGATTATCACCACCCGGGATATTGCAGCGGCATCCCTCGTGTCGTGGTCAGGCGCATCCGACAGGGAACTCTCCATTGATGCTGAAAAGGGTTTGTTTATGTTCCAAAATGACCAATCGGGGAAGGGCGAACTTATCGTGTCGTATCACTATGGTTTTTCAGCCCCTCTCGGTGCCGGAACTTACGAGCGGCCATGTATCAGTGATTCATTACCCGCTGTTAATATCAGCAATGGAGGAGCCTTGATTGCCGCGCAATTGCCGGTCGGCGGCGCAGCCCAAATTGATGACAGCAGGAGTTATGGTCCGGTTGATCCGGTCACCGGGATCAAAAGCATGGTTTTGCAGTCGGAAAGCAGCCAGCGGCCCTATATCCGGATTGAGGAGGATTGGACACTCAGTTCGGGATCAGAGATAAATTCATCCCTTACGCTGGATGGCCTGTGGATTGGCGCGAAAGGCGGTTCCAACCTGAAGATCATCCTTGAGGGAGATTTCGACTGCGTGGTGATCAGGAATTGCACCCTCGACCCCGGCGGAAGCAGCAACATTGCAAAAGAGGTGCTTTTCCCGGTCTCACTGTCAATCAGGGGAAGGGTTGGAAAGCTGTGTATCGGTTCCTCCATCCTGGGGCCGGTTTATCGGGAGGGCTCCGGGATTGTTGAAGAGATGTCGGTCTCCGATTCGATCATCCAGTCGGTTGATCCGCTTGTAAAAGCCCTGAACATCGATACCGGGAAATCCGTCATTACAAGGACAACGGTTTTTGGAGAGTCCCGGCTGCACCGGCTGGAAGCATCGGAGGCGCTGTTTACCGGGACTGTCATGGTAACCGATTCCCAGCAGGGCTGTTTCAGGTTCAGCGCCGCTCCTGAAACCAGCAGGTTGCCGCATCCCTATGAAAGTTTCCTCTTTGCCCGTGATTCCAACCATTGGTTCACCTCGCGGAGGTTCGGCGATCCGGGGTACGGCCAGTTAAGCGATACAGCTCCAGAAAAGCTGAAGCGGGGAGCAGAGAACGGATCTGAAACCGGCGCCTTCAGCAGCATGCTGAATCCTGTCAAATCAGATGGCCTGCAAAGCAAGGTCAGCGAATATATGCCATTTGGGCTGATTCCGATATTTATCCACCAAACATAAAGAAAAGAGATGGGAACGTTTGACATTTCCAGAATAAATTTCAATCCGGAGAAACACTATGCCAGTGTCCGCATGCAGCAGGGAAGGGTCCTGACAGACGACGACTGGAATGAAAATGAGCGAATATCAATGGAAGATGAACGAAGGACTGTCAACGACATCATCGGTTCTTTTGGCACCTCCGGCGATGGGTTCAGGATTGACACCGTGGCTGAAGACACCAATGGGTTCATTGATTTCACGATCGGGGAGGGAGCGCTTTACCTTGGGGGGCTGAGGCTGGAGATGGATAAACAGGAGAGCTACCGGGCACAGCAGGACTGGCTTCAACAGCCGGCTGACCTGGATCGGGCTCCTGCGTTAGCAGGGTTGCCGAGGTATGACCTGGTTTATCTCGAGGCCTGGCAACAGGCTGTCAGCGCGGTGGAAGACAGCTCCCTGTTTGAAGTTGCGCTTGGGGGGCCGGACACGACGACCCGTCTTCGAAACATGAGAAGAGTACACCTGGCACCGGATATTGGTTTCAGCAGCTGCACCGATGCCTGGCAGCAGCTGAAAAAGAACTGGGAAAACCTGCAACTGGGAAAAATCAACGGGGAAAATGAACTAGGTCCGGATACTACGCTTACGGTTTCCTTCGAAGGAACCGGCGTACCCGGCGACCCCTGCAATCCCGCCGCTGCCGGGGGTTACCTGGGCGCTGAAAACCAGGCTATCAGGGTGCAGATCGTGGATGACAGCACTAGCAAAAAAATCACCTGGGGATTTGACAATGCCTCCCCTCTATACAGGGTTACCCTGGGCGCCGATGGAAAAACCATCACCATGCTTACAGAGCCCAAGGACCAGTATCACTGGCCGTTATCCGGCCAGGTTGTGGAATTACTGCCCTGGTCGGCGGTGTTGCCAAATGGCGAGAAAATCGCGGAGATTTCAGGGTACCTGTCCAAAGTAGATGCCTCCTACGATCCTGATAAACATCAATTTACGATTCAAGACCACATCAGGCCCTTAAATCAGGAATATTATTTCCTGCGGGTGTGGAACCGGGGAACCGACCTTGCCTCTCCGGCCGCAATTGAACTTGTTGCCGGTTCTGTTACACTCGGGAATACCGGATTGGTGATTTCGTTTACCGGAAAGAATTGGGTAGCGGGCGATTACTGGGTGATCGCGGCAAGACCGGAATCACCAAAACAGGTCGTACCATGGGAATTGGAAAAAGGAATTTTCCACCACGGAATACGCCGGTTTTTCGCACCATTGGCAGTCATCAAATGGACCAACGCGGGCAATGCCCCTAAAGGAGAGGTGGTGCATGATTGCCGGAAAAAATTTCATCCGCTTACCGATCTTGATGGTTGCTGCACCTATACGGTTGGCAACGGAATTACGAGCAAAGGGGATTTCAACTCGATCCAGGAGGCTGTCGACAGCCTGCCGGAAAAAGGAGGCAGGATCTGTGTATTGCCCGGCGAGCATAAGGCAAATGTGACATTGCTGAAGAAAAAACAGGTCCGTATTACGGGTTGCGGTGAACAGACCATCGTTCGGCCCGGACCCGACAACCAGAAAGATCCTGTTTTTTCAATCCGGAATTCCCAAAAAATTCAAATTGACCAGCTTACCATCTATACCTGCAAGGGAACCGGCATTGAGGTTTATGATGATCCCGGATCCGACACGTTTTCCGAACAAATAACCATCCGGGATAACCGGATCCTGGCATCGGTTCATGCAGTGTATGTTCAGATGCAGGAGAGCCGGAAAGGTGAAAATGACATTAAGATCATTGGCAACATGATCGGGATGGTTGACCAGGAGGGCGGAGAGGCTGCCGTGTTCTGCCTTGCCGACCAGGTCCTGATCGAATACAACCGGATCGTGGTGATCCAGGGAAATGACGGCAAGGATCCTGATTATCCGACCCATCCCGATGATCCAGGCAACAAAGATCCATTTAACCCCTGTTTTGATTTCCAGGTCACCTACGAAATCGGTTATCCTGTTGAAATCCTGATTTTCTGGCTGCTGCGTTACCTTTACCTGTACATTCCAACAGGCAGGTCCCAGAAACACTATTTAGCCCTTGGAGGTATCCAGATCGGCAACTTCTCGGAAAGGGTCCGCATCCTGAACAACCTGATCATCGGGGGCAGGGGAAATGGCATCACCCTGGGACATCTTCCGGGCGATATTCATTTTGACCGGAAGGAATCCGGCTATGCGTTTATTTACGAAACTGCAATCGAAGACAACGACATCATGCAAATGGGGCTGAATGGAATTGCCACGGCAATGGACCGGATGAAAAATGAATCATCCGTATATCTCCATGACCTGACGATCAGCAGGAATAAAATAAGGTATTGCGCACACCAGTTATTTAAAACCATTGATGTCAACCCGGATCAAATAGCCTTTGGCGGGATCATTCTCTACGATTGTGAAGAGGGGATTATCCGGGAGAACAGGATTGAACAAAACGGGCGGCAACAGCCTGAACCCGTCTGCGGCATCTTTGTATTTTACGGTGAAAAACTCGATATTTCGGACAACCACATTGTAAACAATGGTCCATTCCCCGATCTGTCATCCCTTGCCGGGGGAAACCGGGGTGGCATCGTGGTGAAGATGAGTTTTAAAACGGTCGGATTTTACGGCAGAAAGGCCCTGGAAAATTCCGGGCCCGGCACGCCGAATACCACCGGAACCTCCCCTGCTGTTGTTGCTTTTGACACACTCCCGGCAGTGACGGTTCACGACAACATCGTCGTGCAGCCGGTTGGGTTCGCACTCCTGCTGGGTGCTTTCGGACCTGTTTCGGTGCTGGGAAACCAGTTTACCTCGCTGGGCACCGACCCCACGAATCGCTTATCATGGTTCGCCTCCACCGTTTGTATCATTAACCTGGGGATATCAAAGGATCTGTTCGCGATGACCTATACGCAAATGAATTTTACGGATTACAGGTTGACCAGGATGCTGAATGATCCAGCTGCCCAACAATTTATTTTGGCCTACCAGTACCTGCCCGGCGGCAAAGTAATGTTCTCCGGCAACCAAACCACCCTGGATATGCGTTATCCCTCGCTCAATGTCTGCTTAAGTTCCCAGATGATTGCTTCCCGGGATGACATTGCATTCAACAATAACCAGTCGGAATGCACCTCCCTGGTGGTGGTGACCGATGGCGTGGGATTTACCGATACCGTAATCATCAATACTGCCCTTTTTGCACCCTCGGTCAGGAGCAATGACAACAGGTTCACCGATGGCCTTTCGCGGACATTTTTCTCCCTTTTATCCTTCGGATTTATGGCTACGGCCACCGGGAACCAGGCGACAAACTGCATTGTCGTCCAGGGGAACGTGAATGCGACTGTCGACACCCAAAACACGGTACTGAACGATTCCCGGTGCAGAAGCTTAAAAAAAACAATGCCTCTTTTCAAAAAATAGGGTGAAAAAAAATATAGTAAAACCGTTGATTATACAGATTATTTATGCAAACCACCAACTCAACTCCTCTGCCCGACACAACGGCTGCATCCATCATCAATGAATCGGTTACCAAACTTGATGAACAGCGCCTGGCAGGGCTTCAGGATTTCCAGCAACAGCAGTCGTTCAGAAATTCGATCCTGCAGCAGGAGAAATCGCGTCTGGAAGAAAAGTACGGAAGCGACCATCCCCTGGTCCTGAAAATAATCCCGCGGATCGCTATGCAGGAGCAGGTAAATGCAGGATTAAACCGGGAAATTTCAAAGGCCTCCGTGAAAACAGTGCCCTTCGTCACCACCTCATGGCGTATCCAGGGAAAGGTTTATGATTCAGGGAATAAACCTGTTCAGGGATATACCGTATTTTTAGGCGATAATACCGGGATCTGGAATTCGTTTACGGCGACCTCCTGTACCGATGAAACAGGGTACTATTCGCTGACGGTTGATCTCAATATGATGAAAAGGTTGAAAAAAACTGTTTTATTTATATGTGTATCCGACAAGAACAAAAAGCTTGTCTACCTTGGACAGGACGCTTATCAACCTGTCGGCGGCGCCATAGCGTACAAAGACATTTTGCTGGGGGATGGGTTGTGTGCAGCCCCTCCCGTATCAGAAAGAAAGATCGTTTTGTTTGGAATCACCATCCTGAAATGGAAAATAAACTGAACCGGGAGGAGCAGAATAAAACTCCGGTCTGATAACCCCCGGTTCCCCTTTGCCTTTCAAATGAGTACCCGGCGATAAATAATCCCGGGACCATTACCTTTCCTATCAGTACCCGATGGTGAACCGCTCCCGGTGATGCTTCGGACAGGAATGCAGCATAACATTGCAGTGTGTCTTCATACATCCCGGGGGTTGTCCAGCCCGGGTTTTAGGCACTGATCAACTCATCACTCCCCCCGCATAATTCAGCCACCTCCCCGGCTGAAGAGACATCGCCTTTTATTACCGAAAGGCGGTCGGACTTTCCCCTGTTTTTTCCGGGTTACGCACGATGGCAGTCACGCAATGACCGCGATCGGGCAATTCATGTATGAGAACATGGAGGATATCTTCCGTGACAGGCAACGGAACAGGATAAGCAGGGTTGTTGCAGCTCATTCGCTGGTTCTGCTCCGGAACCGCCTCCTCCTGGTGAAACTTAATTTAAATTACTTCTTAATAAGGGTAACTCCCCGTTTTCGTGTATTGTTATTGAGAAGCATATTTTACCTGCCTTAATTCTCCCGGAAAGGGAGGTTTGATGCAAAACTGATGCTGCAACTGCCGCAATCTGCAGGATTACATTGAGCCAGACAGACTGAATAGCGCTTCCAACAAGGTTCTCAAGCTTCCATACCCTTTATGGACATAAAATTTCAAAAGGTAATTAATACTTTATAATGATGCCCAGATTTACATGCATGTTGATGCTGCTGTTCCTGTTTGAAGTGGCAACAGCACAGGTTGCCGGCAGTGAAAGTTCCGATGAAATGCGCCGGGAAATAGCTCAATCCCGGCAAGACAGCATCAGAGATGCCCGGAATGACAGGATAGACCAGGATGCCGATAAGTTTGACCGGATTTCCCATGGAGCGCTAACCATGGATTACATGAGCAGGGTCGTTTACATGGGAAGGGATTGGGGGATCAAGGGTTCACAGGCATTAATAACGGCAGGTTACTACCATAGGACCGGCTTTTACGGGGAGGTCATCGGCTATCATCTCACAGAAGTTCCCAAATCGCAACAGAATGAACCCATAGCCCCTGACTTTGCCCAATTCGACTTCTCCCTGGGTTTCAGGAGGCAAATCCTGGAAGGATGGAATGTTGATGCGGCATATTCTTACTGGTTGATCCTCTATGGAACAACTGCCTTCAGGAAAGAGTTAAAGAACAGCATCGATCTCAACACATCCTACGAAATCCGCAGTTTTATCGTATCGGCTGATGCCTATTTCATGTGGGGAAAGACCAGCAATCTAGAAGTAACCGTCGGCCTTGGCAAGGGTTTCAACCTCTACCATATTTTCGGGCACGACAGGCTGATCATCACCCCCACACTCAATATCGGGCTCGGTTCTACAACGGGCATGGTAAAAAAATACAAACCGGCAACAGATATTTACGCTGACAGTCTCGCGAATCTCGGCCATTTCAGGCTCCTTAACCTGGAGCCTGCCCTGCCGCTTGAATATCGTATCGGTCCCATTAACCTCAACTTGACTGCAAGCCTGGAGATACCTAAAAATATAGTCGATCCGGCAGAGAGCACCCTGGGCACGAAGCCATTCATGCTTTACCAGGCAACAATAAAATTTTTCATAGGTAAGGGCACGAAGAAATGACAGCAAAAGGGAAATCTCAGGTTTTCCAGTCGGCAAAACCTACCAGGTGGATTAGAGTCCGTTGGGTATTCAGAGTGGTTGCCGTGGTTCTCCTCATGGTCATTACAGGAGTGGTTGCATCGCTCTTCATCCAGGGCAGTGTCCGGATCCCGGATCATGGAGCCCGCAATTTATCAAAACTCAGCATAAAGGAAATTTCCGCTTCATTTTCTCCCCTGGTTCAGCGGGAATTTGTTAAGGATATTGACGCTGTAAGGCGGAAACCGCACCGTGACCTGTACAGTAAGGAGGTAGCTGATCCCCAGACCCGGGGATTGAAATTGCCTCTCCGGGCTGCGTTTTATGTAAACTGGGATGTCCAGTCGGGCTGGTCGCTGAAGAAAAACATCTCAAAACTTAACATGGTCCTCCCCGAATGGCTTTTTGTCGCCGATACATCCGACAGGATCGCCGTGAACATAGATTCGACAGGGCTTGATATTATGAGGAGACAGAAGGTCGCCATCGTTCCGATGATCTCAAACTACTTCAACCAGCAATGGAACGGAGCCAATCTCCACAGGCTGCTCACCTCGGAAAAAAGGAGGCGGGTCTTCATTTCAAGTGTACTGGCAATGCTTGAGCGATATCATTTTCAGGGCGTGAATATCGACTTCGAAGAGATGACAGAAACCACCGATGAATACCTTATTCTATTCATGAAAGAGTTATCGGGTTCCCTGCACAGGAAAGGTTTCATCGTCACCCAGGACATCTCTCCCTTCAATGAGGACTACAACATCCCGGAGCTGGCAAAGTACAACGACTACCTGTTTCTGATGGGATACGATCAGCATAATGCAAACTCGTTGCCCGGCCCGGTTGGCACCATCAAATGGGTTGAGGCAGCGTTGGACGATATTTGCGGGAAAACAGAATCCGAAAAGGTGATCCTCTGCATCCCGGCATACGGTTATGACTGGCCAGTGGGTTACCACGGGGAGGACATAACCTACCAGGAGGCTGTCACCAGGGCCGCAGAGCAGGGAGGAAAGATTACCTATGATAACAATAACTATAACCTGACCTACAATTACACCGATGATGGCCAGGTGAAACATGTAGTCTGGTTTGCCGATGCATGCACCGATTTCAACGTCATCAGGGCCTCGGAGGATTTCGGAACGGCCGGAGTAGCGCTATGGAGACTGGGTTCGGAGGACAGCAGGGTCTGGGATTTCTTTGATCGCCCTCTTAACCTCGACTCGCTCAGGAAGACCCCCTTCCACCCCTCCGGCCTGGAGCATGTGGCTGCGACCTACAATGTGGACTATATCGGGGCAGGAGAGGTTCTCGACATCAAGAGCTCTCCCAGCGATGGGTTGATCAAGATAGAAATGGACACTGCCGAACAGCTGGTGGCCGAGCAGCAGTATATTACCCTTCCTACCTCCTATGTGATCCAGAAGACCGGGGAGACCGCCAAACAGATCGCCATCACCTTCGACGACGGCCCCGATCCCGGGTATACCCCGGAAATCCTGGATATTCTGAAAGAGTTCAACATCAAAGCAACCTTCTTTGTTACCGGGATAAACTGCGAACAGAATGTCATGCTTCTCAGGAGAACCTATGAGGAGGGACACGAAATCGGGAACCATACCTTTACACATCCAAACCTGGAGCTGAGCAGCGATGAGAGAATGAAGCTGGAACTCCGGTCAACCAACCTGATGATCAGCAGCATAACGGGTCACGGAACCATCTATTTCAGACCTCCCTTCAACACAGATGCCGAACCCCGGAACTTTGACCAGATCCACCCGATCAAAGTTGCAAAGGATGAGGGATTTATAACGGTAGGTTCATCCATCGACCCCAGGGACTGGGAGAAAGGAATATCCGCTGATACAATTTACAGGCGGGCAGTGGAACAGCAGAACCTTGGCAACATACTGCTTTTGCACGATGCAGGCGGGGACCGCACGGAAACTGTCAAGGCATTGCCTAGGATTATTCAGTATTACCGGCGGCAGGGATACCGTTTTGTGACTGTTTCACAGCTTATCGGTCTTGCGCGGGGCAAAGTGATGCCCTCATCCGGGGAACGTTATCTGAGTGTTTTCGACGATGTTTTCATTTTCGGCGGTTACTATGTTCAATTGTTTCTCTACGGTCTTTTTTTCGCTGCCCTTATCCTGACCATGGGAAAAACCATCATAAACGGGATATTGGCGATTTACAGTTTCATCCTGCAAAAAAGGAATTACAACCCTGCGATCATCAATGCCGGGATGGTTACCATCATCGTGCCTGCCTACAATGAGGAGAAAAACATCCTGAAAACCATCAATAATCTGCTGGGATCGGATTATCCCGATCTCGAAATTATTGTTTCCGATGACGGTTCGGTGGATGGTACTCCGGAATTGGTAAGACGTAATTTTTCCGATGAGGCAAAAGTCAGGCTGCTCACCAGGCCCAACGGAGGCAAGGCCTCTGCCCTGCAGGCCGGCATAGCGCTTTCTTCAGGTGAAATCCTGGTATGCATAGATGCCGACACCCTGCTCGACCCCGCCGCCATAACAAGGCTCGTGCGGTATTTCGCCGATCCCAGGGTGGCAGCCGTTGCCGGGAACGTTAAGGTGGGCAATGTCCATAACATGCTTACCTCCTGGCAGTCGATAGAATACACGACGAGCCAGAACTTCGACCGGAGGGCATTCGAGATACTCAATGCGATCATGGTAGTGCCCGGAGCCATCGGAGCCTTCAGAAAGGATGCCGTGAACCGGGCCGGAGGCTTTACCACCGACACGCTGGCCGAGGATTGCGATCTGACACTGCGGCTTATCCGGGGCGGAAACAGCGTAAAGAACTGCAGTACTGCCCTGGCATACACGGAAGCGCCCGAAACGCTTAAGATGTTCCTGAGGCAGCGTTTTCGCTGGACTTTTGGAATCATGCAAAGTTTCTGGAAACACCGTGACCTGCTCTTCAGCCGGAAACAGCCCAACCTGGGCTGGGTGATCCTTCCCAATATCCTGATTTTCCAGATGCTTCTTCCTCTCTTCGCCCCCATCGTGGATGTAATGCTGTTGTTTTCCCTGTTTGTTACCCATTCGGGAACCCTGCTAGTTTCATACCTGATCTACCTGCAGTTTGACGCTGCCGTTGCCTGGATTGCACATTATTTCGACAAAGAGAAATTCGGCATCGTAAAGTTGCTTTCCCTGGCAGTTCAGCGCCTGGTGTACCGGTGGCTTATGTGGTATGTGCTTGTAAAGGCTTATGTCAGGGCCGTCAAGGGAGAACTGACCCAATGGGGGGTTTTGAAAAGGACCGGGAATGTGAGGTTCAGTGAGCAAAACAGCTGACAGGCATGAACAATGAATGTTAAACAATCAATCTTTAAACTTCAGGTTTATGAATAAGTTGATCCTATTTATCCTCTGGCAAATCCCGTTTACCTGCTTTCCTCAGACGGGGCCTTCCTATGCTGTTGAAGGTGGAACATGGAACTATATCGGGCAGAATACCTTCCCGGCCGGAAAGGCGGCCTATACCTCTATTGCCTTCAGCAAGTCGGGGCAGCCATACCTTGCCTTCAGCGATTCCCTTGCCGGCTGGAAGGCCACTGTAATGAAATTCGACGGAACAAACTGGGTACAGGTAGGTCAGAAAGGGTTTACAACAGCCGGGGCGGGATACCTGAATATCAGGCTCGACCCGGCCGATCAACCCTGCGTAACCTATATTGATTACGGCCATGCGAACGGGATGAGCGCCATGAAGTTTAACGGAACCGACTGGGTTTACCTGGGGTCGCCAGGTTTCTCGGCTGCTGATGCCGATTATCCCAGCATGGCATTCAGCCCGGCCGGGGAGTTGTACGTCTCCTATACCGATTACGGTAATGATGGCGCTGTGACCACGATGAAATTCGACGGGAATTCCTGGAGCCCCATTGGAAGTCCCGGGTTTTCGCTTGGTCTTGCCGAATTTGTGAGCCTCGCCTTTTCCCCTTCGGGACAGCCTTTCGTAGCCTTCAGCGATTCGGTGAGCAGCTGGAAGGCAACCGTCATGACCTGGGATGGGACCGACTGGGTCGAGGTTGGCACCCCGGGCTTCTCTGCAGGGAAGGCGGATTACACCAGCCTGGCAGTCAATTCAACCGGTCAGCCTTTCGTTGTTTTTGAGGATTATGCGAACCTGGGCAGGGCATCTGTAATGTACTTCAATGGCTCACAATGGAGCTACGCAGGGAGCCCGGGTTTTTCGGCCGACACCATCAACAACTGCAGTATTGTGTTCAGTAACGGAGGGCTGGCTACCGTGGGATATGAGGATTATGGTCATGAAGGTGCCGCAACCGTGAGGCTCTTTGATGGGAATTCCTGGACGGTTGTCGGTACCGAAGGTTTCAGCACTCCCTGGGCGGAAGACCTTCAAATGGGGGTTACCCCTTCCGGCAAAATTTATGTAACCTGGGATGATGCGGGAGTCCATGTCATGAACTATTCCTGGAACCTTGGCACCGGCTCAGTTTCCGAAAGTGAATTTATGGTTTTCCCAAACCCGTTTCATTCACGCGTGATCATAAACAGGGGGAGCCTCCCGCCGGGCAGTTGCCAGGTTTTACTTTGTGATTCCACCGGCCGATCGTTGAAATCAATGAATACAAGTGAACAGGAATTCACCCTTGACTGCTCTGACCTTGCCGCAGGCATATACATTCTTGAGCTAAAAGTCAGTGAATCGGGTGCAAAAAAACTGCTGATAAAACGCTGATCCGACCTAAGCCCTGGTCTGCAGCAGCTTATCTTTTTTGCTATTTTATTTTTTTGGCTGGAATGCCTTATGTTTTGCTAGAAAAGCACAGCCCTCTTTTCGCGGGTCAGGGGAGGGGGACCGCTTGGTTGATACCAGCAATGTTACCGGCGCGGCAGAATAGGTGGTGTGTTTTTATTTTTGTTTGATATCGTAAGCCATCAACGCATTATTGTGCCTTAGATACAAGATGCCGTTATGGATGACCGGGTGAGCCCAGAAGGGGCCGGCAGCACCCTGTTTTACCTGGTAACTGCTTACCAGGTCGAATTTTTCGGGATTGGCCTTAAGGAGTCCCACATTTCCATTCTTTTCATCATATATATAGAGCATTCCTTCGGCTGAGATGATGGAACCTTTGCAATTCCAGTGTTCCTCCCACATCTTTTTCCCTGTTTTCCATTCGATGCAGCACCAGTTCCCGTTACTGTTGTTCAGCCAGTTTGACCCGTAAATAAATCCGTTTAGCAATACAACTCCCCCGTGATGAACATCGAGAACACTGTCGGTCCAGGCGACGGAGGCGCCTTTCCCGTCAACGGCGATTTTTATCATCATCCCCCCGGTATTGTAGCCGCCTGTAACATAGACCATGCTGTCGTGATACAGGGGGGTTACGCATTTGATAAGGTCCCATTTGGCGTTGTAGGATGCAGGGCGGATGTGCGCCACAGTCCAGAGAATCTCGCCATTCGCGGCATCAACCGCAAAGACATGCCCCAGCGATACATTGATGATATTTTTTTTACCGGCAAAATCGATGAGGATGGGCGAAACATAGGCTGGCTTGTCGTTGAGGCTTGCCGATTTCCACAGAAGGTTTCCTGTTGTTTTATCCAGGGCGATGGTCATGGTTTCGGGTCCGCCGGGTGAGAAATAAAGTTTATTCCCATCGAGCAGGAGCGACTCGGCAATTCCCCATTTGCCATAGGTTCCCTTGTTAAGTTCGCTGGCTTTATATGACCAGATTATTTTTCCAGTCACCCCATCGATGCAGGCCACATCTCCCAATCCGCTCGAAGTATAAACGTAATTGCCCTCAACCGTAGGGGTAGCCCTGCTTTCGGGAAACGATTCATTCCAGGCCCTTCCGATGACGGTATGCCACATCAGCTTTCCGCTCATGTCCAGCGCATAGAGCACATCCACCGAATCGACGGTACCCGTGGTATATATGGTGTTATTGCCGAACGACACCGAAGCATAACCTTTACTGAGTTCAAGATTACACCACAGGAGGGCAGGTCCGTCGGCAGGCCATGATGTTAAAAGCCCTGTTTCCGGCGAAACACCGGTACGGTTGGCTTCACGCCATTCGCTGATTTTCTGTGCCTGGATGAAGAGAGGGAGACATACAAGGAGGAGGAGGGAGATGATCAGGTTTTTCATATCGCTGGTTTTGCCGAAAGTCAGGCAAAAATAGGGAGATTTACCGAAATCATAGCATGAGTCACCTATCCCTCATCAAGGCATGCGTAAAAAGACAATGGTAAATAAATGCAACGGTAATATCACAGTTACCGGGTCCCTATTTGCTCTTTCCACCTGCCCAGCATAAAGCAAGGTTTGTCACCAGGAAGTTTGATTCGAGGTCATCCTATCCCATACTGCCTGTAATACGACAGTAATAAGATTTGGCACCAAATCCTGTTTCACCTAAGATTTGTCTCTCAATTTATCCTATTTTTGCAAGTGTGTAACCGCATTATAACAGATAACAGCCCGATTGCAGCCTTAAAGGACAATCCTTCAGCATGCAGGCTGCATTTATCTCGCCATTGATAAAAAGGAAAACCTTTTCATGCCCGGATTGACCATAACCATCATAACCCACGAGGAAGAAAGGAACATTGGTAAATGTCTTGAAGCCATTCAGGGTCTTGCTGATGAAATCCTGGTGGTAGATTCTTTTTCAAAAGATAAAACCGTTGACATATGTAACTCTTACGGATGTTCTGTGATTCAAAGGGAGTTCAAAGGTTTTGCAGATCAGAAACAGTTTGCCGTCAACGAGGCAAAAAATGACTGGATCCTGTCGGTGGATGCCGATGAAGTGATCACAAAAGAGTTGAAAAACGAAATAGCCGGATTGCTGCAACGGGAAAATATGCCATATCAAGGATATAACATCCGCATTTCCCTTTGTTATTTAGGAAGGGTTTTAAAACATTCAGGAGTAGGATCGGACCATAAATTAAGGTTTTTTAACAGGAAACACGGCAAATTTGAATCTACAGAGGTACACGAGTTAATTACGTTAAAGGGTTCGGTAGGCAGGTTAAAGGGCAGGTTAATCCATTATTCATATCATGATCTCAATCATCATATGGATAAACTGAACCTGTATACAACGGTGGCTGCAGCGCAGAATTACAATAAAGGCAGGAAGTTCAGCAAACTGTGGTGCATGTTCAAATTTCCGATCACTTTTTTGCTCTATTATTTCTTCAAAGGAGGTTTCCGGGATGGTTATCCCGGTTTTGTGTGGTCGTTCTTTGCCTCAGTTTACACTACAGTCAAAATTGCCAAAACCATTGAATTAACAGGGAAATCATGATTATTCTCCTCATCACCGGGACGCTGGTCACCTTAATCCTGGCATGGCTGATGTTGTCGTACAGTTTCCTGATTCCGCCCCCAAAGGGACTTCCGATCCTGATGTATCATAAAATTTCCGAAAACCAGGCTGACGGATTGACGCTGACTGCTGAACAACTGGACCGGCAATTTCGGCACATCAGGGAAAAGGGTTATCATACAATTTATTTCGAAGAGTTGTCCTCCATCATGCAGGCAGGCCTTTGCCTGCCGGAAAGATCACTGATCATTACATTTGACGACGCCTATGAGAGTTTTTCCTCCTATGTCTTGCCATTGCTGGAAAAATACAATTTCAAAGCGACTGTTTTCGTACCCGTTGGGTATATGGGAAAAACCAATGTCTGGGATCAGGGGAACGACCGGATCATGACTCCTGAAGAGCTAAAGAAGCTTGCCGGCAGAGAACATGTTGAAATCGGACTGCATTCGTTTCTTCACAGGAATTACGGGACACTTCAAATTGAAGAGATGAAAGAGGACCTGGCGAATTGTATTAACCTCTTAAATGCCAATGACCTGCCATTTGTCCGTGTTTTGGCATATCCCTATGGCGGCTATCCCAAAAAAGACAAAATCCGCCTCGGGGAGATGAAAAATCTGTTCCGTGAGGTCAACCTGGATTTTGCATTGCGGATAGGTAACCGGATCAACCCATTCCCGTTTAAGGATCCCTATATTCTAAAACGGATCGACATAAAGGGAACGGATAATTTCCTCACCTTTAAAATCAAATTGAAAAAAGGACGTAAAAAATTATTTTCCTGAGGTTCCCTGAAGTGGATCCTGAACGGTAATCTTATTATCAGGATCTGTACCCTGCTAATCTCCTTTTATTCAAAAACAATATTCTTTGCCATAAAAGCATTGCTGAGACGCAGCATCGCTTCACTTTTCACCTTGTCGGTAGTGCTTATTGTACACCAGAAACGTACTGTTATCGCACAGGTTCCCGGGGTTACCCTGTTGTAGAGGATAACAGGTTTTTTGTGTGAAAGAACCTCCGGAATGTGTTTAATGGTATCGTTGATCACCTCGTTAATTACATTGGCATCCAGCTCTGTTCCCGACACGGAGAACCAGATCACCACTCTTTTCTGATCGTTGCTGAAGGTCCAGTTTACAATATTTTGCGACAGGATAGGCCCGTTCGGAATGATTACATCTGCGCCATCAGCCGTATTCAGCGTAACCGCCCTCAACCCGATTTCCTTCACTTTTCCTGCCTGCCCGTTTACCTCGATTTCATCGCCAATCTTCAGGGAACCATCGAAAATCAGGATAATGCCGGAGACAAAATTGTTCACCATGTTTTGCAAGCCCATCCCGATACCTACCCCTAAAGCCCCTATGATGATGGTCAGTTTGTCGAGCGGCAATCCCGATGCTGCAATGGCCAGCAGGTACCCTGCAATCAGTATCAGCAGCTTGGTGATGAGCAACCGGGAGTGTTTCGATTTTGAGACGGATATTGTATCCTCCGTTTCGATGCCTGTTTCTCCAAAAACAAAGCCAACCAGCCGTTGCAAAATCTGTGCTGCCCAGATAATAACGAAAAAGAGCAGCACACTGATCCATCTGTAGGAGATGCTTCCAATGACCCTGGTGGTTGTGAGAAAATTCACCACGTTGTTGCTGATGTTATGGTATATGGATAAATTCGAGGTAAGCATGATGAGCCACAGGACCAGCGCTACGATCAGCAATGGTTTTTTGATCTTTTTCACCACCAGGGAACAGTCAAACGGCCTGTCATCTCCCTTTTTCATCCGGCTGCTCTGCACCTGGAGCAAGATAAATTCAATAACCGCATCGATAAAAACAGGCAATACAACCGCCTGTGTAATGGCAAAAACACCGGCTATGCCAAAGATTCCCGAAAGGGAGAACCGTCCGAAAAGATTGCAGACAACCCCAAGCCCCGACAAAATAACCGCTAACACTGCGGCCCATTTGATCCATTTGTAATAGGGCATTTGTGCATTCAGATTTCTTTTGAAATAGACGATGAACACGATGGTGCCTGCATGCAGGGCAAGCAGCCATATTCTGGCAGCCAGTGTCGGTATGATTAACAGGTAGGTAAGGATGCCGGCTATAAACAGAATCACCATTGCCAGCCATCCGAAAAGGAAGGCACGGTCCCTTAATTTTAGAAAAATCAAGGTGGATACCAGGAGCAACAGCGAATATTCAACAGCTATATACGACGTAGGTGCGTAGGCGTCGAAAAAAGGCATCAGGCTCAGCAATAACAAAAAGAGGGATAACACGGGATAGGTGGCAAGGTATTGAATCTTTAAAAAACTGAATGTCTCATTTTGTTTTCTGAGGCCTTTGAGGAGTTTCCGTTTAAAAAACATCCAGACCAGAAGCAGGGCACCCAGAAAAAGGACAATATTGCGTTCGTTCGATGTCTGGCTGAAATAGTATCCGATTGCTTTTTGTTCACTGCTCAGGAGGCTTTGCATCTTTTGCGATTTGTCATCATTTGCGGCCTTTTGCCATATGCAATTTATCTCGGGTCCGAAGAGCTTTGATTCGGTTCTGTCCAACCTCCTGTCCATCGTATTGAGAATGGAGGAGAGCGTCAATGAATTTTCAGCTGCCTGGACCTTCAGTGCATTGAGGCTGTCGATACTGGTTTTTGTAATGGAATCGGTCCTGGCCCATTTTTTTTCCAAACGGATCAGCTTTTCGTCAAATGTAATCCGAAGGGTGTCCTGGGCATACAGCTTGCGAAAAACAGTATCGGATAATACGGTTTTCAGCAGGAGCTTTGCATGATACACCCGTTGATGCATCAGGGTAAGACGTGCCTGGATCTGGCTGTTCTCCTTATCCAGCGCTGTCGCAAAACTTTGATACAGGTAGAGATTTTTTATATTGATCACCGAATTGCGCCCCTTCACATTTTGACGAATAAGGGCGATATCTTCCGACAATTCATCAAGCTTCCTGCCCACGCTCACCACTTCAAAACTCAGGTTTGCGCTGTCGCGGATGGAATTCAGGTTGTCATTGACCCTTTCAATGCTCATCAAGTAATCGCCCAGCGTAATGGTATCCTCCGCCATGAACATTTTATTGTGCACCCTTTTGGCCGATGCGGTATCTGCACTACCCGGTATTTTCGCCGTAATTGCGGCATGACCCGGTTGTTTCCTTCCCGGTGATGAAGGGCTTCCCTGTTTGGATTGGGCGAAAATGGCGGTGCCCATGAAGATAAAGCTGCAGAAAATAACTAATTGCCTCATATGATACTATTTATATTATCAGGCCGGATGGGTCGTCACCCCGCTGTTCATGGTTCGAATGAACACAGGACCCACGGGCATTTCAGGGTATACAAAAATACTTTATTCTCCCGATAATTTTTCCTGTTTCCTTCAAGGGCGGCTTGTTTGTAACCTGTTTCATCCTCAAGGCCATGACCGGGAAACAGGATGCAACCGGCAGCCTGTGTGCCCGGGCAATGACCTACCCTCCCCGGTGACAGGGCCGGAGATCCAACTGGATATCTGTTTCATTATGAAATGTTTCGCCTTTTTAGGTAAAATTATTAAATAAACTTCCTTACATATGTATTTATTGATATATTTGCCGGGTTAACCTTTTTAATCCATATTGTTTTGTCAACCGGCATTGGGATAATCGCTCCATTCTATGATAGTTACCAGTACCAGGATGAATTTCATCTGCGGTTCAGGGCTAACGACAGGCAATTTACCATGGCTGCCTTCCATGAGCTTGCGCAAAAAAGGTATGCACCCGGTAAATTGTCCAGGGGTTTCTCCTATGAAGATGATCTTCCTTCAGCCGGTTATTACCTGGAGGGGCTGATGCACCAGGAGGGTTACGATGCATTCCTGACCAGCCGGTATGACCAGGAGACCCTTCAAAGCGTAGCAGAACTGGATCCGATCGCCATTCTCGTATCCACGACCATGGTTTTGAGCGTGGAGGGATTGATCCGCATTTTCACCGCGATCCGAAAGGCAATGCCGGGAATTCCCATTATTGCCGGCGGGGTATTCATATGGAAAAACTATCTTAGTTATACGCGTTACCCCGATGCGGAATCTCCCTGGGATCAGCTCTTCGACTCAAAATTTTCATCCCTTGATGCTGATATCCTCGTCGCGGCACCGCACGGACGGAGTTCCCTGCTGCAGGTCCTGGAAGAGGTGAAAAAAGGAAACAGGGGCTCCTTCGATGATATTCCCAACCTTGTCATGCCGCGCAACGGTAAATTTTTCTTCACACGGAGGGAAGAGGAACTTGTTGATTACAATGAAGATTTCACACGGTGGGACCTGGTTGAAAGGATTGTACATAAGATTCCTCTGCGAACCTCCATCGGATGCCCGTACCGCTGTGTTTATTGTGATTTCAACAAGCTTCATCCGAAAGTATTCCTGCGTTCCCCCGAAAGCATTGCAAGGGAGCTGCGGCTTGCACACGATCGTTTCGGCAGGAGCCCCGCCATCGTTCATTTTTCCGACGACAACGTGTTTATTAACAGGAAAAGAGTTCATGACATCTGCAATGTTGTCATGAAATCGGGATTCAGAAAGTGGATGGCTTTTATCAGGGCGAATGATTATACGGAAGAGGAATACAACCTGATGGAACATTCCGGGTTGATGCTGGCCTTTATTGGTGTCGAGTCGGGCGACCAGGGCCAGCTCGACAGGATGAAAAAGCAACAGGATGTTTTGAAATTAAAAAGAACCATCGAGCATCTTGATGCACATTTCATCAGCACCTTCAACACCTTCATCGTAGGTTACCCGGGCGAAACAAAAGAGACCCTCCAGAACACGATCCGGTTTCTGAATGAGCTTTCGATGACTCACCTGACAGCCAGTTACGAAGTATTCCTGCTCAGGATACATCCGCTTACCGACCTGACAGAAGCCGGCAACAGGGCAAAATGGGGACTGAAGGGGTTCAATGATAACTGGTCACACAATACCATGAACAAGGATGAAGCCCTGTCGGGCCTGTATAACCTTTTTAAGGAGGTCCATAATGTTCCTTACCATTATGCCGAAGAGAGCCATTTTTTCAACAGGACAAAATACAGTTTCGACGAAAGGAGATCCTTTTTCAGGTTCAGGCATCAGCTGACGATTAAACTCATAGAACATGCGCCATGGCTGGAGGTCGAAAATGTGCTGAAAGAGATGGCGCTCAGTCTCAACCTGCCTGTTGACGGTCTTGACGGATCGTTGCGCGACGAGATCATCCGGCCTTTGGGGATCGGTCGTTTCTGATTCATTGAACAGCGCCGTTGTCAGATGAATTTTCTTTTGCCCTGGCAGGTTAGCTCCTTTATTAAACCCGTATGATTTCACCGGGAAAAGAGTGATCTTACGAAAGTAACCTTACCCCGGATGGGCCTGGCCAGGCAGAACATGACCTCACTTAACTGGGGATAACTGTATTTGTGACCCATCATTCAAAATTATCGGCACAGTAAGGCGACAGCGGATTTCCCTGGAAATATTGAATGCAGCACGATCATGGCAATTCATTGATCCGCAAAAAAAAGGTTTGTTTTTTGTCACAAAATGCCGATAATTTTGACATAGTAATAAACCATCGCTGTTGACCGATTTCCAGAACATATACAATGGGAACTATCCTAAATTGTTCCGGGTTGCCGTGAAGATGGTTGGCAACAGGGATGCAGCCGGGGACATCGTGCATGACGTGTTTGTTAAATATTATGAACGGGCAATGGAAGGGCATCTGATCCTTTATCCCTCCAGCTGGCTCTACAGGGTGATGATTAATAAATGCATGGACTTCCTTAAACAGTCAACAAAGTTTCAAACGATCCGTCCTTCCGACCATGAAAGAGCGGATGACCAGGATGACCTGAAAGAACAGAGGGTTGCCATGGTTCATGCAGCCTTATCAGCGCTTAACCCAAACGAGAGGGCACTCATGGCTCTGTACAGTGAAGGGATGTCGTACAGGGAAATTGCCGAATCGTGCGGCATGCGCTTTTCCTCTGTAGGAAAAACACTTTCAAGGACACTGGAAAAACTGGAGAACGAACTGAAAAAACAAAAGTATGAGCTGTATTAAACCGGTCGTAATCCGGAAATATATTGACAAGGCTGCCTCAGCGAAAGAAATCGAAACCGTCGTAAAGCACCTGGCGGCATGCCGGGAATGTGCCGCGCGGGTCAATGAACTGCAGCGCCAGGCCGAACTGGTAAAGAATACTATGAATATCCTGGCGGAGGATGAGGTTGCTGTTCCCGGTTTCATTGCCCCCGTGCGAATATCCAGGAGCCTGGCAGCACCCCGCAGGAACAGGTATGCTTTAAGTTTCATGGCAGCCTCCGTGCTGCTCTGCCTGGTGATGGCGGTCGTGTTTACCCTGAGAACTCCGGCACAACAGCAGATCGTCGTCGTGCATACCGCCGACCGGGAGATCAATGCCAACCAGACCGTCACAAAGCAACAAATGGTGATCAATGTTATTGACGCAAACAGGAAAGTAACCTCATACCCCTTAAAATAACAGTTCAAAACATCTTTGACAAATCTTTACTTATAAAGCCATGAAAAGAACAGCCTCACTCCTCATCATTTCATTGTTTGTAATGTCGATGTATGGACAAAAACTCCTGGACATTTATAAAAAAGGAACCGTCCGGCTGGTTCCTGATACCGAATATGGAAAAGGGAACGACTGGAACAACGTTTTCAAAACCTGGTACGACACCATCTACAGCACCCCGATGGGCAGCCGCAAATCCCTTGTCATCATGCCCGACGGCTCAGTGGTTGTAAATCACCGTTACAGAAATTATTATTCAAGGTTCTCCCCTTCCGGCAGGTTTGAGAAGGAATTTAGCATAACCAGTCAGAAGGGGCTCACCATCAGGGAAACAACCGAAATTGAAGGGGTCATCAACAATACATTTTTTACTGTGCCTGATAACAGTGGGAATGCGCTTTGCTTTGATTTCACTGGGCGGTATGTTAAAACACTGAAGCTTGATTATATGGTCAGCCAGATGATTCCCTTGTCGAATGATAAATTAGCGGTAGTCGGCTGGGTCATCAGGAAAAAATCCTTTTGTGATTTTGTTGCCATCGTAAATTATACCGATAATGTGCAGAAGATCATCTGGCAAAATAATACCGACAAATGTGAGACCGACAACAACTGCAAACTCTTTAACTATTCGTATAGCTTTAAAAACGGGAAGAGCATTTCCCTTTCCACGATGCCCTATCTGAATTCGGCGGGTCTCTCCTCTCCGCCCAGGATTGCGTGTGTGTCGGACAGGCTCATCGTTTCTATTCCCGGTACGGGCGAAATCCTCACCTACACCATTACTGGGGAATTGATTTCCAAAAGCCGGATAAACTGGGTGCAGGGCAGCATTTCGGTGGATGAACAGAAAGAGATCCAGCAAACCGCCATCGACAACTACAAGCACAGGAATATCCCGGTAAGTTCAGGGCTTGCATCTGCCGGTGAACTTAAAGAGGCCGACAATCATATCCTTCAGCAGATGCAAGCCGACCTGGGAAAGATCACAAAGCCCATCCCCGTTCCTGCCTTCTCAACCATCATAAAGGATTCCGATGGCAACCTCCTCTATTTTGAATTTCCGAAGAAGGAGAACGCCAATAAATTCAATGTCTGGGTTTTTGAAAAGAAAGGAAGTTTCGTTTGTCAAAGCAGTTTCACATGCGAGGATTATGACCTGAATATCAATCCGTCAAAGATGATCTTCCGGGATGGTTATATTTATGGTCTCCAGGTGCTGAAAAAGGCCCCCGGCGTGCCCTTAAGGCTGGTTAGATTCAAAGTTAGCAATTAATCCCTGATTTCTGATGATCAGACGGTTTTCCATCACAGGGGGCTGTCCGGTGCAATAACGCTCCCTTTTCCAGCCGCTGCGCGAACAAATCCATCCCGGGTTCTGTAAGTCCCGAAATTTGTTACGGCAGCAATCGGCCGACCGGCCAGAATTACCATCCTCATTTACAGGCATTTGTTAATTCATCGGTAAAAAACCGGGAATTTTTAATAGGTTTGCCGGAAATCAACGGTTCATACCTTGTCATTCATGCATGAAAAATTAATCCTCTTTTGCAACTGCCAGGCACGTAACGATAAGCCAGCATGGGCCGGGGCAGCCGCGATCGTTGAAATGTATCATGATATTCAACTTGTTACACTTACCGACCTGTGCGGATTATCTGCAACCGATCCCGGTAAGTTACTTCAGCTGATCGATCATGCCGGGCAGGTATTGCTGGTCGCATGTTACCCGCGCGCGGTGAGCCTGTTGTTGCATTCTGCCGGAATTCAGAACAGGGAAAAAATCCGGTTTTTCAACCTGCTCGAAGAAGAGCCGGCAAGTCTTAAACCGGTCATCGGGGAATTCAGGGAGGAGATCCTGACCATTTCTGAAAACCAGGTTATGGCCGTGGATGCCGGCAAGCCCGGGAAAACAGAGATCCAAAGCGACCCTTCATGGCCTGCATGGTACCCGGTGATTGACCCTGCACGGTGCAATCAATGCGGCCAGTGCGCCGATTTCTGCCTTTTCGGTGTTTACCGGAAATCAGCGGAGGGGGTGGAAGTCGTTAATCCCGGCAGCTGTAAAAACAACTGTCCCGCCTGTGCCCGGATTTGCCCGGGTGTTGCCATTGTCTTCCCTAAATATGCCGGGGGAGGCGCCATCGGAGGGTCGGACAGCGTTGACGAAAAATCTGAAACTGCCCGTCTCAGGCAGGATACAGACGCTATTCTCGGCGATGACATCTATATGGCGCTTGAACAACGGAAAATGAAACGGAGATCCATCATCCGCGAGGATTCCCTTCAAAAGGCAAACATGGAACGGGATCAAGCCCTTGAGCAAACCAGGGCTGCCGGGAACCATCGCGGTTCATAAAGATCACCCGGGAATGCTGCCGAAACCACACAAACTAAATTTTTAAACTGCTGCAAGTTCATGTCAATTCTACAAAACCTGCTCCGCTCCGATTCGAAATGCATCCGGAAATTCCTGGTTAACCTTGTCTGGAAGGGATTTCTGACCTTCAACCAATTTAACAGGAGAAGAAAAAAAGGATCAGCCTTCCCGGCATTCCAGTTTATATCGGTAACGAACCAATGCAACCTGGCCTGCCAGGGGTGCTGGGTTTCACAGCAGGATGGCATCCGCCACATGGAATTTGATATGGAAGAGGGTATTATCCGTGACAGTAACAGGCATGGTTCATGGTTTTTCGGCATTCTCGGTGGCGAACCGCTGCTGTACCCCGATCTTACCAGGCTATTCAGCATGCACCCTCGCTCCTATTTCCAGCTCTTTACAAACGGCACGCTGTTTACCTGCAAAATAGCCGCTGAACTTCGCAAGACGGGCAATGTGACGCCACTCATCAGTTTCGAGGGCGACGAAACGGTGGCCGATACCAGGCGCGGAGGCACGGGAGTTTACAACAGGACCCTGAGGGCCATCAAATCCTCGGTGGCCAGCGGGCTTATCACCGGCGTTTCGATCAGTGTATGCAAATCGAACATCGAGATGGCCCTCTCAGACTCGTTTGTCGAAATGCTGCACGGGATGGGGGTCGTTTATTTGTGGTACTACATCTACCGCCCCGCGGGCGAAAACCCATGTTATGAACTGGCCCTGTCAGCTTCGGAAATTGAGCGTTTGCGGCGGTTCCTGGTTGAGGGCAGAAACCGTTTCCCGATGGTTATCATCGATTCCTACTGGGATGCCGACGGAAATCCCTTTTGCCCGGCGGCCGAAGGGCTCAGCCACCACATCAACCCGGCAGGCCACATCGAACCCTGCCCGGTGATCCAGTATTCCTGTGGTAGAGCAGGAATGGAAGACCTGAAGACAACCTACGAAAATTCCGCATTCCTGCGCAGCCTGAAAGCGGGGATCCATGCGCAGACAAACGGGTGCATCCTGATGGAAAACCCGGCATGGCTGGCCGAACTGGCCGGGCAGCACCAGGCGCCCAACACATCGGGAAGGCCGGCGATGGACGAACAGTTGAAAAATGGCTGTAAGGTTTGCAGTCACGCCTCATGCCCGGTGATTCCCGAAACAAACCTGCTTTACCGGATTGCCAAGCGAAGGGCCTTTTTCGGCCTGGGGGCATATGGTTAAATGAACACAGACTGACCGATGATAATTGACAATATAGCACTTTCGCTCCAGGTTCCTGATCAGATCATCACCCGGAATGACATCCGCATGAAGGTTGATGCCTATTTCATGGACCATCCCCTGTGGCCCCCGGTATCGTGGGAGGAGATTTCGGAATATGCATCCATGCTGGTTGATCAATTCAGGCTTGATGAGAAATACACCGGATTTGTAATGCTCTGCTGCGGAAACGCGGCATGGCGCCGCGTCGTCGAGACGGTCCCCTTCCAGCGCAGGATTTTGCTCCTTCCCCAGTGCCTGAAAAACAGCGGTTCCTGCCAGGCCGGCTTTGACAATATCGGGCTGCTGTGCAACGAATGCGGCGGGTGTTCGATCCCATCGATCGTGCATGAGGCCGAGAACCTGG
The DNA here is from genome assembly GCA_037133475.1 of Bacteroidota bacterium. Lineage (GTDB taxonomy): Bacteria > Bacteroidota > Bacteroidia > Bacteroidales > FEN-979 > CAIVAT01. The sequence continues at coordinate 87,795 of JBAXOB010000009.1, forward strand.
GATATGTTGCCGTCGTATCCGAAGGGACCACCATCACCACCCGGCTTATCGAAAGCGGAAAGGTGGATGCGGTAATCGGTGTGGGTTGCATGGATGTTTTGCAGAAAATGTTCAGATCTGTCAACAAATACGCGGTGCCTGGTATCGGAATCCCGCTCATGACCTGCGGCTGCAAAGACACCCTTGCCGACCTTGACTGGATCAGGGAGGAGCTTTACCGCAGTCGCGAAGATTCCACCATACGGCTTCTGAACCTGAACCATATCAGGAACAGGACCATCTCGCTTTTCGGCGAGGAACAGCTCCAGCGGCTGTTTACTCCCGGCCGCGACGCAACGTTTAAAATAGTGATTGATTCTCTCCTGGCCGGGGGACAGCGCATCCGGCCGTTCATCGCCAACCTTGCCTACGAGGCTTTCTGCCGGGACCCCGACCCGGCGGTTCTGAACCGTCTGGCCCTCACGGTAGAGTGTTTTCACAAAGCATCGCTTATCCACGATGATATCGAGGATGATGATCCCCTGCGTTACGGCAGGATGACCATCCATGAACAACATAATGTCGCCGTTGCCATCAATGCGGGGGATCTCCTGATCGGCGAAGGTTACCGGCTTATGGCGGAGAGCGGGCTGCCATCAGAAATGATAGTCGACTGCATCCGGGTAATCGCGAACGGGCACCGGGAAATGGCGCTTGGACAGGGAGGCGAACTGCTGGCAACCTCGGGAAAAAGGATCCTATCGATGGCTGAGCTCCTCGAGGTCTTTAAAAACAAGACCGCCTCGGCCTTCAGGGTATCGCTGCTCCTTGGAGCCATCATGGGAGGCGCCGACGCCGCTACGCTGGATCAGCTGGAAAGGTTCAGCCATTTCACAGGCATTGCCTACCAGGTGATGGACGACCTGGAGGACTATTCGGGAAACCGCGGCGATATCCGTTTCAGGAAACCATCGGTACTGCTCACCATGCTGATGGAGGGGCTGCCCGGTGACGAGCGGACCCTCGTCGAGCAGGCTTTTGTTTCCGGTGATTTCGACCCGGTCTATCTCTCTCTCGAAAAAAATCAAACGGCCGGTCAGTGCTCGGCGCTGTTGAAAGATCAGCTTATCCTGGCAAAGGAGAGTCTGGCTGAACTGAAGAACCTTGGGTTAAAACTTGCCTTGCATGAAATTCTTGGAAAGATTTTCAATAAATATCTATAGTTATTTAGCCCTCGGAGGCCTTTTCGGAAGGAGAAGGAGGCGCCTGCTCCGGAAAATGGAAAAAGCCGGGTCTCTCCGCCAGGTTCTCAGGCGCGGCGTTAGCCTGCTCAACGATGAAACCCGGGAGCAGCTCCGGAGCTGGGTCGTTGCCCAGCAGACGAAGGAGGGAGGGTTCCCCGACCGGGCCGGGAGGTGCGATCTGTATTACACCCTGTTTGGCCTCTTCCTGGCTGAAGCGCTGGAGACAGGTGAGGTTTTCCCGGCGCTCAAAGAATATGCAGCGGAAACTGCCCGCGCGCAGGGCCATCACGGAATTGATCTCTTTTGCATGGCCATCCTGCATGGTTCGCTTTTTCCCGATGAAAGGGTTAATAAACAATTTGCGGGTGCAATAAGGAGGATTATGAATGAGAGCAGGATGCTGCAAACCGGGTATACATCATTCCTGGTTATCCTGTCGCTGCTCTCGGTTCATGATTATGCCGGCGCAGCGCTTGCACTGAAGTCGATGGGCAAATACACCTCCGGAGCTGACAAACCCTGCACGGTGGTGGCCGCACAGCAGATGGTGGCCTACCTTAAATCAGGAAACAAAGGTGTCATCATGGAAAACAAGGCATCCGGCGCTGCCGCATTTACCGGGCCATTCAGCCCATTTTACCGTGAAAACGGGGGATTTGCAGCCCTGGCGCATACACGCGAACCCGATTTACTATCTACTGCGACGGCACTTTTTGTCCTCCGGTTTATGGATTGTGATTTACGAATGATCCGGCCCGATTGCCTGGATTATATCACCGGGTTATACCGTGATGGGGGATTTGCGGCGGTGAACCCTGATAACGATACCGATGTGGAATATACCTTTTACGGGTTGCTGGCCTTGGGCGCCCTGAACTCACAAGATGAACAGAACTGAGCTGTTGCAAAAATTCAGCCACCTCGGCGGGATCCTCCAATCATCGCTGAATGAGCGGGGATTCTGGGAAGGGGAGCTGTCGTCGAGTGCGCTGGCCACCGCCGTTTCGGTCGTTGCACTGGAGATTGGCGACCCGGACCTTTCGCGGGAGCGGATCGCGCGGGGGATAACATGGCTGGCCGGCACCATCAATCCCGACGGTGGATTCGGCGATACACCCGGCAGCTTCAGCAATGTAAGCACCACCCTGCTTTGTTATGCCGCGTTCCGGTTCTGTTCCCCGGAAAATACTGATGGACCTGCAATTCAGCTTCGCATGGCGCAATACCTGGCCTGCCGGGGGGTGGATGTTGAATCAACAGGGATCGTGCGTTCAATACTGGGTTATTATGGGAAGGACTATACCTTTTCACTGCCGATCCTCTCCATGCTGGTTCTCTGCAAAGTACTGGATGAAAAAGCGCTGGAGGAGATCCCGCAGTTGCCCTTTGAACTTACGCTGCTGCCTTTGTCACTGTACAGGTTTTTCAACCTGCAGGTGGTCAGCTATGCCATACCGGCCCTGGTGGCGGTAGGGATATACCTTTTCAGCCACAAGCCAAAGCCAAACCCGGTTGCTGCCTTCATCAGGAACAAAGCGACAGGTCCGGCCCTGGTGAAACTGGAGAAGATGATGCCCGAAAGCGGCGGCTTCCTGGAAGCAATCCCGCTTACGGCATTCGTATCGATGTGCCTGGCCAGGTCGGGTTATCCCGGCCACCCGGTGGTTGAAAAGGGGATGGATTTTTTAAGGAACCTCCAGCGAACCGATGGGAGCTGGCCTATTGATACAGACCTGGCGACCTGGGTCACCACCCTGGGCATCAAGGCGCTGGGTCGGCACCTATCCGATGTGTTGACTGAAACTCAGCGGGACCGGCTGCGGCAATACCTCCTTGGCACCCAGTACCGGTTGCCGCACCGGTTCAACAACGCCCGGCCGGGAGGATGGGGATGGACCTCCTTCACGGGATCGGTACCCGATGCTGACGACACGGCAGGCGCCATCCTGGCCCTTCTTACACTGAAGCCGGACGACGGCGATGTAAAGACAGCCGTGCTGCGCGGCTGCGAATGGCTTGCCGGGCTTCAAAACCACGATGGGGGCATCCCTACCTTCTGCAGGGGATGGGGCCGCCTTCCCTTTGATGCAAGTTGTGCCGATCTTACAGGACATGCGCTGCTCGCGTGGCACAAGGCTGTTGAATCATATGGCTTGCCGCCTGCGGCAATTAAGGATGAAAAAGAAATCAGGAAGCTGGAGAAGCATGCCAGCCGGGCGCTCCGGTTCCTGGAAAGGTCACAGCACAGCAACGGATCCTGGCTTCCGCTTTGGTTCGGCAACCAGCATACCGGCGACAAAACAAACCCGGTTTATGGAACCGCCAGGGTGACCTGTTACCTTGACGATATTATGGGCTGCAACGGGGTAAGTACACCCGTTCGCAACCGGATTGAACCTTTGATCTCGAAGGCACGGCATTACCTTTCCATACAGCAGAATGACGATGGCAGCTGGGGGGCTGAAAAGGGGGTCGCCGGGAGCATCGAAGAGACCGCAATGGCGGTTAGCGCCCTGGCAGGTGCCGACCCAGTACGATGCATGAAAGGGCTGAACTGGCTCGAAGGCGAATACAATGCGCGCGGGTTGGTACCGAAGCCGGTAGGCCTCTATTTTGCGACGCTGTGGTATCATGAGAAGATGTACCCGCTGGTATGGTACCTTGAGGCTTTGCGGAGGATGACGGACGTCAGCATCAGCGCTGCTATTCCCGAAATGTAAACGGTTGTGCCGCTATAAAATCACACCCGGAAACAACGCATAATCTGACCTGTCGTTGCCGGAGCATGAATGTTTATTAACGGTCAATCAGTTTTGCACTGCTCTCGCCATACCTTTCACCTACGATTTTCATACCGGAACAGGCTGATTCGATCCCTGCCAGTTCCTCCGAAGTAAGCGCAACATGAACGGCGCCGAGGTTTTCATTCAGTCTTTCAAGTTTTGTCGTGCCGGGGATCGGGACGATCCAGGGTTTTTGCGCAAGCAGCCAGCCCAAGGCAACCTGGGCAGGCGTGACCCCCTTCCCTGCTGCAAGTTGTACGACAAGATCAACCAGCGCCTGGTTTGCTTTCCTGTTTTCAGGTGAAAACCGGGGAACGGAATTGCGGAAGTCGGATTTGCCGAAGGTCGTGTCACTGCTGATTTTCCCGGTAAGGAACCCTTTCCCAAGCGGGCTGAAGGGCACAAAGCCGATGCCGAGTTCCTCCAGGAGGGGGATGATCTCGGCCTCCGGTTCACGCCAGAAAAGAGAATATTCGCTCTGCAACGCTGCCACCGGCTGCACGGCATGAGCCCTGCGGATTGTTTTGACACCGGCCTCCGAAAGGCCAAAATGCCTTACCTTTCCCTGCTTTATCAGGACACTGACCGCACCGGCGACATCTTCTACGGGCACCTTGGGATCGACCCTGTGCTGGTAAAACAGGTCGATCACATCTGTTTTCAGGCGTTTCAAAGATTCTTCGGCTACCTGCCTGATGTGGCCGGGGCGGCTGTCAAGCCCGGGAAAGGCATTCACATCAAAACCGAATTTGGTGGCGATCACCACCTGGTTGCGGAAAGGGGCCACGGCCTCCCCCAGAACCTCTTCATTGGTAAATGGGCCATAGACTTCGGCAGTGTCGAAAAAGGTAACCCCCGCATCGAAGGCTGCCCGGATGAGTTTGATGGCATCCTGCCTGTCGGTGGCAGGGCCGTATCCATAACTTAATCCCATGCAGCCGAGGCCAAGGGCCGAAACTTCGGGACCGCCGGTACCGAGTTTGCGATGTTGAATTTTCATATTCATAACTTGTTAACTGAAGGATGCAAAATTAAACCAATGAGAAACCCGGACCTAACGCAAAAGAAACCAATGCTTACGCAAATCAAACCTTTCGGAACCGAACCGGGCTCATATGGATATGCTTTTTGAAAAAATTATTGAAGTGGGTTGGTTCGGAATAGCCCAGGCTGTAAGCAATCTCTGAAACTGCCAGGTCGGAATGCTTTAACAACACCCTGGCTTCCTGCAAAATACGCTCACCTATGATTTCGGTTGTTGTTTTTCCCGTTGTCTCTTTTATGGCCCTGTTCAGATAGTTTACATGCACATTCAACTGTTTGGCAAAGCCGGAAGCCGTTTTCAGGCTTACGCTCTGGCCCGTGTTTTCAATGGGGAACTGGCGTTCCAGCAGCTCGGTAAATAAGGTGGATATGCGGTGGGAAGCATTGCCTGTTTGCTTTTCAAAGGCCACCGAAGGCTGCATTTTCATTGCCATGTGCAACAACTCAAGCACGATGGTTCGCAGGACATCGTACTTGTGAACATAATTGGAGGCGATCTCTTCCATCATTCTTTTGAAGTGGTTATTGACAATCTCCAACTGTTCACAGGTTAACTCAAACACATGGGTGCCGCCCGGCTGGAACACCGAATAATCGTTAAGGTTTCCAAACTGGCTGAAAAATTCAGTGTTAAAGATGCAGAAGTAGCCTGCCGTAATATTTTCAAGACCCTCCCATTTGCAGGGAATCCGGGGATTCGAGAATGACAGCGCCTGTTGCTGCACCCGGACGGATTTATCCGCATAATGCACCTCGGCCCCGCCTTCAAGGACCGTGACTTTATAAAAATCTCTTTTTTTATACGGCACCGGTTTGGCATCCTTCCCTGAAAACGGTTTGAGGCTGAAAACATTGAAATGTCCCAGCTCCTTCCTGAGGTTATCCGGCAGCCAGCCAAACTTGCTGTTATAAAAGTCCTCCATCTTTTCCATAAAGCAAAGTTACAAAATTCAAATATTCATGCGGTCAAAGATATTTTGCGGCCGGCAGGTAATACAGGAAAGTCATTTCATCCTAAATGCAGGCGGGAACAATCGGCCAGAATTTTCCATATTTCAAAAATCCTGTTGATTTTCCAGCTTAAACAAGAGGTTCCCCGCTGTTTCAGCGGGGTGTTCCGGGGAGCACACATAAAAAACCCATAATCTGAGTGAAAAACCATTACGGAGTCGCTGAAAGTATTGGTTTAACGGGCACTTTACCCTCAGTAAAATCAATTGGGTGGGGCGAACGGGTTAGACCGGAAAAAGCTGGTCATAGCGAGCGTTATTCCCACAACATTGAGCTTCAACCTCGCCGGCGCCATATCGTTAAGGCGCCGTGTTCTCATATTTTTTTGCCTTGCATGTATAAATCGCAATTATTATGTATGTTTGTAACGATTAAGATTTTACGGGATGAAATCCTTCATTTTCATCTGCATGGCAGTTCTGGCCTTTACCTTTTCCCGGGGCCAGACCTATTTTACTTCTCCTGATATTATTTCTTCCGGTTCACCGGATCCCCCCTGGGCTCTATGTGCCGGTGATATCGACGGCGACGGCGACATCGATATCCTGGAAGGAGATTACAATTATAAGATTTCCTGGTATGAGAACCTGGATGGGGCGGGCCATTTCGGGCCGGAGAAGGTCATCTCAACCTCGGCAAACGATCTTACCTCTCTTTGCTTGGCTGATCTTGACGGCGATGGTCATCCGGATGTCCTGGCGAGCCTGGGATGCCCGGGTAAAATTGTGTGGTTTAAAAACCTCGACGGTCATGGCACTTTCGGCCCGGCGAAGCTCATCACGGCATCACTGGCATTTGTGGAGGATGCCCGGGCTGTGGATATCGATGGCGACGGGCAGCCCGACATTGTTTCCGCATCCTACGACGACGGCCATATTACCTGGTTTAAAAATCTTGACGGTCACGGAAATTTCGGACCGGGACAGGTTATTTCAACCTCCGTCCAGGGAGCCGATCGTGTCTTTGCGGCTGATCTGGACGGCGATGGCCATCCCGACGTGATCTCTGACGCCTATACTGGCGATTTTATCGCCTGGCACCATAACAAAGATGGACTGGGAACCTTTGAGGATGCACAGGTCATTTCCGATTCGGTTTACAGGCCCATGAGCATCTTTGCGGCAGATCTCGATGGCGACGGGCATATCGATGTCCTCTCCGCCTCGCGGTATGACGGGAAGATTGCCTGGTACCAGAACCTGGACGGGAAGGGACACTTCGGCCCACAGCGGCTTTTCACAGACAGCCTGGGCGGTCCCAACAATGTGATCGCCTGTGACATTGATCATGACGGAGATATGGATGTAGTGGCAACCTCCATGTGGGTTGACCAGGTTGTATGGTTTGAAAACCTTGACGGTCATGGGAATTTCGGACCTGCGCACATCCTTCCGGGCGGTTTCCATTTCCCCTCCTCTCTTTCTGCTGCCGATCTTGACGGGGACGGCGATCCTGATATCATAGCATCCTACTACGATAGCGACAAAGTAGTGTGGTTCCGGAATGTAACGCTTAAAATCCTGGAGCAACCGCAAAACATTTCATTATGTACCGGGCAACCGGCAAGTTTTTCAACAACGGCAAAAGATTATACAGGATTCAGGTGGCAGGTCAATTCAGGAACAGGCTTTACGGACCTGGCTGATAATTCGGTTTATTCAGGAACCGCAACATCCGTTCTCCAGATTGCCTTTGCCGACAGTACGATGTCGGCTGATAAATACCGCTGCAGGGTTTACAATTCATTATTCACAACCTATTCAGATGAAGTAACATTGACAATCGGAGACCATTCGCCACCGGTGATTTCCGGTTATCCGGGAAATCAAAAGGTATATGCAAACAATCTCTGTAACGCCACCCTGCCGGATTATACCCGGTCGGTGACCGTGACCGATAATTGCGACAGTTCCCCGGCACTGGTTCAGAATCCCATCCCCGGAACAGTAATATCTGGAGCTTTTAACACCATCACGATAACGGCTATGGATCATGCCAATAACAGTGCCAGTGTAAGTTTCAATACCGAAGTCAGCGACACCGCCGCTCCGGTAATAACAGCCTCCCCGGGAAACCAGATAACCTATGCCAATAATGGCTGTAACGCGGTGCTGGCAGATTACACTCAAAGTCTGGCCGCAGCAGACAATTGTGATCCATCGCTTGTAATCATGCAGGAGCCTCCGCCCGGAACGCTTATCACAGGCGCCTACAACACCCTTACTTTAACCGTGTCAGATCATTCGAATAACCATTCAGGCATCAGTTTCAACGTTGAAGTGGCCGACACCGTTGCCCCTGTCATCACGTGTCCCGAAAGCATAACAAAAGACCTAGAACAGGGCCAGGAATCATATGTTATCACCGGAAATGAATTCGACCCTGTGGCCGGAACGGATAATTGCGCTGTTGAAGGGGTTGTGAATGATCTCAACCATTCCGGAACGCTGAATAACCAGGTCATCCCCCCGGGAACGACAACGGTTACCTGGCAAATTGCCGATAAATCAGGCAATCGTGCGGGTTGTCGTTTTACAATTACGGTAAATCGGGCGAAACGGGACATTAACATCTACCCCAACCCGACGCCGGGAGAGCTGTTTTTTGAATTCAACAGGGAGGGTGTTACTAAAATTACCCTGTTCGGTCAGGAGGGAAAACCTTTGTTTGAAAAACCGGTGACCCGAAAAATCGAAAACATAGACCTCTCCGGCCTGCCCGCGGGACTCTACCTTGTCAGGATAACGGCCATCGATGAAATTGTTACCAGTAAGGTTGCAAAGATAAACTAGGTGTCAGTCACCCTGTCACTTGACTTTACTCAGAGGTTTGCCGTTATTGACCGAAAGTTTCCCATTGGCTATCTTATAACTGTAGGTTGCAGAAGCTTTTCCTGCAGGCTTCAACGTGTAGGTGTCTTCAGAGGCCACGATCTCCCCTTTATGGCTAAAGGATATATCCTGACCACCGACTTTTCCCACTGCCGAGTAGGAATAGGTGTTGTTTTTATTCACCACAAAGGTCGCCATCATAATTTTATTGTTGTCCTGGTAGCCTTTCCATGTACCCACCAAACCGGCCGGTACCGACTTTGAAACTGATTTTGCAGAAACCACAACAGGTTTGGCGCCTGCATTTTCCAGGGCTTTAACAATATCGCTTTTATTCTCCGACGCCCTGCCGGCATAGCTCAGTGCCGGGTCACCCACTTTGTTTACCGCATTCACGTCGGCACCACTCCTGATAAGCAGGTTTACCAGTTTCAGGTTCCCTGCCTCCGATGCCAGCATGAGCGCCGTTTCGCCGGCGGTATTGGCTAAATTCACTTTGGCCCCGTTTTTAATTAACAGGTCACAGTTGTCCAATGCAGCCTTCCAGCCTTCGCTCGTGCCAAGTTTTGCAGCACACATGATGGCAGTCATCTCCTGCGCATGCAAAACATTCGGATTTGCCCCTAACTCCAGTAATTTACTGATGGTGTTCAACCTCGCTTTTTTATCGAGCGGACTAAACATCATGGCTAACCTGGCCAATGGTCCCGCCCATGGCGATTCTTTCGATACTTCGTTTACATCGGCACCACTCTTCACCAACAGTTCCAGCATTTCCAGGTGATAGCCAACTGCCGCATTACTAACCGCATTGAAAAACACCGCGTTGTATCCATTCAGTTTGGCATGCTGTTCTATCAGGTACTTTGCGGCATCCAAACTATTGTGCTGGGCTGCCATCTGGATTGCATTAATTCCCTGGGAAGTTGACAGGTTAATATTTGCACCGTGTTTAAGCAAAAACCTGATTCCCTCGACATTGTTCCAAAACGCAGCTACATTGATCGCGGGTTCATCGCCATTCGACCCTGCTTTGCCCAGGTGATTCACATCCACCTTGTACCTGGTAACAAAATATTCAGCCCATCTGACATCTTTCGCTTTTAGCATGGCCGCATTCAAAGGCAACCTGCTATGTGTGGCGGGACCATATTTATTGGCCCCGTATTTCATGATAATATCCAATATGTCAAAGTTGTCATTTTCTATTGTTACCGGGATCATCCCATCCCACGACTCATCCGGATCTACACCTTCCACCTTTGCACCCCGTTTTAAAATTGCTTCAACGGCTTCGGCATGCTGCGATTCAACTACATCCAGGTAACCGGTACGATTATAATTACCCATGTAGTCCACGTTTAATTTGGGACTCGCGTTGTTTAATATGGCCATGGTGATGGCTTTTGACCCCTCACTTGGTTTTCCTCCCCAGGTCGCTATGATCAAAGCATCAAACCTGTTATTAAATTCGCTGTGATAATTGATGTCCACCCCCATTTTGATGAGCCGGACTACATTGTCCAGCATGGAGTTGGAATTGGGTGAGCTAAGTAAGGCAATCAACGGTGTTGTTGCAAACGACGGGTCGTCGCCGGGGTCAGTAATTGTTATCGTTTTTACATTGATTTCAGGTGAATCAAGTAATATCTTAACGATGTCGTTATTCACCTGATGGTTCTCATGATTACTGCATGCATAATTTAACAAGGAAACACCTTCGTAAACCTCATTTACATTTGCACCGGCATCTACCAAGGCTTTTAACCGGTTAACATCGAGTTTCTCCACTGCGGCGAATGTTAATGGCTTGACTCCTGCTGTTTGAGCCGGTGCTGCAACGGATAAAATTGATAAACAGAAGATCACAAGGATTTTGGCAAGGTTTTTCATAGTTCGTGTTCAGGTTAGCTGGCTCTTTGACAATCCAGGCGGGTAAAATTACTGGAACCAGGTTAACGAACAACATGTCATGATCCAAAAAAGAAAAATAGCCGACCATTTCCAGGCCATCACAGGAATGGCCTGCCTGTATTGCCGATTGCAATATGTGTGCCGTATTGGAATAATATGAATCGCCGCGTTAACAAAATTAATCACGCCTGAAACGCGAAAATGAGCGGTTTAAAGCCAAAAAGAGCGGCAAATTGCGCTCTTTTTTTGTTTAATACAAAATATCTTAGGTCTTCCTTTTGGAATATATCTGCCCGGAGGATGGTTAGCCCTGGTTAGCATTTGAGGTGTCCTTAAATGGCCTGTCAGCTGACCCGGGAATCATTGCTATATCATCTGCTTTGCTGTATCAACCGTAATCTCCAATACCCTTGTGAGAAACGAAAATTTCTGTTTCATAAAATCATACTCCTCACCGGAGCTGATATAACTGGCCGTGCCATTAATAAGAAAGCCTGTCCCGGGATAATCTTTATAGCCCACAACATCTTTACTCCCCAGTGTCAATTTTACCTTGCTGTTAACATTGACATTTTGCTCGGTTTTTCTAAAACCATAGGCAGGAATGAGGATACGCTCATCCTCTGTTACAACAAGATAAGAATTCCAGGTATTCGCCACGTGCGTTTCGACGCCCCACGATACGATGGCCACGACGCCTTCGTGTTGTAATACCTCCAGCAATTTTTCCGGCAATTTTTTATTTTCGTTCATGTCGATATTTTAAATTTGAGACAACAGGTTACCTGCACCTGTCCAGGTTGTAAGGTACAGCAATGAAAAGGAACAGGATATAGAAATGAGAGATTACCTGTTTTAAGATTTCGGCAAAGGTAGGAGAAATCTGTAACGGGTGGTGAGTGGAAAAACCGGGACGTCTGAACTACTCTATAATTTTCGGTCCGGGATGGCCAATCCTGCAGCCCTGCCCCCTCATCATGTTCATATCATTCCCGGTGTTGCTGTTTTTTACAACATTGTTTATTTCCCAATCCAAATCATTGCATCGGGACCTTGAAAATCGTTAAGCTCACGGATAATTTCCTTTTGGGCTAAATCAACTTCTATCACTTTATTTTCGTTGGTAACCCCAATAAGGGCGTGTTTCCCATCGGGGGCGATAAAAATCGGTTCGGTTCCAGCGCCTAAGTGTAAGGTTTTTTCAATTTTACGGGTTACCACATTTATGAAAAACAAGTTACCCTGCCTTCCATCAGTTCCTAAAATATATTTCCCGTCAGGAGTTAATTTAACACGGGCAGCCCTGGCTTCTCCTGTATCGATGCTGTCAACTTTTGTTTGGCTGTTTAAATCAACAACAGCGATTTCCCCACCACAACCGACATATACTTTTGATCCATCAGCTGTTATATCAATCCCTTCAGGCCCCCGCCCAACATTGACAAAAGTTTCTTTCCATGCACCTGCAAACAGAGGGTTGTCGCCTCTCAACTTAAAGATAGAAATTGTTCCCGAACCTCTGTTTGCAGCTATCAGTGTTTTTCCATCTCTCGTTGCGGCAAGCATGTGAGTGCCATCCTGTCCCGTTCCATTTATCCAAACCAACTTATTGTTCACTGCATCATAAGCCCCGATTGACTTTGACCCCTCTGCCGTGAAGTAAAACAGCCCATGGTTGAAGATCAAGCCATGAGGGTTCCACAATACCCCCAGATTCACCCGGCATACTTCTTTTTGAGCGGATATGTCGATCAATGACAGCGTATTCCCCGGTTCCTGATAACTTCCGGTATTGGTTACCAATGCATACTTGAAATCGGAGGATACTGCAACCTCATGTGGTTCATTGCCAACCGGAACGGTGTTGAGCACTTTGCCCGATTCAAGGTTCATAAATGCAAGACTTCCCGGAAGATTACCGTTGCTCCTTATTTTGTTAACAATAAGCATATCTGCTTTTTGAGCGATAATGCAATTGGCAATGCTAACAAAAAAAATGAGCATTACTGCTATGTAAAAATAACTACAGGGTTTTTTCATGTGATAATTTTTATTTTTTTCGGGACACATGGAATAGCCATAAATTATCATTCACGATGTGCATGAACGCTGTGCTTATGGTTATTTCATATTACAATAAGATGTGTTTTTGGAATTCGGTTGAAATTATCTGCAAATCCCGTCTATCCAGGTGAATAATTCATCTAGGTCATAATCCCCGCTATGCGGTTTCTCCCAGGGCAATTCAAGATTCACATTATAGCCCTTGTTTTCAAGCAGTGTTGCCAGAAGGAGGGGAATAGCAAGTCCTGTGTCTTTATCTTCTGTTCCGTGCCTGATCCGCCAATACTTTGAAGTTTTTGTATTCGGCTGCCCGATGTAGTTCATTGGGTTCATCATTTTCACCATTAACGCATCCGCGCTTGTTGCTTCGGTTTTTGAATGAGCAGCACCAAATTCTGTAAAGTGCCGGCTGTTTATCGTTGCTGTCCCGAATAAATTCGTTTCTGGGCTTGACAAATCCAACGCATCAAACGCAGGTGGTGTTTTTTGCCTTTGCATATATCTTACATAGGCATCGAAATCAATTTGAGTAACCCTCCCATTGTTGACTGTCAAGAATGCAAATGAAGACAAGTCGATGCCTTCATTCAATGCTTTCTGAGCAGAACCCGCCACGTAAGCTTTAACCAAATCTTTAAAAGTACCGTTTCCATTATTGTCAAGTGATAGAGTTATTCCATTTTTACCTTTAAGATTCAGGCTATTAATATAGGCAGGGAACAACTTCTTTAATTGTTCAGAAACAGCAATCTGCTCGGCACTCAATTCCGAAGATCCTTGTGTACTACCCTGCATGGGACCGCCTTTCCGGTATGTATTAATGCCGAAGAACTGCCATTCATAGGCCATATCCGCATTTTCCAGGTTGGTAATGGGGCAATATGCCGAAACCGCAAAAATATCGTCTGTTGCGCTGGCTGCTCCCAACGTTTTAAGGTAAGGTTCAAAATCAGCATTGTTGCCGGTTGCTCCTAATAAAGCTGACATCGCTCCGCCAGCACTTGTGCCGTTCGAGATTATTTTATTGGCATCGCCCGGCATGTTTTTATCATTATATTTTAAGTACCGAACCGCCGCTTTCAAGTCAACAATCCCTTCTGGTGCTTTGCCCGTATAAATACCACCTGCATTTTTAGATGTCCTGCCTCTTGTACCTGCCGAAGCAACGATATATCCTTTTGAAAGAGCTGCCAAAACAATGTTTTGTTTTGGTCCGCCAAAGCCCATAGCAGGTTTGCCGCCATTCACAGGCGGAATTCCGTCAGGTTTTTTGTCGCCAGTTGGAGGCATCATTTCGTTTTTGAAAGGTGGTCGGCCTCCCATGGGGTTGTTTTTGGTTGAAGCAGGTTGAGAAGGCATATAACCTCCGACTTTATTCGGAAAAAAAATGGGAGCAGTAGCCGCTGTATATCCATTTATACTGGTACCTGCAAAGTATTCTTCCGGAATATAAATATTCATTTTCTGACAGGCTGTATCAACGGGGTTCTTTACATATACAATGTTTTCAAAAGCTCTTACGCTGAAAGTTTTTCCTTCAAAAGCAAGTGTCAGAGATTCAAATTTTGCAACGTTAAAATTCAAATCTATTGATTTTACCTGCGCATTAACAAATGAAATGCAAGTTGCCAGGCAGACTAATGTTATACGTATCCTTTTCATTTTGTTGATAATATTACTTCTTCATAAACTTCCCAATGCGGCAAATCAACCTTGATCTGTCGTGTTGTGGCTCAATCGACTCTATTCTTATGAAATGATTCTTTGATTTTTACATAGTATCCAATATTTCATCAAAGTATTTTTATCATTGCTGCCGGCAATCTCAGAATCCAAAATTGGGTGGATGTTTTTCTTATGGTACAGGAATTTGTGATTATCCTTTGAACTTTCTAAGAAAATCTTTGTAAAGTTACGACAAATCCTCACTGAGCCGAACAGGTTGATTTGTATGCAAATAAAAACCCAGAAACAGAGTAACTGAGTACAAAATCCAACCATTGTCTTTGTGAAAAGAGAGTTTCTGCGTTTTTCGGAAAGTCAGGTAAACACAAACGAATCAGGAGGTCAAACAAAGTAAGAGGGGGGACTTCAGAAATAAAAAAAAGCCGGTATTCACCAGCCATTCATTTTCAAATCCCTACCCTTATTCTTACCTTAACAAGTTAATAATTAATCATTTAGCCGATAATCAGCGAACTTCTATGCTCTAAATGTACACTACCCTGACGAATTACCTAACCGCCGGTTCATCATTGATTTTGCGAAAGTGGTTGATTTTATTGAATTCATGAACAAATTGTACCTGGTTTCATTTCAGTTCACTTTATAATAACCGCATTTCCTTCATCAATTGTTTTTGCCATTTTTGCGTTTAATATCACCCGTACCAAACCTTTATTTAGACTGTATTTAAATTAATGTTATTTTTGGCATCCTATTCAAATTCTAAATATCAAGTTATGCCAAAATATGTGATTGAACGGGAAATTCCCGGGGCAGGAAAGTTCACTGCAGAACAATTGAAGGCCATTTCACAAACTTCATGTGGGGTTTTAAGCAAAATGGGACCACAAATACAGTGGGTTCACAGCTATGTAACACCTGATAAAATTTACTGCATTTACATCGCGCCAAACAAAGAAATGATACTTGAACACGCCAGGCAAGGAGGATTTCCCGCAAATAATGTAACAGAGGTATCCGGCATCATTGACCCGGCTACTGCCGAATAAAAACGGTCTGGGAAAAAAATTCCCCACCAGTAAAGGTCAAGCGTTTTGGTAGAAATGCTACATTCGACTGACCCTTTATCTGACTTTGGAATAATTCAAGATAACTTGTAAGTGGATGATTTTATTGAGGAAATGGAGGATGTTATTCGTTTTGATGCATCCGTTTAAATTTCTCAGACAACATTTCTCCACCATCTGCACAATTTTCTGCCGGTAATTCATAAAATAAGATTACCATGGCTTCTTTTCGAATCCCGGTGATCCGATGGATTTCATCTGTGATTACTTTTGACATCTCAGCTTTCTTTTCCGCTGATTGTGGTAAAATTGTGATTTGTACGATGGGCATAATCTTTCCTCCGATGTTTAATTTTAGTTGGTGATTAAAATAATATCCTTGTTTGTCAGTCAGGCTTTTTCCAAAGTTTGGGCATACCGAACGGAGTTATTGCGCAGGCAATAAACCAGATAACAGGACCGCCCACACTGCCGGCATTTAACTCGATAATACCGGGTGTAACCAATGAGAACAGGAATCCAAGGTCTGCAACACCAATAATGAAAACACCCAAAAAGTAAGCCATCCAGGAAGCCCGTGTCCAGATCATCCACGCAACTACAATCCCCAGTATTCCATACCCGGCAACATCAATGCAGAAGTTTAATATCAAACGGGCCTGGGCATGTGCTGTCATTGCATCTGTCGTGTGTTGAAACCCTGCACGGGGCGCATTGCTGCCACCAATTAACATATTCCAGAGTCCTGAAGCTCCACCAGCCAAATACTGATTTATGCCTTCAAAGCCAACCCAAAGGTGTAATATCCCCCATATGACAAATAGAATAGCTCCGGCTTTCGCGGCTATGCCAACGACCTGAGAGTTTTTATTTTGAATTATGCTGTATGTCATGTTATATTATTTAAAATTGAAGTGCAAAGATATACGTTAGTATCTATTAAATACTAACTTTGTATTATAAATAATAGTACCCTTTAGGATACCAGGATGAAAAATACAGAAATAGCCATAAAACTCAGAGATGTTCAGGATGTATTGGAATTGGTTGGCGGTCGATGGCGGGGTGCTATCATTGGCGCATTGTGTGAACGCCCGAAACGGTTTTCTGAATTAAAAAAAGAGGTCGGGAGAATTACACCACGAATCCTGATCAAAGAACTGCGGTACCTGGAAATGAATTTAATGATAAAGGTTGAGAAAGGAACCCTATCTGACAATTCTGTAGTCTATTCACTGACGGAACACGGTAAAAGTTTCAAACCGGTTGCATATGAAATTCAACAGTGGGCCGAAACTCACCGTTCAAAAGTTTTAACGAAATTGTCGAGTTAAACGAAATCTCCGCAGTAACCTTAAAGATTTTAAAGAAAGAACCATGTCATTACATCGTGAAAAAAAAGTGCTGCTTATAATCAATCTGATCGCTGGTGGAGGCGTATTTGCAAGTTATGTTCAGGGCTTTCTTTTACATCCCGGAAAAAGTTCCCTTCTCTGGGGAAACGTCCCTTTGGGCCTGTTACCTTTTTACACCGTTTCCATGGCAACGGCAGCAGTTGGTTATCTTATTTTCACGGGTTACCTTATTTTTTACGTTGATCCGGAAAAGTGTAAAATTTCTGGCTTGCAGCAATTATCACTCTTCAGCCGGCCGGACCTGCAAGGGCATACCGGGCTGCCCTGATCGGGTGTGTTCTCTTCGCTATTCCGACTTCGGTTCTTGATGCACTTGTCTGGACCGCATTTTTTCCGTACAAATTGTAGTACATTTTCCGATTCAGTGAGTATAAAATCAAAAATACTTTTGAAAAGTATTGCTCACAACCGGTTTGACCGAACAGAAAATCCAACCGCTGAATCTCTTCGAATAGACACCTGGCAATTTCCCGTAAGTCTTTATTAAAGAGGCTTTTGGAATTATTCAGATGATTGAATCAAAAACAGGTACGTCCCTAAAGGAAATTTTTCCAGCCCAATACCATAAAAATACCTAACCAACTGTGTAATTGTCATCCTTGCTAACCTAATTATTAGCAAGGATCTATATGAGTACCACCTGGTACACTACTCTGGCGAAATATCTAAGCGCCGGTTCATACTCGATTTTGCGAGAGTGGTTGATTTTATTGAGGAAATGGAAGCACTTCACCCGCCATTACCCCAAACCGCTCTTAGCTACCGGCATTTTGGTTTATTTTAATGTCAAAAGTCTGATGAAAGAAACGATGCAGATGCTCTTTACTTTATTTCTCAATCGCTTGCTTCACAGACTTTGCCGCGTCAAGAACGGTTTTTTCAAACGGTATAGGTTTCCAGCTAAATGTTTTCATTGTATCACTTACATCAGCCTCTATGGTGTTTCCCACAAATGGCAGCATCCCCTTCATTTCGTCATTGAATTTGGCAATAAATTTCAATAAAAAAGTCGGGGCTAATTGAGTGCTTACTTTATCATATCCATTTGATTTTAAAATTTGAGCAATTTCGCGGATTGCATGAGGTTTTTCAGAAGTCACAATGAATCGCCTGCCGTTTGCTGTTTCATTTTCCAAGGCATTAACATGAATTGCCGCAACATCTCTTACATCAGACATAACAGTAAAGGCTCTCGGTAACATGGGTACTTTCCCGGTGATTAATTTATTAAAAAAATCCATCGCCTCAGTAGCCAAATTTCCTGTCATGGTAGGCCCATATATCGGTCCGGGATTAACAACTACCAATTCTAATTTCGGTGTCCCAGTTTGATTTTTTATAAAATCCCAGCCACTTTTTTCAGCGAGCGTTTTACTTTTAATATAGGCGGTTACATTTTTTCCATTCACATTTGTCCAACTGTCCTGATTGATTTTTATAATGCCCGATTGCCCTCCATGCATAGCAACCGTTGAAGAGGTAAGCACTACGCGTTTCACACCAGCCTTTTTTGCAGCTTTCAATGCTCTTAGTGTCCCTTCAACCGCAGGTTTTATTAGTTCATTTTCGTCCTTTGGAACTTTCACCACAAAAGGCGATGCAACATGTAACACAAAATCACATCCTGCCATGGCCTTGTCCCAACCTTCATCTTTCATAAGGTCAAGTTCGCAAAACTCCAAGTTTCCTTTGGGGTCAACTTCTTTTTTTATACCGTTGATAACTTCGTCGGTTTTAGATACACTCCTTACCGAGCCTCTAACGGCATAGCCCTTTTTTAATAGTTCGGCAGCGCAATGCTGTCCTAAAAATCCCGATATTCCGGTTACTAATACTTTTTTCATTTTTTTTGAAGTTTTCTTAATTTTAAAATATTAAACCCAACTCGGTAACATTTACTGAGTTAGGTTTTTGAATGCAGGCTAGGAACTAAAGTCCTTCTATTATTACAACCCTGCCAGCCTCAGATTGTAATTCATTGATGCGAAGGTTTTTATATGGTTGATACTCCTCTGAGTTGTACCATCCTTCGGCTGCCTCCATACTTGGGAAACGGAGTACAGCAGCCCAGTTTCCATCCCAGTCCCCCTCTTTTATTTTTGGAGTTGCAGACCCCGCAATCATTTGTCCTTCATACTTATGCAAAATTGGAATCGCAAATTGTGCGTAACGTTGGTTAAGATCTTCAAGGCTTTCAACTTTCATTTGAACCATAATGTAGGCTGGCTTTGCGACATAAGTACTTTCATTGTTTTTAATATTTTCCATTTTTTTTAATTAAAAAATTATTACTTTTGTTTCGCAAGCAAAAATAGACAATAACTTTCAATATGCAAGCAAAAAATGAAATAAATTGCATTTTGCAAGTAAAGTTAATATTGATTTACTATGGAGTATAAATTTCGATGCGAATGTCCTATCACATCAGCCCTTGATATTTTGGGGGACAAATGGATATTGGTTATCATCAAACTGATGCTGATACAAGACAAAAAGACGTTCA
>JBAXOB010000010.1:0-103690 GCA_037133475.1 Bacteroidota bacterium
ACCTGGGGGAGTTAGTTGGGAGCTGGTCGTATAAGACTTACCCGCTGCAAAAGTAGACAAATAATGGTTCGGATGCAAATATTTTTATCATCCGGTCTAAGTTTATTACATTTGCATCTGATATAAAAATCAACCCTATGAAAACAAGTATCTCGGATATCCTGAAAAACAGCTGGCCCTATGGTTTGATCCTGGGCGCCGTCTCCATTGTGATCTCGCTGATCATGTACATCCTGGATGTGAACATGTTCTCCATCACATTTGCCATTTTTTCATTCCTGGTGATCCTTATCGGAATTCCGGCTACCATTGGTATCCTGGGCATGAATAACCTTCGTGCCAAATTCGCAACCGACCGGACCATCAGCTACCTGGATGCACTGATCGCCTGCCTTGTGATTTTCCTGATCGGGTTCCTGCTGTCAAACCTCTATAGTTACCTTTTCTATACCTACCTCGACCCGGCCTACCTGAAGGCCCAAATGCAAAAAATGGTTGAGATGCTTGAAAAATACAACCTTCCCCAGGACAAAATTGATGAAACCATTGAGAAGACCCAGAAGGGATTTCAGATTGGCAGGATGCTCCTGACTTCGCTGATCACCTCTTCCGTCATGGCGCTCATCCTTTCTCTCTTTGTCCGCAAGAAGGATAAATTTGATGATAAAATAATCTAATTGATGGATATTTCCGTTGTTATCCCACTGCTGAACGAAGACGAATCCCTTCCCGAACTGGCCGCCTGGATTGACCGTGTCATGAAGGCCAACAGCTATACCTATGAAATCATATTTGTCGACGACGGCAGCAAAGACCATTCCTGGAAGGTTATCCAGGAACTGAAGCAGGGCAACCCCTGCGTGAAGGGGATCAAATTCCGCAGGAATTACGGGAAGGCGGCCGCTCTTAATGTCGGTTTCCTGGATGCCTCCGGCGATGTGGTCTTTACCATGGATGCCGACCTGCAGGATAGTCCCGATGAACTGCCTGAAATGTACAGGATGATCATGGAACAGGGTTACGACCTGGTTTCGGGCTGGAAGAAGAAACGGCACGACCCGATCTCCAAAACAGTCCCGACGAAATTTTACAACTGGTCGGCAAGACGGATGTCGGGGATCATGCTCCACGATTTCAACTGCGGATTAAAAGCTTACCGGAACACCGTCGTTAAAAGCATCGAGGTCTACGGCGAGATGCACCGCTACATCCCGTTCCTTGCCAAATGGGCAGGCTTTTCGAAGATAGGGGAGAAGGTGGTTCATCACCAGAAACGGAAATTCGGGAAGACCAAATACGGCCTTGACAGGTTCTATAAAGGTTACCTCGACCTGCTTACCATCACCTTTACCTCGCGGTTCGGCAAACGGCCCATGCATTTCTTCGGCCTGTGGGGCAGCCTGATCTTCATGGCAGGATTTTTGATTGCCGGGTATCTCACCTACGAGAAGTTTTTCAACCTAGCCTTTAAGATGACAGAAAGGCCGCTCTTCTACTTCGGGCTGCTGGCCATGGTGATCGGCACCCAGCTGTTTGTCGCAGGGTTTCTCGGTGAACTGGTATCCAGGAGCTCCTCCGACAGGAACAGCTACCTGATCGAAGAGAAACTGGGCATTCAATGACAAAACCAAGGAAAATTGTACTGATAGGATCCGCCCATCCCCTGCGGGGCGGACTTGCTACCTTTAACGAGCGCCTGATCCGCGAGTACCGCGACAACGGGGAGGATGCCTCCATCTATACCTTCAGGCTGCAATATCCCGGGATGTTGTTCCCCGGGAAAACCCAGTTCTCTTCCGAACCGGCCCCTGCCGATATCCCGATAAGCATAAAGGTCAACAGTATCAACCCTTTTAACTGGATCAGGGTTGGGCTCGAGTTGCGAAGACAAAAGCCCGACCTGGTCATCGTGAAGTACTGGATGCCCTTTATGGCGCCCTGTTTCGGCACGATCTGCAGGATCATCAGGGGAAACGGCCATACCAGGATTATTACCATTATCGACAACCTGATCCCGCATGAAAAACGATTCGGCGACAGGCTGTTGTCGGCATACTGGATCGGGGCGGTTGACGGGTGCGTCGCCATGTCGCATTCGGTGATGGATGACCTGGAGACCTTTGACCAGTCGAAACCCAAGATCTACTGCCCGCACCCGTTGTATGACAATTTCGGGGCAGCCATCCCCAAAGAGGAGGCAAAGGCAAAGCTGAAACTCGATCCAGCCTTTCAATATGTGCTTTTCTTTGGATTTATCCGCGATTACAAGGGACTCGACCTGTTGCTGGAGGCCTTTGTCGACGAGCGGTTGCGGGCACTGAAGGTCAAACTGCTGGTAGCCGGCGAGTTTTACAGTGATCCCAAACCCTACCAGGAGATCATCGCCCGCCATAAGCTGGAAGACCGGGTTGTCATGAGCAATGATTTTATCCCCGACAGCCAGGTTGTGAATTATTTCTGTGCCGCCGACCTGGTGGCCCAACCCTATAAAAGCGCCACCCAGAGCGGGGTTACGCAAATCGCGTACCATTTTAACAAACCGATGGTCATCACGAATGTCGGGGGCTTGGCGGAGTTTGTTCCCCATGAAAAAGCAGGATATGTTGTTACCGCTGATCCTGCAGAAATCGCCACTGCTATCGTTCGTTTTTTCGTTGAAAACAGGGAGACTGAATTTTCAGCCAACGCCGCGGTCGAAAAAGGCAAATATAGCTGGAGCCGCATGACCGGTGCCATCGACCTGCTTCTTTCCCGGAAGGAAAAATGATACGGTAACCTGCCGTTGAAGACCAATAAATTTACCGTAATTTCGTTCCTTGTTAATTACCTGATTCATTTTTATGATCATACGAAGCAAAGCCCCGTTACGGCTGGGCCTGGCCGGGGGAGGCACCGATGTAGCCCCCTTTTCGGAACTCTATGGCGGAGCCATCCTCAACGCCACCATCAGCATGTATGCCTATGCCAGTATCAGGCCCACCCATGATGGCAAAATCGTCTTCAACTCGGAGGATAAAAAGGAGTATTATACCCTCGATTCGGCCGACCAGCTGGCCATAGACGGGAAGCTTGACCTGCACAAGGGTATCTATAACAGGATCGTTCGCGATTTTTCGCACAGGCCGCTCTCCTTCGAGCTGACGACCTACGTGGATGCCCCCCCGGGATCGGGGCTCGGAACTTCGTCAACGTTGGTTGTCGCCATCGTGGGCGCCTTTGCCGAATGGCTCAATATCCCCATGGGCGATTATGACCTGGCCCACCTGGCCTATGAGATTGAGCGTGCCGATCTCGGCATGGCCGGCGGCAAACAGGACCAGTATGCAGCAACCTTCGGGGGGGTGAATTTCATGGAATTTTCAAGGGAGGACAAGGTCATTGTTAACCCCCTGAGGATCAGGGAAAAATACCTGGATGAATTGGCCCACAACCTGATCCTCTATCATACCGAAACAAGCCGCCTTTCCTCGAAAATCATCGAACAGCAAACCAAAAACGTACTGGCAGGGAACGAAAAATCGCTCGAAGCCATGCACAAGCTGAAGGAACAGGCCCTTATGATGAAAGAGGCCATCCTGAAGGGGGAGCTGGATAAGATCGGCGAGATCCTCGATTTTGGCTGGCAGTTCAAGAAGAACCTGGCCAAGGGGGTCAGTAACGACTATATCGACGAGATTTACGACACAGCCATGAAGAACGGCGCCACAGGCGGGAAGATATCGGGCGCCGGCGGGGGAGGGTTCATGTTCTTTTATTGCCCCGGCAACAACCGGTCGCGGGTTATCGAGGCGCTGAACAAATTCGGAGGACAAACCAAGCGGTATGAGTTTGCCTCCAAAGGGCTGGCGACCTGGACCATATAACATAACCATCAATAATCATTTTTCGATGAACAACTTTCTGGAACTGGCAAAGGCGCGCTACTCGGTAAGGAACTACCTGGACAAACAGGTGGAGGAGGAAAAACTCCGCTATGTGCTGGAATGCGCCAGGATTGCCCCCTCGGCTGCCAATTTTCAACCCTGCCACATCATCGTTATCAGGGATACGGAGATGCGCAAGCGGATGGCGGCGACCTATCCCAGGCCCTTCTTCCTGGAGGCACCGGTGATCCTGGTCATCTGCGGGGATCACAACCTCGGGTGGAAACGCCGCGACGGGAAAGACCATACCGATATCGATGCCGCCATCATTACCGATCACATGACCCTTGCCGCCGCCGAACAGGGGCTGGGCACCTGCTGGATCTGCAATTTCGATGCCGTTCAATGCAGGGATATACTGAAACTGCCTGACCATATTGAGCCGATTGCTTACCTGACACTGGGATATCCCGGTAAGGAGCCCGACGACAGGGCCCGCCATCTGGTGAGGAAGGAGATGAAAGAACTCATCCATACGGAAACCTGGGACGGGAATGTTTTTCAGGAAAACTGATTGTTCAAAACCAATAGTTGGCAATTTTACAAACATCATGATGCCATTTTGTCACAGTGTTATTAACCTTATATCTTCTTTAATCTATAGTTGTAAAGTCAAATGAACCAACGTGTTGCATATGTTTCTCTTCTGGTGAAGGATTACGATGAAGCAATTTCATTCTATACCAACAAACTGCAATTTGAAATCCTAGAAGATACCATTCTAAGCGACCATAAACGTTGGATAGTCCTATCCCCATCGGGTCAATCCGGATGTGCTATTCTTCTAGCCAAAGCTGCGAATGCAGAGCAATCAGAAAGAATTGGCAACCAAACCGGGGGGCGGGTTTTTCTTTTTCTTACCACTGACAATTTTTGGAGAGATTATCAGAATTTAGTCAGTAATAGTGTTACCATTGTCCGGCAACCATCAGAAGAGGCCTATGGAAAAGTTGCAGTGTTTGCAGATTTGTATGGAAATTTGTGGGATCTCATAGAACCTGCAAAATGAACCCGGATGAAGGCATTTGCAGGAGTAAATACTTATTTACCCCTGTAACTGGTTTTGGATTTGTGACCCGGTGATCATTTCACCAATGAAAAAACTTTAATATTTTTTACCTTTACCGAGTCATGGTATTATAATTGTATCATTTCTCCTGTTATTAAGCAACTCAACCATCATTCTATGCAAATTATAGAGTCTATCAAAGCATCCATCGATGTCAAGCAGAAGCTGATGACCAATTCCTACCTGATCAGCGAGATCAGGAAGGTGTCGGTTGCCTGTACAAACGCCTTTTCACGGGGGAACAAGGTCCTTTTCTGCGGTAATGGCGGCAGTGCGGCCGACGCCCAGCACCTGGCGGCCGAATTTTCAGGAAGGTTCTATTACGACCGACCGCCGCTGCCATCGGAGGCGCTGCACGTCAACACCTCCTACCTTACGGCGGTAGCCAACGACTATGCCTATGACGAAGTTTACGCCAGGCTGCTCAAGGGGATCGGCAAAAAGGGCGATGTCCTGATCGGCATCTCCACCTCCGGGAATTCCAAGAACATCATCAGGGCTTTTGAGGTGGCGCAGGAGCTGGATATCATCACCGTTGCCCTGACCGGGGAATCGGGAGGCAAACTGAAGGAGCTTGCCGATTTCCTGATCAATGTGCCATCGGAGGATACCCCCCGGATCCAGGAGTCGCATATCATGATCGGTCATATCATCTGTGAACGGGTCGAATCCACCCTGTTTCCTAAAGAGGGCTGACCGTGGAAGCTATTATCCTCGCCGGGGGATTCGGAACGCGGCTGCAACCATTGGTCAGCGACGTTCCCAAATCGATGGCCATGGTCAACCAGCGGCCCTTCCTGGAATACCTGTTCGATTACCTGATCTCGCAGGGAGTTAGCAGGGCAGTGCTCTCGGTCGGATATAAACACGAGATCATCGAAGCCCATTTCAGGGATCACTACCGTACCCTGCTCATCGACTATGCCGTAGAAGCGGAACCCCTGGGTACCGGCGGCGGGATCAGGCTTGCCTTCTGGAAGATCACCGAGCCGAGGGCCCTGGTGATGAACGGCGACAGCCTTTTCAGGGTTGATTACCCGGCCATGCAGGAGGCGCATCTCAAAAAAAAGGCCGATGCCACCCTCGCCCTGCGGAAGCTGGAAGATACGGGGCGCTACGGCAGGGTTTCGGTCAACCGTGCCATGAGGATCACGGGATTTGCCGAAAAGCAGCAGGCGAGCGGCCCGGGCTATATCAACGGCGGGGTGTACATCATCGAAAAACTGCTGCTGATGGAGCCGGAATTGCGGGGAAGGTTCTCCATTGAAAAAGATTTTTTTGAACGCTACTGCGGCTATTCCAGGATGTATGGATTTCCATCGAAGGACTATTTCCTCGATATCGGGATTCCTGAAGATTATAACAAGGCACAGCATGAATTTGCAGGATTTAAGGATTGACGGCACCTGGAGCCTCTTCCTCGACCGCGACGGCGTTATAAACCGGCGCATCGTGGATGATTACGTGAAAACGTGGGAGCAGTTTGAATTCCTGCCCGGGGTGACGGATGCCATCCGCAAATTTTCACTACTCTTTGGCAGGATCATCGTGGTCAGCAACCAGCAGGGAATCGGCAAGGGACTGATGACGGAAAACGAGCTGCAAACTATACATGAACGGATGGTTGATGAAATCAAATCACAAGGGGGAAGGGTTGATGCGGTTTACCATTCGCCTTATCTCCATTCCGACAGGTCGGTCATGCGAAAACCCAATGTGGGCATGGCGCTGAAAGCACGCAGGCAATTTCCTGAACTCCGCTTCAACCGGTCGGTCATGGCCGGGGATTCCCTCTCCGACATGATCTTTGGCAAACGGGCGGGGATGACCACCGTTTTCATTGCCGGTGATGCCGAAACAGCCAAAAAACACCCCAGGCAAATTGATTTTCTTTGTACGGACCTGATCTCCCTTGCCAATGCGCTCCAACAGCTGTAACCCCAAATAACCCGCCCTGCCTTGAGTCCAACCATTATCCTGCTATGTTTTCTGACCTATACGGCGCTGCTCTTTGTCATTACCTGGCTTACTGCGCGGAAATCGACCAACCGGAGTTTTTTTATCGGGAATAAAACCTCTCCCTGGTTCGTGGTGGCCTATGGCATGATCGGGGCTTCGATGTCGGGGGTGACCTTCATGTCGGTGCCCGGATGGGTGGGCTCCTCCGGGTTCTCCTATATGATGGTGGTATTTGGGTATGTGTTCGGGTACCTGACCATCGCCAATGTGCTGCTTCCACTTTATTACCGGTTAAATCTCACCTCCATCTATTCTTACCTGGAGACCCGGTTCGGATTCTGGTCATACAAAACCGGCGCGTTTTACTTTCTCCTGTCGCGCGTGATCGGCGCCTCATTCAGGATGTTCCTGGTGGTGAACGTCCTGCAGATCTTCATTTTCGATTACTGGCACATCCCCTTCGTTGTGACGGTTCTGGTATTCATCGTCCTCATCCTGCTTTACACCTTTAAAGGAGGCATCAAGACCATCATCTGGACCGATACCATCCAAACCACCTTCATGCTGCTGTCGCTGGTGATGTCGATCTGGCTTATTATCGACAGCATGGGACTTAACCTGGGGGAGATGATCAGCCGGGTGTACCACAGTTCCTATTCGAAAATGGCCATCACCGAATGGAGCGACAAGCGCTTTTTTCTGAAAGAGCTTTTCAGCGGGGCCTTCATTGCCATCGTGATGACGGGCCTCGACCAGGAGATGATGCAGAAAAACCTGAGCTGCCGTTCGCTGGGCGATGCACGCAAAAACATGTACACCTTTACCGGGATCATGGTATTTGTCAATTTCGTGATCCTCTTCCTGGGAGCATGCCTCTACCTGTTTGCCACTGCCAGGGGAATCGGGCTCCCGGCCAGGAGCGACGATCTTTTCCCGGTCATTGCCATCAGCCACCTGGGCCCAGTTGCCGGGCTTGTCTTCCTGATCGGGCTGATCTCGGCGGCCTACCCGAGCGCCGACGGGGCGCTGACCTCCCTGACCACCTGCTTCAGCATCGATTTCCTGGGGATCAGCAGGCGCGACGACCTCTCCGAATCACGAAAGAAACATATCAGGCAGATGGTCCATGTGATGTTTGCCTTTATCCTGCTGGTGGTTATTGTCCTGTTCAGGGCCATCAACGACCGGGCGGTGATCGACAAGTTGTTCACCATCGCCGGGTACACCTACGGACCCCTCCTGGGGCTTTACAGCTTCGGGTTATTCACAAATTATTCCGTCCGAGATCGCTGGATACCCTTGGTAGCACTGCTTTCTCCGGTGATCTGCTATTTTCTCAGCACCTATTCTGTTGATATCTTCCATGGCTACCGCTTCGGGTTTGAGCTGCTGATCTTAAATGGAATTCTTACCTTTGTTGGGTTATTGCTATTCCGGAAACCGCCAACAGAGGTAATAAAGTAACAATAATGTAACAGGTATAAATGTTTTATTAATGTTTAACTAATTTAATGACACATGGATAATTTACGTTTTCGTGCACTCGAACTGGCCATGACCAGGAACCGCCATATTACCACCTATCCCGACCAGAAAGCATCAGAATATTTTGGAGACCTTACCTTTAACAAGGCCGCCATGCGCGAGTATCTCACCGAGGAGGCATTTACCGGGGTGATGAACTCGATTGAAAAGGGAGAGAAGATCGACCGCAAGATCGCCGACCAGGTTGCTGCCGGTATCAAGGCGTGGGCAATCAGCAAAGGGGCAACCCATTACACCCACTGGTTTCTTCCGCTGACAGGCGCCACGGCCGAAAAACATGATGCTTTTGTCGATCCTGTCGAGGGGGGAAAAGGGATTGAGAAATTCAGGGGCAGTGAACTTACCCAGCAGGAGCCCGATGCATCGAGCTTCCCGAGCGGCGGGATCAGGAGCACCTTCGAAGCCCGCGGTTATACGGCCTGGGATCCCACATCGGCCGCCTTTATCATGGACCGCACCCTTTGCATTCCAACCGTTTTTGTCTCCTATACCGGCGAAGCCCTTGACTTTAAGACGCCCCTGCTGAAGGCCATCTATTCCATCGATAAGGCTGCAACGGATGTTTGCCAGTACTTCGACAAGGATATCACCAAAGTATTTTCAACCCTTGGCTGGGAGCAGGAGTATTTCCTGGTCGACAGCGCCCTTCACCAGGCACGGCCCGACCTGGTGCTTACCGGCAGAACCCTGTTCGGCCACTCCTCCGCAAAAGACCAGCAGCTTGAAGACCACTATTTCGGGACTATCCCGCAACGTGTTCTGGCATTTATGCAGGAATTTGAATATGAGGCCCACAAACTTGGGATTCCCGTAAAAACCCGTCATAATGAGGTTGCCCCCAACCAGTTTGAATGTGCGCCTGTGTTTGAAGAGGTGAACCTCTCGATCGACCACAACCAGCTGATGATGCATCTCCTTGATAAAGTCGCCAAACGACACGATTTCACGGTGCTGCTTCACGAAAAGCCTTTCGGTGGCGTCAACGGTTCAGGGAAGCACAACAACTGGTCGCTGGCCACCAACACCCGCGAAAACCTGCTGTCGCCGGGGAAAACAACAAAATCAAACCTGAGGTTCCTTACATTCCTTGTGAATATCGTTAAGGCGGTACACGAACATGCCGACCTGATCAGGGCCATCATTGCCTCACCGGGAAATGACCATCGTCTCGGCGCCAATGAAGCACCACCGGCCATTATCTCCGTGTTTATCGGCGCACGCCTTACCCAGATGCTCGATGCCATCGAAAAGGCCGACTCGCACGTTTTTATCAATTCGGAAACCGACAGCGGACTGCTGAAGGACCTGCCGAAAATCCCGGAGATCATGCTCGACAACACCGATCGCAATCGCACATCGCCCTTTGCCTTTACCGGGAACAAGTTTGAGTTCAGGGCTGTCGGATCGGCCATGACCTGTGCACCTCCCATGATCGTGCTTAACCTCATCGTTGCCGACCAGCTTAATAAATTCAAAATCGAGGTTGACAACCTTATCGCGCAGAAGGTGACCAAGGACCAGGCCATCTTCCAGGTGATCAAACGCTATATCAAGGAATCGAAAAAGATCAGGTTCGAAGGCAACAACTATTCCGAAGAATGGGTTAAGGAGGCTGCAAAGCGGAACCTATCCAACCACAAAACCACTCCCGAAGCGCTCAAGGCCTTTCTCAGCAAGAAAACGGTTGATCTATTCAGCCGTAACAATGTGCTGTCAAAGCGCGAACTGGAGGCCCGCCATGAGATCAGGCTGGAAAACTATACGAAGAAAGTCCAGATTGAATCGCGTGTCCTCGGCGACCTTGCAGGAAACCATATCATTCCGGTTGCCATCCGCTACCAGAATACGCTGATCGAGAACGTCAAAGGACTCAAGCAGGTACTCGACCTGAAGACCTATGGCAAACTCTCACAGAACCAGATGGAAACCATCACGGAGATATCCGAACATGTCGATAAGATCAAAACTTACGTGAATCTTATGATCGACGCCAGGAAAGAGGCCAACCGCATTGAGGAGGCTGAAGAAAAAGCCTTTGCCTACTGTGAAAAGGTTTTCCCGTTCTTTGAGCAGATCCGTTACCATGTCGATAAGCTGGAATTGCTTGTTGATGACGAACTCTGGCCGTTACCCAAATACCGTGAGCTGCTATTTACCCGCTAAAATATACAATATGAAGAAGTTCCTGTTTACCGCGATCATGGTGCAATTCCTTTTGGGTTGCACCGTGTTCGGGCAGATCAACGTGTTGCGCATCGATAACAATGCGACCCCGCTTACGAAAGAGGGTATCTTTTACTCGCTTCCCCGCACGGTCGTTAAGATTGATGTGAAGATCGACCGGATCGAAAACTACAAGGGGCCGTATGCCGATTTTGCCGCGCGGTTCCTGGGTCTTAAAAATGTGATCCCTGCCAATTCGGTTGATTATAAGGTCAGTGAAATCACCATTACGACCTACCCCGAGCCCGATCCCGACCAGTATTATTTTATTGAACTGGGCGACAAGATTTCGAAGGGTGAAAAGGAGGGGCTGCTCTCGCTGAGTGATGCGGGCCTTATCCTGGGTACGATCGCGGGTGGCAATGATACCCTGATGGGATCGGTGAAGGTGAGAAAATCGGTGGAGGCGCCGCAGGAAAACGATAAAGATGTGTTTGGCGAACTCTTCAAGTATTCGGCCGATGCCAGCGTTTTTGAGAAGGTGGACACCATTCGCAGGAAGATCAATGTCGACACCATGACGGTAGAGCGGCAGTACCTGAAAAAGACCATCATCGAAAAATCCCCCGAGCAAAAAGCCAGGGAGGCGGCCGACTTCATCTCCAAGATCAAGGAAAACCGCTACACCCTGATCAGCGGGCAGCAGGAGGTCAACTACAACAAGGAGACGCTGGAATATATGGATACCCAGCTGAAGGTCATGGAAAAGGAATACATGAAGCTGTTTACCGGGATCAGTCTGCATAAGAGCATGTCGTTCAGCTATAAATATATCCCGATCCCCAACCAGATCAACACCGAGATCCCGATCTTCAAATTTCTCAGGAGCAAGGGTGTCATCGACCTTGATGAAGCAGGGGGCAAGGTGGTCACCATTAAAATCCAGCGGGTCGGCAATACCAATACCGTTGCAAATTACCTGAAGAAGGTTGAAAAAGACACCAAAACGCATGGTTTCTCCTACAGGATTCCTGAATTGGCAAGGGTTACCGTTAAAGTTGATGAGAATATCCAGGAGGAGACCCAGTGCCTGGTAAGCCAGTTAGGCGTTGTCAGCTGGCTGCCGGCCGATAAATGGCAGGTCCAGTTCCACAACGAAACCGGCGGTATCAAGGGCCTGAAGATTCAATAGATTGCCCGGCGGATCCTGACCAGCTTTTCAAGCAGCGGTTCCAGCTGGTCGAGCGGCAGCATGTTTGCGCCGTCGGACCTGGCTTGTGATGGGTTGGGATGGGTTTCGATAAAGAGACCATCGGCCCCGACGGCAATGGAGGCCTTTGCAATGGTTTCAATAAGGTCGGGCCTGCCCCCGGTGACCCCCGATGGCTGGTTCGGCTGCTGCAGCGAATGGGTGACATCCACCACGACCGGTACCTGGTGCAGCTGCATCTCCGGTATATTCCTGAAATCTACAATCAGGTCGTGATAGCCAAAGGTAGTGCCGCGTTCGGTAAGCATTACATTCGTGTTCCCGGTTTGCTGCACCTTTTGCACGGCATAGCGCATCGATTCGGCAGAGGAGAACTGCCCTTTTTTAATATTCACAATTTTTCCCGTTTTTCCAGCCGCCACCAGCAACTCGGTTTGCCTGCACAGGAAGGCCGGTATCTGCAGCACATCGGCATAGATTGCCGCGATGTCGGCCTGTTCCTCGGTATGGATGTCGGTCAGCACCGGGATTCCAAGCTCAAGGCCAACCTGCCCGATCAGCTTTAACGCCTTTTCAAGACCTATCCCGGTAAAGGAATCGAGGCGGGAGCGGTTTGCCTTCTGGTAAGATGCCTTGAAGATAAAGGGGATCCCAAGCCTTTCGGTGATTTTGCGGATATGGGCTGCAATCTGCAGCGGCATGGCCTCATCTTCCACGACACAGGGCCCTGCGATCAGGAAGAAATTTCCGGATTTATTGTTTTTCAGGTCGTTATAAAACGATGTTGTCATATTTTCCTCACCCATGGATGTTGTTTTTTACCGGGGAACCGGCCTGGAGCTTAATATTTGTACTTGTCTTTCCACATCGCCTTCAACCGCTGCCTGATCTCATTTTCACGCTGGTTGTTCTGCGGGTCGTAAAATTTTGATCCCTTGATCTTCTCAGGCAGAAATTCCTGCTCGATAAAATTGTTGTCGTAATCGTGGGCGTATTTGTAATCCTTGCCATACCCGATTTTTTTCATCAGGCTGGTCGGGGCATTCCGGATATGCAGGGGCACCGGCAGGTCGCCGGCCTCCCTGAACGATCGCTGGGCGTTCCTGATCGCCATGTAGGATGCATTGCTTTTAGGGGAGCAAGCAAGGTATATGGCCGTTTGCGAAAGGATCAGGTCGCATTCGGGGTACCCGATCACATCGACCGCCTGGAAACAGGAGGTGGCCAGCAGCAGGGCGTTGGGATTGGCATTGCCGATATCTTCCGATGCCAGGATCAGCATGCGGCGCGCGATGAACTTCGGGTCCTCGCCCGCCTGGATCATGCGTGCCAGCCAGTAAACTGCCGCATTGGGATCGCTGCCCCTCATCGATTTGATAAAGGCCGAGATGATATCATAATGCATCTCCCCGGTCTTGTCATACATCGCCAGGTTCTGCTGGATGATCTTGATGGTCTTTTCATTGGTGATGGTGATAGGAGATCCCTGTTTCAGCTCCGTGGTGACGATCAGTTCAAAGGCATTCAGCAGTTTGCGGGCGTCGCCGCCCGAGATCCGCATCATGGCCTCAGGTTCGTCTATCCGGATGTCAACCTTGAGGCTGTTCTCGAGATGGATGCGCCCCTGTTCCAGCAGCCTGAGGAGGTGATGTTCCTCCAGCGGTTTCAGGATATAGATCTGGCATCTCGACAAAAGGGGTGAGATTACCTCGAACGACGGGTTTTCGGTGGTGGCGCCGATAAAGGTCACCACCCCCTTTTCAACGGCCCCCAGCAGGGCGTCCTGCTGTGATTTGCTGAAACGGTGGATTTCGTCGATAAAGAGAAATGGGCTGTCGCTGGCATCCTGCGCACGCGCAATGACCTCGCGCACCTCCTTGACCCCCGAACTCACGGCGCTCAGCGTATAAAAGGTCCTGTTAAGCTGTTTTGAGATGATGTAGGCCAG
The DNA here is from genome assembly GCA_037133475.1 of Bacteroidota bacterium. Lineage (GTDB taxonomy): Bacteria > Bacteroidota > Bacteroidia > Bacteroidales > FEN-979 > CAIVAT01. The sequence goes on from JBAXOB010000010.1 coordinate 13,818, forward strand.
CGTGGTCTTTCCGATACCGGGCGAACCCCACAGAATCATGGAGGGGACATTCCCCGATTCGATGGCGCGCTGAAGGATGGCCCCCTTGCCGATCAGGTGCTCCTGACCCAGGTAGTCATCCAGCGAAGCCGGACGCAACTGCTCTGCCAATGGTATTAACATGGAACAAAGATAGGCTTTAATCTCGTTTCTCATTTCTACTTACAGCCCGGCATCAAAAACGAAGTTAAAATTGACGGAAAACGGCCATGGCTGCACCCTGCCGGAAATAATACTGAAAAATACGCGCTGGCTACACTCACTATTTCATAAAAAATGTTAAAATTATTCTCATTGAAATTCAGCAAGTTGCATCAAATGTTAAAAAATGTTAAAAAATAACGGCCAAAATATTTGGTTGCTACCGGGGTATTGAAGTATCTTTGCATCACCATACTTTAAAATCAACAAACAATGAAAAAACTTGCAACATTATTAGTTATCGGGGTAGTAGCTTTCATGTACTCCTGTGGCCCAAGCGCAAAAGAAATCGAAGAAAAAAGAATTGCTGACTCCATCCGTGTTGCTGATTCATTAGCCATGGTACAAGCCGAACAGCAGAGAATCGCCGATTCTATTGCAAAGGTTCAACAGGAGAAAAAGATTGCTGACTCCATTGCACATGCTGATTCCGTGAAGAAATTCCCGAAATTATTTAAACCTGCCAAACCTGCCAAAGCTGCCAAAGCTGAAAAACCTGCCAAAAAAGGTAAGAAATAATCCTTTTTGAATAATAAAAAAAGCTCCGGGTTCCCGGAGCTTTTTTTTTGATTATCAATCACTTGTTATTGTTACAGGTTCTTTATTTCGCTCACCAGTTTTTGCAGCGTTGCCTTGGCGTCGCCGAACAGCATCCGTGATTTGGGCATAAAGAAGAGGTTGTTTTCGATGGCGGCATACCCTTTGGCCATACTGCGTTTCATGATGATCGTATTTTTGGCCTCCCACACCTTAATGACCGGCATGCCGTAAATCGGGCTGGATGGGTCCTCCTCGGCGGCGGGATTTACCACGTCGTTTGCTCCGACCACGATTACCACGTCGGTATTGTTCATCTCATTGTTGGCATCTTCCATCTCCTGGAGTTTTTCGTAGGCCACATCGGCTTCGGCCAGCAACACGTTCATATGCCCGGGCATACGGCCCGCAACGGGATGGATGCCATATTTGAGTTCAACACCCTTTGAACCCAGCAGGTTCTCCAGTTCATGGCAGAGGTGCTGGGCCTGGGCCACAGCCAGGCCGTAGCCCGGAACTACCAGAACTTTCTGTGAATAGCTGAGCAGCACCGCGGCATCGCTCAGGGAGATCTCTTTTACCGTCTTGTCGCCCGAGGCTGGTCCGGCAGCCGAACTGCCGCCAAAGGCGCCGATGATGACATTCAGCAACGACCGGTTCATGGCCTTGCACATCAGGATCGTGAGAATGGTACCGGAGGAGCCTACCAGGATCCCACCGGTGAGCATTGCCTGGTTACTGTACAGGAACCCTCCCATGGCAGCGGCAACCCCTGTAAAGGAGTTTAACAGTGAAATAACCACCGGCATATCGGCCCCGCCGATGGGCAGGACGAAGGTGACGCCGTAAACCAGGGCAAGTCCGGCCAGGGTATAGATCATCCAGTTTTCGCCTGCAACAGGTGTTTTAAACATGACGAAAACGACGAAGGCAAAGAGGATAAACAGGAAGGAGAGGTTGATATATCGCAGTACAGGGCTTTTGTAATCGCCGATCCTTTCATCCAGTTTGCCGAAGGCGATCATACTGCCGGCGAAGGAAACCCCGCCGATCATCAGTCCCAGCAAGATTGCCAGCGCCTCCCCGTTCAGCATGGTGGCGGCCTGGTGACCTGCCAGCGCCGACTGCATCCTCGGGAATTCCATCATCGAGATCAGGGCGGCGCAGGCTCCCCCCATCCCGTTAAACAGCGAGACCATCTGCGGCATGGCTGTCATTTTAACCTTTTTGGCAGCCATCCAGCCCACCACCGAGCCGATGACCAGTGCGCCAAGAATCCAGGGAACATTCTGGATCTCCTGGTAGGAGCCATCTTCCAGCTTTGTTTTATGGAAGAGGATGGTGAAGATGATGGCAAGACCCATGCCTCCCGCCGCCCAGAGATTCCCGCTGCGGGCCGTGTCGGGATGACTTAGTTTTTTTAATCCCAGGATGAACAGTACGGAAGCCAGGATATAAGAGAGCTCGAGGATCGAGAGAAAACCCGAAAATTCAAAGGTTTTGGTCAGTGTTTGTATCGTTTCCATAGCTTTCGGTTATTGCTGTTTTTTCTTTTTCTTAAACATCTCGAGCATCCGGTCAGTCACCACGAAACCGCCGACAACGTTGAGGGTTCCAAGTACCACCGCAATAAAGCCGAGGATCATGGATAATACATTCGTGGCATGCCCCATCACGATGATGGCGCCGATGATGACCACCCCGTGGATGGCATTGGCGCCCGACATCAGCGGTGTGTGCAATACCGACGGGACGTGTGAGATCACCTCTATCCCCAGGAAAATCGACATGATAATGATAAAAATCGCCTCCCTGTACTCCAGGAAAAATTTTAAAACTTCATTCATAATCAGGTTATTTATATTGTGATAAATGCTTTAACGCGTTCATGTACGATCTCCCTGTTGTGGGTCACGCAGGTCCCCTTGACAATGTCATCTTCCCAGTTGAGGTTGAATTCGCCCTTGGCGCTGACCATCAGTTTGAGGAAGTTGATGACATTTTTCCCGAACATCTTGCTGGCGTCGGTAGGCATGTCAACAGGGAACAGCGAGTTGCCGATGATCTTCACACCGTTGCAGATCACCGTTTCGCCGTCGGCCGTTACCTCGCAGTTGCCCCCCGTTGAGGCGGCAAGGTCGATGATGACCGAACCGGGTTTCATGGCTTCCACTGTTTCTTTCTTCAGCAGCAGGGGAGCCTTTTTTCCCGGGATTTGCGCGGTACAGATGACCACGTCGGATTTCACGGCATGGTCATGCACCATGGCGGCCTGTTTTTTCTTAAAGTCGTCGGATTGTTCAACGGCATATCCCCCGGCCGATTTGTCATCAACCGCGCCTTCCACTTCGATGAATTTGCCACCCAGGCCGGTAACCTCCTCCTTCACGGCGGCCCTGACATCAAACACCTCGACCACGGCACCCAGCTTACGCGAGGTGGCAATGGCCTGCAACCCGGCGACCCCTGCGCCGAGGATCAGTACCTTGGCCGGGGTGATGGTGCCGGCTGCGGTCATGAACATGGGGAAAAACTTCGGCAGGGTATTCGCGGCGGTAAGCACGGCTTTGTATCCCGATACAGTCGCCATGGAGGAGAGGATGTCCATCGACTGTGCACGGCTGGTGCGGGGAATGACATCCAGGCTGAAACTGGTGATGTTCCTTGCGGCCAGGTTCAGGATCAGCTCTTTGTTGAAAAACGGGTTCAGAACCGCCAGAAAGGATGTCTTTTCATTCATCTCCGCCAATTCGGCGGCCGTGGGGGGATTGATCTTGATGAGCAGCTCCGACTGGTGAATCACCTCGTTCTTGGGGAGAAGTTTCGCCCCTGCAGTTTCATAATCCCGGTCCGATGCATAGGCATTCAGTCCGGCACCCGTCTCTACATATACAGTTACCATCATCTTGGTGAGCATGGCAACAGACTCGGGAAGGAGGGCAACCCGTTTTTCGGAGCCCTCTTCTTTTAAAATACCAATAACCATAAACAATAGATTTATTTAAAACGCATGTTTTGCATGAAGTAACGCCGCGGGGGCCGGCTTTGACGCATGATGCGCCACCTGTCGCAGGTTAATCGGTAAAACCGACCCTGAGGTGGCTGCCATCGCAGAATGGCTTTTTCTTACTGCCCCCGCAACGGCAGATTGCCGCAACTTCGCCATCGATCTTGATCTTCTTTTTCTTGGCATCCCTGACGATGAAATTCCCGGTGATCAGGGCAGGCCCGTTTTTGAGGATATGGACTCTGGCGAATTTGGATTTCATCTTAGCTGTGGCGCGTGGCTTGGAGGTGACGAATTTATTGCTTTTCAGGTAGGTAAGCGCCCGGGAAGGACAGGTATCCACGATCTTCATGATCTCCTTGCTGTTCGAGGCATGAACATTGATCCATGGTTTTTTCTTGGAATTGAAGACTTCAGGCAAACCGATCAGACAATTGGCCGAGTGGATGCATAATTCCGGTTTCCAGAAAACGGTTACCTCACCATTGGAAAATTCCTTAATAGTATCTTTGTTTTTTTTGAACTCAGTGAGTTCTGCTTTCGTAACTTTGCTTGACATAATTGAAAGGTTAAAATTTTCGTAAAGGTAAATATTAATTAAATTTAACCTATCATGAAGTAGTAATTTTTATGGTGTAAAATGACAATAAATCTTTCTTCCCTTCGCAAAGATTACCGCTATTCCGTTCTGGATGAACAATCTGTTAACCCCGACCCGGTTATACAGTTTTCACAATGGTTTCAGGATGCCCTGGATGCCGGAATCGATCACGCCAATGCCATGATCCTTTCGACGGCCGACCCTGAGGGGAACGTCTCGGCACGGGTGGTGCTGCTCAAGGGGGCGGATCAGCGCGGATTTACCTTTTTTACAAATTACCAGAGTAAAAAAGGGCTGCAACTGGCTTCGAACCCCAAGGCCGCCCTTACATTTCTCTGGATCGCCGTTGAACGGCAGGTCAGGATTGAAGGTGTGGTCAGCAAAGTTCCCCGAAAAGAATCGGTGGCCTATTTCAATAGCCGCCCGCTCGACAGCCGCGTGAGTGCCTGCGTTTCACCTCAGTCGGCGGTGATCCCCGATCGTTCGTTCCTGGAGGCGATGAAGGAGGGGTTTTTGCTCGACCTGGGGGATTCACCTGTCATATGCCCTGAAAATTGGGGTGGATACCTGGTGAAACCCACGATCATCGAATTCTGGCAGGGGAGGGAGGGGAGGCTCCACGACAGGCTCAGGTACCGGCTGGAGCGAAAGAAATGGATCCTGGAACGGCTTGCCCCCTGATAAAAAACCCCGTGAAGGTTAGTCCACGGGGTTTTCTGAAAAGTCTGCCAGCGTTCTTCAATGCTATCCTACCAGTTTAAAGGTAATGTTGATCTTGTAATATTGATTATAAGGGAATTTAACCTCCTTACAGATTACTTTTGAAAGCTGGGCTTTGATATCATCTGCAATCGCAGGGTTGTCACCCCACACTTTTTTAATCACCAGCTGCCCGTCGTCATTCATGACGAAAAGCACATCCACCGAGCCGGTTTCACCGTGTTTCAGGGCAGGCGCGGGATACTTCACGGTTTCGCTGATTACTTTCTGAATATGTTCGGCCGGAGCCAATGCAGGTTTTATGGCATAGGATGAAAATCCCGTGAACACCAGGATCATGGCGGTTAAAACCAGGGTCGGAATAACGTTTAATGTTTTCATGGTTGGTCTTTTTTTTGGTGGTTAATTGTCATTTTTGAAATCTGCTGATTTGACGGGTAACTTTCGATAATGTTACAAAACAGTTAACTTTTTAACATATGTTTAACACCTTGGTACATCATCAAAGATAAACCCATTAACACATTGAAAACAAATAATATCGGTGACCGTCACACGATCAGGTGTGAACCGGCGAGGAGAATGGATGAACGAAATTCATCCATGTGAACCGTTGAAAATTTCCGGTAAAACAGCCTGGTTTCAGGACGAAAACAGGGAAGCCTATTTGGGTTGTCCGGTGGGATTCATTTGCTGGACCTTGATCTTGTCCTTATCGGTGATGCCTGACAGGACCTGGATGTTGATCCCGTCGGAAAGACCGGTCTTGATCAGCCTCTTCTGGAATTTCTGGTTGGAGGTTTCCACCTCCACGTAGGTGGAGTCACCCTGGAAAACAAGGTCTGCCTCCTTCACGGCCAGCACGTTGCTGCGGCGGTCGAGAACGATGTCGGCATTGGCGCTGTAACCCGCGCGGATAAACTGTGCCTCCTTGAGCCTGACATCGGCTTTGATTTCAAATTGTACCGCGCCGTTCTCCAGCACCCCTTTCGGGGAGATGTACTTCAGCTCAGCATGAAAGGTGTCGTTTTCGATGGCCCCGATGGTAAGCAGCAGGTCCATCCCCGGCTTTATCTTGCCGACCTCGGTTTCGTCAACTTTTCCCTGGAAGATCATATCCCCCACATCGGCGATGGTGGCGATGGTAGTACCTGCATTGAAGGTGTTGGTTTCAATGACCGAATTGCCAACCTTCACGGGGATATCCAGGATCATGCCGTTGATGGTCGACCGGATGAGGGTGTTGGTTGTTTTTCCCGATTTTTTGTTGACCCCTTCGCGGATCAGCTCCAGGTTTGCCTCAGCGGCATCCACCTCCTGCTTCGCATTTTTAAAACTGACCTGTGCCTGCTGGTTGTCGACAGCCGAGATGACCCCCTGGCTGAAGAGTTTCGACTGCCTGTCGAAGTTGAGCTTGGCATCGTCGAAGGCGATCTTCGCCCGTTCGAGGCGGGCTTCCGCATTATTCAGGTTGATCAGGTCGGGGATGATCCTCACCCGGGCGATCACCTCGCCCTCCCTTACGTTTTTACCTGCCAGGACGAATATCTCCTCGACAATCCCCGAAACCTGGGGTTTGATCTCAATCTCCTTCCTCGGGATCACCGATCCTGTTGCAACAGTTTTTTTGGTAATATTGGTTAAAAAGGGCTTCTCTGTCTGGTATACTACGGGCTTGACCTGTGATTTCCGGTATAGGTAAAAGAGGGTTGCCGCGAACACCGCCAGGATGAGAATGAGAATCGAGATTTTGATGAATTTTTTCATGGAAAATATTTGACTTGTTGGATGTAGCTGTATTAGTTTTTCTGGGTATTTAATCCTTGTATTGGTTAATTATGCGTTTTATTTAACCACAATGACACCATGATTTACACCATGTTCACAACGGAACCCATTGTGACCTTTGTGCCCTCTTTGTGCCATAGTGGTAAATTTTTAATCCTTATTGAAATATAAACCAATTCTTACCTGTAATTCTTTCCTATTGTGACCTACTGTGCCTACTGTGGTGAAAAAGTCACAGCAGCGAACCTCACTCATACCTCAGCGCATCAATCGGCTTGATCGACACCGCCCGCGAAGCGGGGATGAGCCCGGCAACCGCACCCGAAACGATCAGGATCGTCAAAGCCCTCACTGCAACCGCAAAATCGATCCCCGGGTGAATAAACATCTCGGTATTGGCCCCGGTGGATCCAAGCAGGTAATTGATCAGCTCCAACAGGCCTACCCCGATTACCAGTCCGAAATAGCCGGCAAAGGTGGTGAGGGCAACCGATTCGGTGATGATCTGGGTGATGATATTCCTGGGAGTCGCGCCCAGGGCGCGCTGGATGCCGATCTCCTTTGTTCGTTCCTTGACAACGACCAGCATGATGTTGCTGACGCCGATCACGCCTGCCAGCAGCGTACCTGTGCCGACAATCCATACCAGCAGCCTGATGCCGAAGAAGAGCCCCTGCATCTGTTCAAACTCCTTCTGCAGGTTGAAGTGCCCCACCGCCGATTCGTCGGCAGGGGAGATGGAGTGGCGCTGTTTCAGCAGCCTGATGGCCTTTTGTTCCACCACTGCCACCTGGATGTCATCCTGCGAGGTGATGGAGAAAAATCCCACGGCGTTTCCGTAATTGTAGGTTCGCTGCAGGGTGGTAAAAGGAAGGTAGATATTCTGGTTCTCCTGCTCCGCCTGCTCCCCGGTGCGCTTTGACTTAAACACCCCGATGATCTTGAAATAGACTCCCTGTATCTGGATATACTGGTTGACAGGGTTTTCTGTTTTTGTAAACAGGATATCCACCACCCGGGTGCCGATGACGGCCACCTTTCGCTTCTCGCGGATATCCAGGTCGTCGACAAAACGCCCCTTAACGAAATTCAGCGGGTCGATTTTGTTGAATGCCGGGTAATCGCCCATAATGTTGAAAATGCCCGATTTCAATCCCCTGATGACATTGTTGGATTGCCTGAATCCGCCCGCCTGTATCCTGGGAGCCAGGTATTTGATCTCGGGAATGGAATGTGCCAGTGCGATCGCATCCTCGTTTTCAAAATTATAACCTCTTCCCCTGGGAAACCCTTTGAAGGGTATACTGGTTTGCTGGGTCCAGATAAATACGCTGTTGGTGGCCATGTCGCCGAAATTCTGCGTGACGCCATGCTGCAGCCCCCTGCCCGATCCCAGCATGATCACCAGCATGAAGATTCCCCAGAATACGCCAAACGCAGTGAGAAATGTACGGAGCTTGTTTTTGCTCAGCACATGATAGATCTCCTGCCATCGGTCAAGGTCAAACATGGGTTGTGTTTTGTAAGATTGATAGTTGGTTTAATTGTTCGTCGTTTTCCCCTTAGGAGACTGTTTCCCTGATTTATGCATTTACATAAACCACAAAGTTCACAATGTTTTACACAATGGTCACAATGAAATCCTTTGTGTTCATGGTGCCTACATGGCGTCGTTGTGGTTATCATCATTCATCCCTCAGCGCCTCCACGGGCTTTACCCGGGCGGCCTTCATCGCCGGGAAAAAGCCTGCGATGGCGCCGGCAATTACCAGCAGGACAGTGGCCATGAGGGCAATGGAAAAATCGGCTTCCGGGTTTTTGAAAAACTGGGTTGGCGGCATTTTTTTTGATACCAACTCCAGCACGCCAACCCCCAGCACCAGCCCGATATATCCTGCAAAGGAGGTGATCACCACCGCCTCCTGCATGATCAGGCCGACGATCGACCAGGGAGTCGCCCCCAGCGATTTGCGGATGCCGATCTCCTTGGTGCGCTCCTTGACCACGATCATCATGATGTTGCTTACCCCCACAATGCCGGCGACAATGGTCCCGATGCCGATGATCCAGATAAACAGCCGGATCCCGGCAAACAGCGATTTGAATTTCCTCACCTCCTCATTCTTGTTCCAGATGTCCACGGCCCGGTTGTCGTCCATGTCGAAGGTGTGCATTTTCGAGAGCAGCGCCCGCGACTGTTTGATCATCAGGTCGGCCTCCTGCGCGGAGGCATCGCCGGTGGTAAAGGATATCTGGTTGATGACATTTTCGCCCTGGAACACCCGCTGGGCCGTCGATATCGGGATATAGATGCGCTTCTGCTCGTCATCGTTCCTGCTGAAATCCCTGAAAATGCCGACCACCTTGAACAGCACCCCGTTGATCTTGATATATTTTCCCATGGCAACCGTATCGGTTCCCTTGAACAGTCCCGATTTCACCTTTTCGCCGATCACAGCCACCTTCCTGAATTCATTGATGTCGATGTTGTTCAGGAACCGCCCCTGGATCATCTCGAGTTCCTTGATAAACCCGTAATCGGGATGACAGGGCGAGAGGAAGAAGGAGCCGTACTCGTTTTTATAGGAGACCAGGTTGTTTCCCAGGAACAGCCTTGCCGAAATATGGTCTGGCCCGTTGACCGTTGTCTTGATCGATTTGTAATCTTCATTGGTAAATTTTATCTGCCGGCCGATCTTGAGTCCTTTGTACTGCAGGCTTGTTTTCCCGCTGCTGATCCACACGCCGTTGGTGGCGCCCCCCTTGAACTGCTCCTTAACCCCGTTCTCGAGCCCGGCGCCGGAGCCAAGCAGCACGATCAGCATAAAGATCCCCCAGGCAACGCTGAAGCCTGTCAGGAAGGTGCGAAGCTTGTTCTTCCTGACGGTACTGTAGATCTCCTGCCATTTATCGATCTCGAACATTCCCTGTTGATTTTTAGGGTTTTGCTCCCGGAAAACACCGGGAGGGGTGACTAATTGTTTACCACGATCTCCGTGATATTCCCGTCGGTGATCCTGACGGTTTTCTGGGTGCGCAGCGCGATATCATGTTCGTGGGTCACAATGATCATGGTTATTCCCGTCGCATTGATCTCCTGGAGCAGATCCATCACCTCCAGCGAGGTTTTGGAATCCAGCGCCCCGGTTGGCTCATCCGCCAGGATAACCTTAGGATTCCCGATCAGCGCCCGGGCAATGGCCACGCGCTGTTTCTGGCCTCCCGACATCTCGTTGGGCAAATGGTGCGCCCAGTCGGCCAGCCCCATGCGGTCGAGGTATTCCATGGCGATCAGGTTCCGCTTCTTCCTTGGGATATTCTGGTAATAGAGGGGCAGGGCGACATTCTCCATCGCATTTTTAAAGGAGACCAGGTTGAACGACTGGAATACGAACCCAACCATCCTGTTGCGCAGTTGGGCTGCTTTCCGCTCGCTCAGCCGGTTGATGAACTCGCCATTTAAAAAATATTCACCGGAGTCATAATCATCCAGGATGCCCAGGATGTTTAACAGCGTCGATTTCCCCGAACCCGAGGCACCCATAATGGAGATCATCTCTCCCTGGGCGATCTCCAGGTTGATACCCTTGAGAACATGTAAACTGTTCTGCCCTGTAACGTAGGATTTGTGAACTTGCCTGATCTGGATCATGAGATGTTTTGCCTGTGATTTTGCCCGAATAGGATTGTGCTGTAATTAATCCTGATATTATCCAAAGGTTATGTTTTTTATCCGGCCCGCGAAAAAAAATCGATAACCACCGTGATGTGTTGGACCAAACAGCCTGTAAACAGGATATAAACCGAAAATAGACGCTCAAAGAGCAAAAAGGTTACAGCAGAACGCATGGTTTTTAAATCTTTCCAATAACTTTGCAGGGAGGAGCGGAGCGTATTGCTTACCCATGAAACTAAGAATGCAAAATGCCCGCAATGCATCCCTTTGTGAACATTGTTGAAATCATTGTGATCATTGTGGTTCCATTAAATCTCTGAATTAGGGGACCCGGGTATTTAAGAAAACCAATAAAATACAAAGCAGACTCTAAACAAATAACTCTTTATGAAAACATTTTTATTGACAAGTATGGCCGTGGCTATCGTGTTTTTCTCAGGGTGCAAACCTGCGAAAAAGGCCGGAAATCCTTTTTTTGCCGAATATGACACGCCCTTCCAGGTTCCGCCTTTTGACAAGATCGACACCTCGCACTATATGCCGGCATTTGTCGAAGGGATCCGCCAGCACAACGCCGAGATTGATTCCATCGTAAACAACCCGGCAGCCCCCGGGTTTGAAAACACCATCCTGGCTTATGACAAATCTGGCAAACTGCTGACCAGGGTCAGCAAGGTATTCAATAACCTGAACGAAGCGGAGACCAACAAGCAGATGCAGGCCATCGCGCGCCGGCTCAGTCCGCTTACCTCAAAGCACAATGATGATATTTCCCTGAATGAAAAGCTGTTTGCAAAGATCAAGGCGGTATATGAAAAACGCCACGAGCTGAAACTCGACAGCCAGCAGGTGCGCGTGGTGGAAAAATATTTCCGCGATTTTGAACGGCAGGGAGCCAACCTGTCCGCCGATAAAAAGGAGCAGCTGCGCAACCTCAACTCCCAGCTGGCCATGCTCTCCCTGACCTTCGGGGAGAACCTGCTCGCCGAGACGAACGAAAATTTCAAGTTGGTTGTCGAGAATAAAAAAGACCTGGATGGTCTGCCCCAGAGCGTTATCGACGGGGCCGCCGAAACAGCCAAAGAAAAGGGACTCACGGGAAAATGGGTTTTTACCCTGTCGAAACCCAGTATGATCCCCTTCCTTCAGTATGCCAAAAACCGTGAACTGCGGGAAAAGATTTACAGGGGTTACTTTATGCGCGGCAACAACGGGAACAAGAATGACAACAAAGCTACTGTTGCAAAGCTTATCAACCTGAGGGTTCAGAAGGCGAAATTGCTGGGGTATGACAGCTATGCCGCCTATGTGGTAGATGAAAATATGGCCAAAACACCTAAGAATGTCAACGATTTCCTGGCAAAGCTCTGGACGGCAGCCCTGCCTGTTGCCAAACAGGAGGTAGCGGAGATGCAGAAGATCATCGACCGTGAGGGAGGCAAATTCAAATTGCAGCCCTGGGACTGGTGGTATTATGCAGAGATCATCCACAAGGAAAAATACAACCTGGACGAAACCGAGCTGAAGCCCTATTTCAGCCTTTCCAATGTTCGCGAAGGGATGTTCATGGTCGCCAACAAATTATACGGGATTACCTTTACGAAACGTACCGATCTTCCTGTCTTCCAGAAGGATGTAGAGACTTTCGAGGTCAAGGAGGCCGATGGCAGCCACCTGGGGGTGTTATACCTCGATTATTACCCGCGTGCAGGCAAGCGCGGCGGCGCCTGGTGTACCGATTTCCGTTCGGCAGGATGGGAAAACGGGAAAAAGGTCACCCCGGTGATGTCGGTTACCTGCAATGTCTCGAAACCGACTGCCGACATGCCCGCCCTTTTGAGCTGGGATGAAACGACGACGCTTTTCCACGAGTTCGGACATGCCCTGCACGGGCTGTTCACCGAAGGCAAATACACCCGTACGGCAGGCAATGTTCCGCAGGATTACGTGGAGATGCCGTCGCAGGTTAACGAAAACTGGGCCGGCGACCCGCGGGTACTGAAAGCCTATGCAAAACATTATAAAACCGGCGAGGCCATTCCCGACCAGCTGATCGAAAAAATTGAGAAGAGCGCCCTGTTCAACCAGGGATTTACCACTGTCGAATACCTGGCGGCCTCGATCCTCGATATGGATTACCATGGACTCACCGAGCCTGTGGAGCCCGAAATCGAGAAGTTTGAGACCAACGCCATGTCGAAGATCGGCCTGATCCCCGAAATCCTGCCGCGTTACCGTACCACCTATTTTGCCCATATCTTCGACGGTGAATACGCAGCCGGCTATTACGTGTATATCTGGGCCGCCGTGCTGGATGCCGATGCGTTCGATGCCTTCAGGTCATCGGGCGATATCTACAACCATCAGCTGGCAGCACGTTTCAGGAAATACTGTCTTGCCGAATCGGGGAACGACGAAGGAATGGTCCAGTACCGCAAATTCAGGGGACAGGATCCCTCCATCGAGCCGCTGCTGAAACGTCGCGGGTTAAAATAAGGTAAATGGTATGACAAAGCTACATGTGTTGTGGACCACAGGGGAGAAGGAGGTTGCCATGAAGGTGATCTTCCCTTACCTGGTCAATGCCAAGGCAAATGGCTGGTGGGATGAGATCAACCTGATCATCTGGGGGCCTTCGGCAAAACTGGCTGCCAATGACAAGGATATTCACCGCCAGCTGCAGGACGTATTCGACAGCGATATGACCGTTGAAGCCTGCCAGGCCTGCACCGATGCCTACGAAGTCAGCGAAAAGCTGAGGGGGATGGGCATCACGATCCGGTATATGGGAGGACCCTTTACCGAATATATGCAGAGTGATGCCAAAGTGGTGACCTTCTGATTTTTATGGATTATTTTGTTTCGTATTTTCATAACCGGAATCGTATGAAAGCATTATGGACATTGCTAACCGTTTTAATCCTGGCAGGATGCTGCCGTGAGCAGAAAAGCGATCCTTCGCTGCTGATAGCCACCGACAAGGCCTTCAGCCAGATGAGTGTCGACAAGGGGCTCAGCGCCGCCTTTATCTTTTATGCCGACGACAGTGTTGTCAAGGTTCGCAACGGCAATTTTCCCATCATCGGGAAGGGAGAGATGACCAAGGCTTACAAGGCCAGGCCCGACACGGGGATGATCCTGAAATGGAGGCCGGTCCGGGCCGATATCGGCAGGTCGAACGACCTGGGATATACCTTTGGAATCTGGGAGCTTTACATCAGGGCCAAAGATACCACCCTCTACGGCAACTATATCAGTATCTGGAAGAAACAGGCCGACGGAAGCTGGAAATATGTGCTGGATGCGGGATCGGATACGCCAAAACCTGTCCGGTGATGTTCGAAGTGTCAATTGAATACCAGGATGAACCATGAAGTTGATTTTAGCCATCGGAGCAGGGAGTTTTATCGGGGGGATCTCCAGGTACCTGTTGTCGCTGTTTATCCAGGACAGGATTGATACCACCTTTCCTTTCGGCACGCTGACTGTGAATATCCTGGGATGTTTCCTGATCGGCGTTGTTTTCGGCTTTGCCGACAGGGGCAACATGAGCCAGGAGTGGCGGCTCTTCCTGGCAACCGGCATCCTGGGCGGGTTTACGACCTTCTCCGCCTTTTCAAATGAAACGGTGGGGATGATGCGCGACGGCCAGTTCTGGTATGCTTCGTCCTACGTCGTTTCAAGTATCGTGCTCGGCCTTGTCGCCACCTTTATCGGCATTATGATCGTAAAAATTCTCTGACCATGGAAGACAATCCAAACGCAAAGTTGCTTCGGATCTTTATCGGGGAATCCGACAAACTGGGACAAAAACCCCTGTACGAGGTCATCGTGTTTGAGGCGAAGAAACAGGGACTCTCCGGGGCGACCGTGACGCGGGGCATCATGGGTTTCGGGCCGAATTCCAAGGTTCATACCGCCAAGTTGTTTGACATCTCCACCGATCTGCCGCTGATCATCGAGATTGTCGATACCGAGGAGAAGATCAGGGCCTTCACCCTAACGGTGGAGGATCTTTTTGAAAAAACAAAATCGGGAGGACTTATCACGCTTGAGAAGGCGGAGGTCATCCGTTATAAGGCCGGCCGATGAAACTTACAAACCTTTTTGAGGATTTTTTTAAAAGTGAGAAAACGGGGGGGCTTACCCTGATCTTCTGTACGGTGATTTCGCTGATCCTTGCCAATTCGGCGTTTCAGACCTCCTACCTTCATTTCTGGCATATCAGCCTTGCCGGGAACAGCGTGGAATACTGGATCAACGATGCCCTGATGGCCATCTTTTTCCTGCTCATCGGGCTCGAACTTGAACGTGAGGTTTATATCGGCGAATTGTCGGACCTGAAGAGCGCCTCCCTCCCTGTTATTGCTGCCATCGGGGGAATGGTGGTGCCGGCGGCGCTTTATCTTGTATTTAATTCCGGATCAGCTACTCAATCGGGCGCCGGCATTCCCATGGCCACCGATATCGCCTTTGCGGTGGGGATACTCTCCATCCTGGGAAGCAGGGTTCCCTCGTCGCTGAAGGTCTTCCTGACGGCGCTGGCGGTTATCGACGACCTGGGGGCGATCCTGATCATCGCCATATTTTACACTGGTTCCCTCAGCTTTGTAAACCTCTTTGTCGCCTTTGCCATCTTCGGCGGACTGATTATCCTGAACCGCCTTAAAATAAGGAACCTCTTGCCCTACCTGATCGGGGGCGTGGCGATGTGGTACTTCATGCTCCATTCGGGGATCCATTCAACCATCACCGGCGTTTTGCTGGCCTTTACGATACCATTCGACGGGGGCGTTGAAAAATCGCCATCTACGAAACTGCTTCATTTCCTGCACAAGCCGGTCGCCTATATCATTCTTCCCCTGTTTGCCCTGGCCAATACGGGCATCGTGCTTGCTGGCGGATGGCAGGTGAGCCTTACACATGCCAGCAGCCTTGGCATCTTTGCCGGACTGATCATCGGGAAGCCGCTCGGGATTTTCCTGTTTTCGTTCTTAGGTGCAGGAATAGGGCTCTGCAGCCTGCCGGGCGACCTGAAGTGGAAGCATATCGTGGGGGCCGGTTTCCTGGCCGGTATCGGCTTTACCATGTCGATCTTCATCACCATGCTGGCCTTTGACCGGGCGGAACTGGTAAACTTTTCGAAACTGGCAGTGCTGGCGGCCTCGCTCATTGCGGGAACCATCGGTTTTTTCTGGCTCAGGGCCAGTTTGAAGCGGGAAACCCCCGTTTAAAACATTCCCCCGACCAACTCCTTCATGGTTATCCCGGAAAAATAGTTGTCGATGTTGAAGGGAAGCAGCGTCTCCCTGATCACCGGCTCCTGGTGTGCGACACCGGTGAGAGCAGTTTCAATATCCTCGGTATCGAACTTGCTGAAATAATCGCCGAAGATCTTGATATGCTGAATGATGCCATTGTGCACGTCGAGATCGAATTCGATGGTGCCGCTCTTTTCGGTCCGCACGATCTTTTTGAAATTGTAGTTGGGCGAATAGCCGAAGTTCCACTCCCAGGTGTTGTATTTGTTTCGTACCAGTTCATAGATCTTTTCATGATCTTCGGCGGTCAGGTCGAGGAATTTTGCATCAGGATATTTCTCCGCGATATGCTCCTGGATCAGGGTGGCAAACTGCAGAACATCGATGGGCTCTTTCAGGTGTTCGCTGATGTTGGTAACGCGGCTGCGAACCGACTTCACGGCCTTGTCGGTAAATTTCAGCGGGTCGGCATGAAGTGCCGCCGCCAGGTCGGGCATGTGGGCGGAGAAGAGGAGGGTGCCATGATGGAGCACCCTGTTTTTCCAGATATGCTCGGCATTTCCCGAAAACTTCATCCCGTCGATGGTAAGGTCGTTACGGCCTTCAAACCGGGCGTTGATTCCTATTTTTTCAAGAACTTCCAGGATAGGCAGGGTGTATTTTCTGAAATCGATCAGGCTCTCTTCGTGACCCTTCTGGATAAAAGTAAAGTTCAGGTTGCCAAGGTCGTGGAAAACCGCGCCGCCACCGCTTAACCTGCGTACCACAGGGATGTTGTTCGACTTTACATAGTCAACGTTGATCTCCGCCAGCGTGTTCTGGTGCTTGCCGACAATGATGGAGGGTGCATTCCGCCAGAGCATGAAAGAATCCTCTTCGAAATTTTTCAGAACATATTCTTCCGTTGCAAGGTTGAAATAGGGATCGGTGTTATGGCGCCTTATGATGAGCATTTTGTTAATTTTGCAGTAAAATTAAGGTATTCTGGCCAACAGGTCGCTATATTTGCACACAATTTCCGGTTTAACGCTTTTCAATAATGCCCTATGGATTATTTTATTTACCTCATATTCAGGATATTCATTTCAATCTTCCGCTTTATCCCCTTTCGCCTGCTTTTCGGTGTATCCGACCTGATCTGTTTCCTGGTCTACCATGGGGCAGGATACCGTAAAACTGTTGTGTTTGACAACCTCCGCAAATCCTTCCCCAATAAATCCGAAGCGGAAATCAAAAAAATCGCGAAGGAATTTTATCATCACCTGGCCGATATGCTCATTGAGAGCCTGAAGGCCTTTACCATGAAAGAGGAGGAGGTGGTGAAGCGTTATAAATTTTACCATACAGAGTTTCTCAATGACCTGTACAGGAAGGGGCAGCAGATTATTGTTGTTGCCGGTCATTACGGGAACTGGGAGTGGGCCGGGATTGCCGCGGGCACCCAGATGCTGCACAAACCTGTAGGATTTTACAAGCCGCTCTCCAACAAGTTCATTGACGGGTATATCCAGAAGACCCGTGTTCAGGGAAGGTCGAAGCTGGCCTCGATCGTAAAGACGGCAGAAACCTTTAAAACCGATTGGGGGGAACCTGCCGCCTTCTACATGGTGGCCGACCAGAGCCCGTCGAGTTCGAGGCTTGCCTTCTGGGTTGATTTCATGAACCAGGAAACTGCGACGCTTCATGGTCCTGAGAAGTATGCCCGGATTTCGGGGTATCCCGTGGTTTTTGCCTATGTTAAAAAAGAAAAACGGGGCTATTATTCTGTTGACTTCCGGGTGCTGGAGGCAGATCCAGGAAAAACAAAAACCGGCGAGATAACAAGCCGGTTTATGAAAATGCTGGAAGAGGTCATTTTGGCGAAACCCGAATATTATCTCTGGTCGCACCGCCGGTGGAAGCTGAAACGTGTTGCGAAGTAACCCGCAGTCCGCCGGGCTGAATTACAGCAATCCCCCGTTTTTGTAGATTGCCAGCTGGGCATCATAAAATTTGCCAAGCTGGACCGTTAAGGCGTTTCTCTGGTTGGTCAGGGTTCCCGATACAAAGTCAACCGTGACCCTGTCGCCATGCTGCAGACCTGCGGCACCAAGCAAGTCAGGATTATAGGTAAGGATGGGCATGGCTGCATTGATGGCGTTTCTTTCGTAGATGGCGCCGTACGATTCGGCCAGGATACAGCTTACCCCCAGCGATTGGAAACAGTCAACCGCCTGCTGGCGGGAACTTCCAGCGCCGAAATTCTTGCCGGTGATCACGATGTCGCCCGGCTTTGCCTTCTTTGCAAAATCTTCGTACCCCCTGAGGTTGTCGAAGGTATATTGTCCCATCTCCTTGATGTCGGTGATGGTAAGATAGCGGTTATGGAAGATCATGTCGGTATCGATGTCATCCTTCTGGATAATCCATACATTGCCTTCGACACAGGTCGGTTTGGCTGTTTTAACCTTCGGAGCAGCAGTATTGGAAGAGACGTCGCCTTTTCCTGAAGCGGCAAACAGCGTCGGCTGGTCGGGGATCTGGTCGGGGGTGGTGATAAACCCGGCGACTGCCGAGGCAGCGACGACTGCCGGTGATGCGAGATAAACAAACCCCTTTCCCTGTTTCCCTTCAAAGTTGCGGTTTCCCGTGCTGATGGTCACCTCGCCGGGACCGTTTTGTCCCACCTGCCCGGCGGCGCAACCGGCGCAACCAGCGTTGGAGACCATGACGCCGGCCTCCTTGAAGACCTGGATCAGTCCTTCATCCATGGCCTGGGTCCAGATGGCGTCGGTGGCGGGAACGATCTTTAAGACTACCCCGGGAGCTACTTTCCGGCCCCTGAGCACCGAGGCGGCAATGCGAAGGTCTTCGATGCGGCCGTTGGTACAGCTGCCGATAAAACCCGAATCGATCTTCTGGTTGCGAACGGTATCGATCGAGGTGTCGTCGTGGGGGTGACCCGGGCGGGCGACCATGGTGACAAATTTGTCTAGATCAAGGTCGAAGGTCCTCTCGTAAACGGCTTCTGCACTGGCTGTTACCATCGGGTAATCCTTGCCGGTGATGCCCTTTAATTCATTCAGCAGGGCAGGGGAGGTGGGGAATAGGATGATGATGGCCCCCATTTCGGTGCCCATCGAGGAGATGGTGATCCGTTCGGCAAGGGTGAACTTTTCGGTTTCCGCACCATAAATTTCGACGGAACAGCCCAGCAGTTTGTTGGCGCCGAAGACCGAAAGCAGGTTCAGCACCACATCCTTGGCGGAGAGGCCGGCGGGCCTTTTGCCGTTGAGGTTGATCCTGACCGAGGATGGCACTTTGAACCACACGGCTCCCTTGGCCCATGCAGCCGCAATGTCCTGGTCGCCCATTCCCTGCCCGAAGGAGGCGATGGCGCCCATGATATTGGCATGCGAATCGGTTGAAACGAAGGTGCTGCCCGGCCACACAAGGCCATTGTCGATGGCCAGGTGGGTGCCGATGCCTGCATTGACGTCGTATACGCGGATGTTGTTTTCACGGGCGTAAAGCCTGCAATAATGCTGGTTTGCCGCATATTTCTGATCCGAGCCGCCGGGGTTGCAGTCGAAGGTGAAGATGGTCTTTTTCGGGTCGGCAATGGTAAGTCCGTTGTCGACAAGGTTTTTCACCACGTTGGCGCCGCCAAAATCGCGTGCGGCGCGGGTATCGATGAATACATCCACAATGTCGCCAGGCTTTACCGACTTCTGACCGGAATGGTCTGCTATGATTTTCTCTATGATTGTCATCTTTGTGAAGTTTAATTAATAATTGACAAATGCAGGAATTCTTAAAAAGTTAATGCAGGAATGCAGGAATGCAGAAATTGACCAATGCAGGAATTCTTAAAAAGTTAATGCAGGAATGCAGGAATTGACCAATGCAGGAATTGACCAATGCAGGAATTCTTAAAAAGTTAATGCAGGAATACAGGAATTGACCAATGCAGGAATTAGGCAAAAAAAGAAAAAAGTATTTGAAATCGAATTTTATGGTCATCTCAGCATTATAAAATTAGTGAATTCCATCATTCCATCATTCCTAAATTTTCTTCATTCCTGCATTTCTTCATTCCTTCATTCCTTCATTCCTGCATTTTCTTTATTCCTGCATTCCTGCATTTTCTTTATTCCTGCATTCCTGCATTTTCCTTATTCCTGCATTCGTGTTATTTAAGTCTCTCCCTGAACGGCTCGAAGGTCATGAAATCGGCATGATGCACGATGTATGCCTCCACGGTACGTTTGACCATATCCCCTTCGCCCGCATGGGTGGCAATGATATGGCACACGGCAGCGGGTACACCGCACTGTTCGGCAAGGGAGACGCCAGAGAAGGGATGGCGGAGGTATTTGCCATATTTTCCCTGGAAAGATTTTCCGTTGGCATCCAATTCGTATTCAAGCAGTTTGCCTACATCGGCAAGGATAGCGCCTGCAATCAGGATATCCATGTTTACCGGGAGATCATCCCGGAAGAATTCATTCATTTTATTCCCGGCATCGCGGGCTACATGCACCACGCAACGTTTGTGGGCCATGAAGGAAACCTTCAGGTCGGGCCCGGCCAGCAGGGTAAAGGGAATTTTATTGAGATCGCCGGGGGTGAGTACGCTTCTTTCAAGCGCCACCTCCCAGGTCCTGGCAGTTTTTTCGCGGAGATCGGGATCCTGGATCCACATCAACTCAGGCCAGAGGGCCAAAACTTCGTCAGTCATCCTTGTTTCGATTAAAGTGTAAGGTTTCTGTTTATTTTAAATGCAAACAATGCAAAGAATGCAGGAATTCAGGAATTCAGGAATTTACTGATGTTGTAATGCTGGAAGGCAGGAATTTAAAGAATATTGCAGCGTGATACCATTGATAAAACCGGTTGTCCTTTTCATAAGTTTTTTGTCTACCCGCATTAATATTTTTTAATCCTTCCTGCATTTGTCCATTCCAGCATTCCTGCATTTGTCCATTCCTGCATTCCTGCATTTGTCCATTCCTGCATTCCTGCATTTGTTTTCCTAAAGTTTCGCAATAATGGCATCCGCCATCTGCTGCGTTGTGGCTGCGCCTTTGCTGAAGGCATCGGGTTTGCCGGCGAGTTTAAGCATGTCGTAGGTCATCACTTTTCCCTCCTCTACCACCTCGGCAACGGCTTTGGTGATACGGGCTGCCATCTCCATCTCGCCCAGGTGTTCGAGCATCATCACGGCCGAAAGGATCATGGCGGTCGGGTTAACGATTGAAGGGTTGAACTCGGCATATTTGGGCGCCGAGCCATGGGTCGGTTCAAATACGGCGATTTCAGGGCCGATGTTGGCGCTGCAGGCGAATCCGAGTCCGCCGATAAGTCCGGCAAATCCGTCCGAAACGATATCCCCGAACATATTACCGGCAACCATAACATGGTAGGTCTCGGGATTCTTGGTAAGCCACATCATCTGGGCGTCAATATTGGTATCCTGCACCTTGATCCCGGGATATTCGTTCTTTGCCATCTCCTGGGCGAGTTTCAGCATCATGCCTGACGTTTCGCGGATCACGTTGGGCTTCTCGCAAACGGTCACAGTGTCGAATCCGCGGGCTTTGGCATATTCGAAGGCAGCCTTCAGGATGCGGGCGGTATATTTTTTCGTGAAGATCCGGGTCGAAACGGCCAGCTCGGGGCGGGGACACCAGGCAAAATTGTCCCGGAATTTCTTATGGGTCATCAGGGCATCGTACACCTGGTCGGAGGGGTTTGACCATTCAACGCCGCCATAAAGGCACTCGGTGTTCTGCCTGAAGATCATGGTGTCGATGATAGGCTCCTCGATGACACCGCCAAAACCACGGCGGATGAAGTTCAGCGGGTTGCCCTTGAAGGTCTTGCATGGACGCATGCAGATGTCAAGGTCGTATTTCTGACGCATGGTGACGATCGGGCTGTAGTAGGCAAAACCTTTGCCTTTCAGTTCCGGCGCCAGTTCGGCCTCCGTCTTGTCTTTCGGCTTGGAGGTGATGGCGCCAAACAGGCCGATTTTATGCTTTTCGAGGAGCTTCTGGGTGCGCTCGGGAAATGGATCGCCCTCCTTGCACCAGAATTCCCAGCCAATATCACCATGTACATATTCTGCATCAAAACCGGCAGCATCCAGCACGCGGATGGCCTCATCAAGGACGACTTTTCCGATCCCGTCACCGGGCATCGCAACGATTGTTCTCTTTGCCATAAACTCGTTTATTTTGTTATAGTTATTAATTTAACAATTAGCCGCCAAAGATACAACTACCCGTCAAACCGGCAAAACCCGGCCGTTAATTTTTTCCTGAATTTTCACCATAATCCTTACTTTTGCAGGAGAATGCAAACAATGTAGGAATGCAGGAAAAAGATTAATGCTGGAATGCAGGAAAAAGATTAATGCTGGAATGCAGGAAAAAGATTAATGCAGGAATGCAGTAATGAAAATAATGCAGGAATGCAGGAAAAAGATTAATGCTGGAATGCAGGAAAGCGTTTTTTATCTAAGCATTAATAATTTTCTGCATTCGTGCATTTCTGCATTCGTGCATTTCTGCATTCCTGTATTTCTGCATTCCTGCATTCCTGCATTCCTGTATTATTTTTTTATTCGTTTGACCATAATTTTCGACTGTTTTGAAAAAGCATCTTACAAATCCCATCTTTAACGTGATCACGCAGGTTGCCGGCGAGATGCATGTGCAGGCCTTTGTCATCGGGGGGTTTGTGAGGGACCTGCTGCTTCATCGCGACAACAAGCAGGATATCGACATCGTGATCCTGGGCAGCGGCATCGATTTCACCCACCAGGTGGCGGCAAAACTCGAAGGCGATATCCCTGTGAAATATTTCAAGAACTTCGGCACGGCCATGCTGAACTACCAGGGGTGGAAAATTGAATTTGTCGGCGCCCGCAAGGAGTCGTACCGGCTCAACTCGCGCAAGCCTATTGTCGAGGACGGCAGTC
The DNA here is from genome assembly GCA_037133475.1 of Bacteroidota bacterium. Classification (GTDB taxonomy): domain Bacteria; phylum Bacteroidota; class Bacteroidia; order Bacteroidales; family FEN-979; genus CAIVAT01. The sequence continues at coordinate 36,612 of JBAXOB010000010.1, forward strand.
TCGAAGATGACCAGAACCGGCGTGATTTCACCATCAACGCCATGGCCATCGACCTTACGGAACCGACGGTCGGACGGCTTGTCGATCCCTTTAACGGCACAGGCGACCTGGAGGCGAAGATCGTTCGTACGCCGCTCGATCCCGACATCACCTTTTCCGACGACCCGCTGCGCATGATGCGCGGCATCAGGTTTGCAACACAGCTGGGCTTTACCATCGAGCCATCGTGCCTGGAGGCCATCAAACGGAACTGCGAAAGGATCTCGATCGTATCTATGGAAAGGGTTACCGATGAACTCAACCTGATCATCTCGGCAAAAACACCTTCAGCCGGCTTTAAGCTCCTCGACGAGACCGGGCTGCTGGCCATACTTTTCCCCGAATTCTGCGAACTGAAAGGTTCCGAGATCATCGATGGCAAGGGGCACAAGGATAATTTCTACCATACCCTGGCCGTTCTCGACAATGTCGCCTCTGTGTCCGACAACCTCTGGCTGCGGTGGTCCGCCATTTTGCATGATATTGCCAAGCCGCTCACCAAGAAATTCGTCCAGGGCACCGGCTGGACCTTCCATGCCCACGAATTCCGCGGCGCAAAGATGGTTTCCCAGATCTTCCGCAAACTGAAGCTGCCGCTTAACGAAAAGATGCGGTATGTTGAAAAATTAGTACTGCTGCATCTCAGGCCGATCGTATTGGCCGAAGATGTGGTCACTGATTCAGCCGTGCGCAGGTTGCTGTTCGAGGCGGGCGACGACATCGACGACCTGATGCTGCTGTGTAATGCCGACATCACCTCCAAAAACCCGGACAAGATCAAACGGTATATTAAAAATTTCGGGATTGTCAGGAACAAACTCAAGGAGATCGAAGAAAAGGACAAGCTTCGCAACTGGCAGCCGCCGATAACCGGGGAGCTGATCATGCAGACCTTTGGTATCGAACCTTCACGGATGGTCGGTGTCATCAAGGAGGAGATCACCGATGCCATCCTCGATGGCCTCATCCCCAACGACTATGAGGCTGCCTATCAGCTGATGCTGGCGACTGGCATAAAACACGGGCTGGTGCCGGTGGGCCGCTGAAGTAAGCACCTTTATCCTCCCGCGTGATTTTCCCTCCGGCCACAAGTTATCCAAAAGAAAAATAGGTTACATTTTTTTTAAGATGTAGGATATTTCAGAGAATTTTATATTTTTGACCCGGATTAAGCGCAGGATAGCCATGTTGATTTATCGTTTCAGGATTACATGCGAAGAGCATGACGGGTTTTTAAGGGAGGTTGAAATTCAACCCAACCAGACTTTCCTTGATTTTCATCACATTATTATTGATTCCTCTGAGTTGCTTCACTGTGACCAGGCCTCCTTTTTCATGACCGACAAGAAGTATAAAAAGGATAAGGAAATCTCACTGAAGGCCGAAAAGCGACAAGTGCGGAAATACGACGACGACCTCGACCAGGTGGTAACCGAAACCGTGGCACTGCCTACGATGAAGAGCGCCAAAATCAAGGACTATATAGAAGATCCGCATCAACGGATGATCTATGAATTTGACGGAAGGGAACATTTCTCATTTTTTATCGAGTTGTTTAAAATCTTCCCCTCCGACGGGATGGTCTCATTTCCACGATGTATCAAGCGTGTTTCGGAATTGCCCAAGAAGGCCGAACAACCTGCCACTGTGCCGCATGCAGCGCCCGTGCATAAGGTGATTACCCCCAAGGTTGCCCTTCCAAAGATCGAAGCGCTGGTGAAGTTTGACGACATTGTCGAAGATGAACACGAGCTCGCAGCCATCGAGAGCGAGCTGGGAAGCCTGATCACCGATGAGGACACCTCCGTTTTTGACAGCCACGAAACTGAAGATACCGTCGACAGCCAGTATTCCTATTCAGACCAGGATGGGGAAGAAGAAGATGGCGATGAAAAGCTGGATCACATAGAGGATTACGAAGACATCGAAAGCCTTGATAAACGGCTGTCGGGGTTCGACCAGTATTCCGATGACTTCTGACGACCCTTTGCTGGTCGTTGTTGCAGGCCCTACGGCAGTCGGAAAAACCTCGTTCGCCATTGATCTTGCCCGCCGCCTTTCCACAGAAATAATTTCAGCCGATTCCCGGCAGTTTTACCAGGAGATGAAAATCGGGACCGCAGCTCCTACAACCGTTGAACTTTCGCAGGTTAAACACCATTTCGTCCACCAGCTCTCCATCGGCGACAGCTATAACGTTTCGCGTTTCGAAGAAGAGGTGCTGGGGCAGCTGGAGAAACTTTTTACGACCCACAGAGTCGTGGTCATGACCGGAGGTTCCGGACTGTATATCAATGCGGTTTGCCATGGCATCGATTTGCTGCCCGATCCCGACCCCGTTATCAGGGAGGCGTTGAAGGATATGCTGGCAACATCGGGCATTGCCGCCTTACAGCAAGAGTTAAGGAATGTTGATCCCCTTTATGCCCTGCAGGTCGACATGGCAAACCCGGCGCGGCTGATGCGGGCCCTGGAGGTTTGCCGGATGACCGGTGTTCCCTATTCCTCCCTTCGGTCGAACAAGCCCAGGAAGCGCCCCTTCAGGACCGTGAAGCTGGGTCTCGAACTGCCGCGCGAACTGCTCTACCGGAATATCAATCACAGGGTGGATGCCATGATGGAGGCAGGCCTGTTTGAGGAGGCCCTGGCCCTCTACCCGAACCGGCACCTGAATGCCCTGAACACCGTTGGCTACCGGGAACTGTTTGATCATTTTGAAGGACTTGTCTCTCTTGAATTTGCCGTCACCAAGATAAAGGTCAACACCCGGCGTTACGCCAAACGGCAACTCACATGGTTTAAAAAAGATAGGGAATATCTGTGGTTTTCTCCTGAAGACATGTCCGGTGTGATGGCTCTACCGGAACTAATGGAGCTCACTGCAAAATAACGGCAGCTTTCCGCTGGGCCACGATTCCCTGAAGATACTTGCACGGCAGGCAAGGCGCTTCGCCGCAACCGGCACTGTTTTTCATATAATTTAACAGGAATGACCCTGGTGGTATTCGATCAGTCCTTCGGCCGGCGACGGTAAGATCCTGGCGATGGACACCCCCTCCTGATGTGCAACGCGCTCCAGCACCTCCCGGTAGATATGGGCAATGGAGCCGATAAACCCGATGGGTGTCTGCCGGTAGTTTTCATATCGTTGGATATGCGCCTCGAAAAAATCGCGGAACGACCGTTCAAGCAGCTCCTGGATAAAGGGATGATCCCTGTTGGGGCTGAGAAAGAGGCTGAACGAGGCCAGGAACCTGTTGGGGGAGGGCCTGTTGTAAAGAGAATTGAGGATATCCTCAAGGGTAAAGCCATACTGTTTGTCAAACGCTTCGCGCAGCGCGGCGGGCAGCTCCTTGCGGAGATAGGCCCGCAGAAAGAGTTTTCCCAGGTAGGAGCCGGCTCCCTCGTCGCCGAAGAGGTATCCCAGCGAGTCAACCATGGAACGGGTCGTGGTCCCGTCGTAATAGCAGGAGTTGCATCCAGTTCCAAGGATGCAGGCAATGCCGCTGCCATGGCCGAAAAGGGCCCGTGCGGCGCCCAGGATGTCGTGATAGACCGAAATTTCCGACTTGCGGAAGAAGATCCGGATGGCATCGCGGATCATGCTGTTGTTGTAGTCGGTCGAACATCCCGCACCGTAAAAATGCACCTCGTGGATCTGGTCTTCGACCAGGAAAGGGGCAAGGTCGGCCCTGATGACCGCCTCCACGCTTTCGGAGTTGTGGAAATAGGGATTTAACCCGCCGGTATTGATGGTGTTTTTCACCCTGGCGCCATCTAACAGCACCCAGGTTGTCTTTGTTGATCCGCTGTCGGCAATAAGTTTCATTGGTTTGGTTCGTTTTTACAGTTTTGCCTGAGAATTTTTATCAATCCGTTTCGGTATGATAAAATGCATTGTCCATCTAACCAGGGTTCTGCTCCCGGTTATCCATTTTTTTTCTAATCTCCTCCAGCAACTCAAGCTGGATCTCCTGGATGCTCATCATCTTTGACCACTGGTCGAGCAGCAGGTGGTCGACCTTCTCGTGCAGGGTCCTGATCTCGATCTCCGATTTCAGGTTGATCTTGTAATCGTTTTCCGACCGCTGGCGGTCCTTCATCTCCTGCCGGTTCTGGCTCATCATGATGATGGGAGCCTGGATGGCGGCAATGCACGACAATACCAGGTTCAGCAGGATAAATGGGTATGGATCAAAGGGTTTGGTCATGATATACAACCCGTTGATCATGATCCAGACCATCAGGATGGTGAAAAAGGAGATGATGAACTTCCAGCTCCCCCCAAAGGAGGCTACCTTGTCGGAGATCTTCTCCCCGATGGTTTCAGGATCGTTCTGGACTTTGGAGGAGTAGGTGATCATCTCATTTTCCCTGATACTGTTGATGACGGCATCTTCCAGCACCTCGATGCTGCCTTTTTCCTCCTCTACAATACCGACGATATAGCGGATGCGGTAGTTGTCAAAGTCCTCCTTGCAGAGATGGCTGTTGTCGTTCCATCCGGGATGGTCGGCAATGATCAGCTTTTCAATTTCATGGCGTATCCCGTGACCTTCGATCAGCTGGTCTCCGGGGAAGCTCTTTTTACAGATATCGCAGGTGATTTCGTTCATGTTTTTTGTTTTTTGTTGAATACCGGTTGATTTAGATGTTCCCAGTTTGTCTTTTTTCGTAGGAATCCTGATCATATAATCATATAGTTTACTTTAACCACAATGTTCACAATGATTTACACAATGTTCACAATGGGGTTCTTTGTGTTCATTGTGCCTTCTATGTGTCATTGTGGTTAATTTTTCATTCTTTTTCTGAAATGTAAACTTTATTTTTATTTATATGGTCTGTCCTAAGAAAATATGCAGGTCATTTACAATACCTATCTCCTCGTATGATTCCGATCAGTTAATTTATTTAACAAGCGAGGTCACAGGGTTTTTCAAACCCTTCATCTCCTTCAGGTAAGCCTTGATCGTGCCAACGATAATCTTTGCCTCGATATAAACCGGAATTTTGTTGGCATCATCGGTCACCCACACCAGCACATCCTCTTCTCCCTTGAAAATCGTCCCCTGCACCATTTTAGCTGCGAACTTGATGCATTTGTATCGTTTTCCGTCGCCGCTTTCAACCGTTTCCCTCCCGATGGAGCGGATATAGATATCATAATAGGCCCCGTCGATCAAAACTGTCACATCCCGCTTTATCCCGGGACGGAAATCGGAGAAATCGAGCGTTCTTGTGTAATAAATGGACGAAAGCATGTCGAAGGCACAGGCCCTCATCGCCAGGGTGTCGCACCTGACAGGTTTGTTGTTGCACTTGGTGCTGGAGATAATTCGTTGTGAACCCTGGTCAAAGAAAAGGGTGTTCAAAATGGAATAGCCGCCTTCAAAGGTATAACGGCGGAAGTCGACAGAGTGAAAGGTCTCCGGATCGACCCACGAATCATAATAGTCGCGCACCTTGAAGAGGACATCGTAGGAGGGGTAACTTTTCCCGGTGCTCTTAAAATGCCAGGCCTGCCTGCCGTGAACCATCTCCTTTTCCGCGGAGAAGGTCACCAGGCCGGCGTTAACCCAAACCGGGCCCCAGTTGTAGGATACGGTGTAGCTGATCTGCTCACCTTCGCCAAAGACATTGTTTACTACCGGGCATTGTGCAAAAACAGTGTGGGGAAAAATATATGCAACGGCAAGCCAGCAGCCGTAAAAGAGCCATCTTCTGAAATCCTTCAAAATCCGCAGGTACTTATTGATTTATAAATTCTAAAATAATGTCTATTTAATTATGTATTGATTTTCATAAGAATCCGGTTCCCAAAACCAGTACGTTTAATCTAACCTCAATGTTCACAATGTTTTTCACAATGGTCATAATGGAATTCCTTGTGACCATTGTGCCTTCATTGTGTCATTGTGGTTTATCTTGATTTGGTTTCAGGAAATCAAACAGTCGCACCATGCCCTACTTTTTATTCCACAAAAAATAGACAGGGATCCCCAGTATAACGATAAACAAGCCCGGCCAGGTATATTCAGGCTTGTAAATTAATAAGATTCCCATGACCACCAGGGCCAGCAGGATGTATATCAGGGGAATGACAGGGTAACCAAATGCCTTGTAGGGCCGCTCGATGTCGGGGCGGTTCTTCCGGAGCAGGAAAAGCCCGAAGATGGTGAGTACATAGAAGATCAGCACCGCGAAAACCACGTAATCGAGCAGTTGCCCGTAGGTGCCCGACAAGCAGAGCAGCCCGGCCCAGATGCCCTGGATCACCAGTCCTGTCGCCGGAACCCCCTTGCCGTTCAGCATGCCCACCTTTTTAAAGAATACCTTGTCGTTTGCCATGGCATAATAGACCCTGGCCCCTGCGAGGATCAGCCCGTTGTTGCAGCCGAAGGTGGAGATGACGATAAAGGCTGCCATGATCAGCACGGTGTAGCTTCCGAAAATGCCGGAGATGGATGCCGTGCCCAGCCTGTCGTTCAGGGCGAACTGCATCCCCCGTGCCGCCACATCGGCGCCATGCGGGTCTCCCCTGACCGGCAGTGCGGTGATGTAAACGATATTGGCCAGCAGGTAGAGGATGGTCACAAACAGGGTTCCCAGGAAAAGGCTCAAAGGGATATTCTTCCTGGGGTTGATCACCTCGCCGGCGGTGAAGGTGATGTTGTTCCAGGCATCCGACGAAAAGAGGCTGCCCACCATGGCCATGCCGATGGCGGCGATGATGGCCATCCCGGTGAGCGGTAGGTGCTGCCCGTCGGCACCGGCCTTTTCGGCACTCCAGAAGATGGAGCCGTTCAGGTGGATGGCGGAGGAATTCGATGCAAAGGCAAGTCCGACAATTATAAAAAGTACCAGCAGGATGAACTTGCCGGAGGTAAAGGCATTCTGCACCTTCTTGCCCTCCTTGATCCCGCGGGTGTTGACCCAGGTCAGAAATGCGATCGAGCCGATGGCCACCAGCTGCACCGGTCCGAATTTGACAAAACCCAGGTTGAATTGTTTGATGCAAAAGAGTCCGAAATCAAAGGGACCGAATTGGACCACCTTCAGGCTGAACCAAACGACCGATTCTGAAACCCAGGGGATCAGCACCCCCGTAAACTTGGCAAAGGCCATCCCAACGGCTGCGATAGTGCCCGCCTGGATCACAAGGAAAAGGGTCCAGCCGTATAAGAAACCCGTCAGCGGGTTGTAGGCCTCCTTCAGGTAGACATACTGGCCGCCAGCCTTTGGAAACATGCCGGCCAGTTCGCCATAGCTCAGGGCGGCAAAAATGGTCATAAAACCTGTGATGATCCACACGGTCATCAGCCAGCCGGGAGAGCCCACCATCCGGGCGATATCGGCGCTGACGATAAATATTCCCGATCCGATCATCGACCCCACCACGATGGCCGTTGAGTCAAACAGGGTTAACCTTTGCTGAAATTCGTGTTCGGTGCTCATAGACTTTTAGTTTCTTAACCTGTCACACGTAACGCATAACGCAGCAGGCGTGGCAATGGGGGCGTGACGTGCGACATACAGGTTGTCACTGTTTTTTGTTGCAATTTATGTGAAATTTTAATAGGGTAAACAAAATGAATTTAATTTCAGGGAACAGGCATGTGTTAAGTTTTATCATAACAGATTATCAGCGTTTTAAATCCTGCAGACTGCGCGGCAACTCAGCTGTTTTTATTATCACGGTACAGCCCGTTAAAACGTTTATCCTACCTTTGCTTAAAATAATACCAAAATAAATGACCATAATTTGTTTTAACTTTATTTTGTTTTGCTACCCGCAACTGAAAGGGATGGCCCTGAAATAATTGAACATAATTTGTCCAAACCTTATTTTTTTTCTACCACAATAAGTAACAAAGAATAGTCACCGATGCATGAAAGTCACTAAAAATCTTCATCATTCGCTAAACTGCGGAAAATCATCGCTTCCCTCCACGGACAGTCCGCAGTTTTACGCTCATTCCCCGATTTTCTTTACGTGACTTTATTGAGGCGACTTGCCTGCTAGGTCTGGGTTATTCCAATATAATTAAGGCCCCATAATAAGACAGGCTATGATCTTTCCAAAATAATCTTTGACTGCTGCAATTGTAATCAATCAAATACTACTTTGTTATATATTTGTTATAGGTAAAGTTGCCGGTTGTCAATGGGGAACTCAGGTTGTTAATTATCCTGGTTTGTTTGGGGGTCCATGGTATTTTGTCAGGGAAACCGGCTTCCTGTTTCGTGAGGACTAAAAACTCATATAATATGAAAAACGTTACATTATTATTATCCGGCTTGATTCTGTTAAGCCTTGTCAATCAAAACACAGTCAAGGGTCAGGCTCCCGACTGGACGCGCCTGCTGCAAACGAATACCAATGGTGTGGAAATGATCAACCTTGTAACCGCTGATGCTGTTAATTCCTGGTTTGTGGGCAGGATCTGCGGGCAGGTTACTTTTAGTGGCATTGCCTATACCAGTGTCGGCTTCTACGACCTGCTCCTGGTTAAAATGGCGGGTTCAGGTTCGCCGGTTTGGGTAAAGCAAATCAATGCCCAGGCAGGAGGGACCATTACTCCGGATGCCATCAAAACGGATGGCGCAGGGAATATTTTCCTGGCGGCAACCTTTTCAGGGATTGTCACCCTGGGTGGCAGAACACTGGTATCGACCGCGTCGCAAAATTCATTTATGGCAAAGTTTGACAATTCAGGAAACTGTGTATGGGCCACAACGTTTTTAAGTACAGGCACCTTAAACAGCGAAATTGCACTTGATGGAAGTGCCAACAGCTTCCTGGTCAGCAAATCAAACAAACTGTTGAAGTTTTCGGCCGCCGGCGTGAAATTATGGGAACAGGCCTTTGCCGACAGGACCCTGCAGGCGTTGGCAGTTGTGGGCAACCAGCTTTTCCTGGGCGGCACCCTCCAGGGTGGAACGACCAACTTTGGCACCATGGTTTTAACTTCACTGGGTGGCTATAATACCGGCTTCCTGGTAAAGGCCGACCTCGCCGGGAACTACTCCGGTTCGCTGGTCGTTGGCGGATCGACACAGGGCGACGGCTCCTCCGTAAGTGATATCCTGGCCGATAACAGCGGGAACCTGGTTATAACGGGTTGTTATACCAAGGACCTGGTGCTTGGCACTGTTACCATCACCCATACCAGCAGGTCTTACTACACCTATATTGCAAAATGCGACAACAACTTCGCCTTTTCATGGGCCACATCGAGTTCCTTATTTCTTAATACCAGCCGCGAAATGTGGACCTACCGGCTCTTTTCCGACAACACAGGCAATATCTATGAGTATGGCATGATCGGCAGTTCGTTTCAATACGGGAATGTCTCCCTTAACCTGGTCTCCCGTGAGCAATTCCTGGTGAAATTCGATGCTTCGGGTAATCCTCTTAAAGGCTATGCGCTGCAAAACAGCTCCTTCGACAGGACAATGGTCAACCCCTCCGGAAAAATACTGTCAGGGGGATACTTTAATGCCGACGGCGATGCCCTGTTTGGTAATTTCTTTATGAGCCAGTATGATAACAACCTGGTGGTGGAATGGCAGGATTTCTCCTCAAACTGTTTCTCAGGGAGTGCAAAGATCTGTTATATCAAGCATGATGCCGCCGGGAATACCTACCTCCAATCAAGGATTATCGGTCAATGCGACTTTTTCGGCACGCCCATCAATACCAGCCATTACCTTACAGTGGTTTCCAAACACGATGTTGCCGGGAATTTGCTGTGGATGAAGCAGATCCAGGATATCAGCCCACACCTGTTCGGATCCGTCTTCACCCTCGATAAAAGCAACAATGTCGTGACGGCCGGTCTCTTCCAGGGCAGCCTGGTCGTTGGGACCACTACCTTGTCAACCCTCCAGTCGCAGGAGGGATATGTAGCCAGTTTCAGCAGTGACGGCCAGTTTTTATGGGCGTCGAAATTCAATTTAGGCCAGGATATTTCTGTCGATTTCACCATTGCAACCGATAACGACCGCAATGTACTGGTTACCGGTGTCGCAGATCCTGCCAATTACCTGATAAAATTCAACCCTTCGGGAACGAAACTTTGGTCAAAGTCCTTCCCGATGGAATCCTACTATGTCAGTATGGTTTCGGCCGACGCCGGCAATAATATCTACATGACCAGCGAAATTCACCTTTCCGACCAAACAGGGTCCACGACGATTGGTTCCGTCACCCTCACGCAGACCTATAACGACGGTTCCACCGCCCTCATCAAATTCGACCCGAACGGGAATGCCCTGTGGGCTTATACATACGGCGGTGTGGCCGGGGCGACCTATTCCGATGGCTGGCCCTGCGATATCAGGACCGACGGGGCAGGGAACACCTGGTTATGGGGCTGGTGTCCCGATCATGCGACCTTTGGTAACACCACGCTGACCAATCCCTACACCCCGAACCAGAAATATTCCTATTACCTTACGAAGATCAGTTCTTCCGGGGCGGTCTTATGGGCGAAGGCGATATATGAGTCGACCTATTCATTCAACTATGGCGACCTGCTTGATCTCGACGCAAAAGGAAATGTCTATGTGGGAGGCCATTTTAACAAGAAGATCAACATCGACGGCACCGAGTTCCTGCCCGAAGGCAGCAACGACTTTTTCGTTGTCAGGTATTCAGGGGCTGGCGTTTATAGCTGGATGAATACAATTCCTTCCAATAGCCTCATCATAAATTCACTTTCGGTGTTCGATGAAAATGTGGTGAGCATGGCCGGTTATGCAGGGAAAAATGCCACCCTGGGAAATTTCAGTTTAGTGAAAAAAGGTGGCTCGAACTGTATCGTGGCCACCCTGGGAAAGATACCCCTGCTTGTACCCGAAATTAATAAACCGGTAACCCACCTCTATCCGAATCCCGTGAAAGATCTTCTTTTTATCAAAGGAAATAACGGGAGGTATGCCGTATCAGTAGAGGATATGAATGGAATAACCGTAATCCGCCGGCAGGATGTGTCGGGCAGCCTCGATGTGAGTCGTTTGAGCAGCGGCGTCTACGTTGTGAAACTTGAAACTAAGGATGGAACAGTTGCGGAAAGGATCATAAAACTGTAAGGCCGTTTTCTTTTTAGAGATTGGATTGATCCCTTTCTTACCACTTATGAGTACTGACGTTCCATTATCTTTATAAATGAAAGTCAATAAGGTTGTGCGTTAACATTTATCGAGTAATTGAATGTTAATGACATAAAAGAGTCTGTTTAAATGACGCACCAAAGCCCATTTAAAGTACGAAATACAACGTACAAAGTACAAACGAAAGTGGGAAGTACAAAGTTCGAAGGACGAACAACGGCCTGCTGATCCCAAACTTTGTACTTCGTACTTCGTCATTCGTACCTCGTTCTTCGCGTTGTACCTCACAAACTGTCAAAGTCCGGACTTAAGATCTTCGTCGTTCGCGAAAATGGGGAAACCCATCGCACCGCCCCCCCGGTCAGACAGCAGTATTACGCTATACAGGTATTCAAATTTCCCGGATTTTCCAGAACTCTGTTCTTTCCATGCAAACGCATGCCGGCAGCTATTTCCCACAGACCCTAAATATATAACAAAGTAGGAGGTAGTTGTTATGGTATATTTACGTACCTGGTATTTCTTTAACATATTACAGTTGTGTTTATTTAGTATCGTTTTAATTTTCACATATGTTTGATATAATGGAATCTAAAGCAAGATGATAGAAAATTCTTCAAAAAAAATATACGTTTGTTATATTCAATGTATCTGATTACTTGACATTATTTAATTGGGTTTGTATATTTGTTTTGATATTTAATGTTCTAATTAAAACCGGAATCGATGAATGCTAATCTTTCCATATGGTATAAGAAACAGTTTAAGAACCGGAAATTGATAGACGCTAAGGAGGGCGCTATTTCCATTCTTCAGGTCCTGGGATTTACCCTGATTATCAGCGGGATCGTTTACCTTTTTGCCATGCTCTTTTCCGGAGGAACAGCGGAAACGACAGCCCTTTCCGGGGGTAAAATCGCTATTGCATTTTTCATTGTCATGACCGGGGTTGCCTTTGCATTTCCCTCCTTGTTACAGGATCAGACGGAGGGTTTAAGCACCATGCGGATCGTGGTTTTTATGGTGGTCAACGTGATCTGTATTCTGTTATTGAAAATCGGGTGGGGACAGAAAAATCTTGGGGATGTTGGACTGGATCAGTATTGGGTTGGCGTGATAGCATTCGTATTTGGCGCTAAGGCAACGCAATCCTTTTTTGAGAGCAAGATGGCGGTTCCCAAGGAGGTTGCCGTAAAAACCGGGATGGCCGCGATAACTTTTTCCCCGGGGGAGGTGGCCAGGCTGGCCATTCAGCAGAATCAGCAATTCCTGCGGGTGAAGTTTCCCAATATCCTTTCTCTCAGCGATGCGGTCCATGACCTGTCGCTTGAGGATTCGCACGTGGTGGCCATCTACCTGAGGGATAACAATACGGCGGGGATCCCTGATAAATTGGAGGTAAGGATGCCTGATGGCGTAAGCCGCACCATTGGAACCGAAATCATCAGGAATACAGGAAGCGGAAAGGTGCATGTGAACCAGTACGACGCGATCAACACCATGTACAACACCGATTCGGGGGAAGGTTCCATCTGCTGCCTGGTCGACACCAATAAGGGGTTTAAAGCTGCCGTTACAGCCGGACATGTTTTTACCCGGGGGGCCTCCGTCAATTATCACGGGGAGTTGGATGACAGCCAGCAAACCGCTGCCTGGATCAGCAATAAAAATCGCGGGCAGTGGTTTTTCCAGTTAATCAATTACAGCAACGACCTGGCGCTTGCCACGCTCGACAACTACACGGATGACCCGCAGTGCATCCATTTCAAAGAACATTATGAGGTGACGGACAAGGATGTATGTACAACCCAGGTAACACTTATTTCAAAGGAGAGCGGGAGGAGAACCGGCTATATCCTCGACTACAACACCGAGTGGGATGTGGATTACAGGGATGGACCGGTATCTAAGGGGAATATTATTCTGACCGGCAGTACGAAAATCCGTGACAATTCTTCTACGCTTTCGACAGGCGGGGACTCCGGCGGGTGCGTTTATACCGCCGATGGTAAACTGGTCGGCCTGATCCTGGGCGGAAATGACAAGTTCACCTGGGTGCTGCCCATTAAAGAAACCCTTGATAATTTTAATTACACCTTAATCTGATATGCTATGAAAAAAAACATGTTTTTCCTGCTGATATTCCTGATAACTGCAACAACAGCCCATTCCACGATCGATTCCCTCTCGATAACACTAAAGGATAACCATTGTGTATTTACTCCTCAGAAGGACCAATACAATCTACCCCTGCATATCCTCTTCTCTCCGAAAGAGGATTTTTTGGGAAAAACAATAGAAATCCAGACAAACGGTGATCAGCCAAGTCTTGTTAACTTGATTTTTGAACAAAAAACACTGTCAAGTTTTGAGGGAAGGAATAATTTTTGCATCACGCTGAATGCGGACTCGACGTTCAGGATTGGGAAATTTAACGGAAAATTGAATGGCTCTTTTAATCTTATTATTGCCGGGACTCCGTTATTTAAGAAGCCTGTCGGAATTGCCATTAAGCCAAAACAGATTCCTTCAGGCAATCAAAAGGATACTACCTATAAACCGGGATATATACTCTACGATGCCCTGAAATTGCAGGAATTGTATAATGACTATAGTAACAGGAATAACCCTGCTGATTTAATTGTCATGGCTAAGATTCTGGAACAATATAATAGCAACGCCAATTTAGTGAATCAGGATCTGTTTTTGAAAGATATTACCTCACATGTAATAACCTTTAAAAGGGATACAACTAACAATAATTTGGTTGCATCCTTCCCTGAAATTGGCGCTCAAAGCAAAACCTCCGACCTGATCCAGTCATTCGCCTCGACTGCCGGAGGACTCGACGTTACCAACATTGCGGATGGTTTTGCCAGGTTTATCGTAAAGCGAACTAAGCAAGAACTCAGCATTGCATTTTTTGATCACTTCAAGAAGACACTGAATGCCTATCCCGATCTGCAGGTTCTTTATCCCAATACCGTGAAAATCCTCCATTCGATCGACCAGGAGATATACAACTACAGCCATTATATCAACAATCTGCGCGAAGCCTTCCGCTCGGACCTGAACACGCTGGATGAACACCTGCCCGGGTTGATCCCGCTGCACCAGCCATACTTCGACGAGAACAGGATGCTGGCAATATCGGTGCTGTCGGCTTGCTATATCTCCACCTCCATCAAACATGAGATGCATCCGGGAGATATGATTAACTGTTTTCCCGATACCATTTTCAATGACACCATCGAACTCGAAAAAAATCTGAAGGGATCGGTGCAGCTGTTGCAGCTGTTGAGCTACTCGCTGAAAGAGAGAAGTTCAGATACGGCAAAGAGTCCGCGGTACTGGGTGAATATCGACAAGGTTCGCGACCTGGTCGACAACAAGAATGCCCTGAAATATTACCTGGGGCTTTTACTGCTGAGGGCGGAAACAAATTATGGGAAAATAGGATTTTGTATATACTCTTTTTATGATATGCTGAACACCCAGGCCAATGTTGATGCCTTTGACAAGTCCTACAGTCCGTATAAAATGTTCATTTTGGGCCTGGGTTCGCGGCTCTCTGAATTAAACACGATGGTTAAGAATTATAGCAGCAAGCAATCCGACTCATTGAAGGTGGAGCAATACGCCAGGTTTTGCAAGACCTCCGTGCAGTTTGTTGAATATTGCACCAGTGCTTCGGAACTTCCGTTTATCGATAAAAATACCGAATTGAAGGGTATCGGCGCGAAACTGGCTTCCTGTTTCGACATCGCCTACCAGACCTGCGACCTTACCAGCGCCATCAACCGCAAGCGCTACCCGGAAGCGATCAACCACCTGGTGTCGATCTACCATGATGTGATGGTTGCTCCTGATAAACTGTATCTTACCAACAATGCGCATGCGGAGGCCAGTAAATGGAGCAATACGATTGAATCATGCCTGAAATACGGCGCCTTTATGGCGGGAATGGTCACGGCAAAAAGCTCGGAGGAGGTGGAATCGGTGATCGAAACGGCTGCGTTGCCAACAGGGTCGGCGAGGATTAAACGGGAAACCGCCTTCAATGTCTCGCTGAATGCCTATTGCGGACTGTTCGCAGGGTATGAGCGTATTGAGGGTGTTGATCCTCCCCTGACAATGCAATACCAGAAAATAAACTCGTTTGGTGTTTCAGCGCCGATCGGGGTTTCAATCAGCAGGGGGCATTCGGTTTTGTTTGCCATTGGAACCGGCAAATATGGCTGGAAAAAGGGTAACAGGGGGTGGTCGTCAACCCTGTTTTTTTCCATTGTTGATCTTGGCGCGATAACGTCTTTCCGTTTCCAGAATGACAGCGTTGCCAGTATTCCGACGATCAGGTTGGCCGACATAATTTCACCAGGGATTTTCTATTCCCAGGGAATTCCGGGCTGTCCCCTTTCGGTTAACGTGGGTTGGCAGATGGGGCCCCTGCTGCGCAGTGTCAGCATGAAGGAGAACACCTACAGCAGCAAATATACCCGTGTCAGCGTTTCACTTTGCGTGGATCTGCCGTTATTTAATCTATATTCCAGGGCAAAAGAAAGACCCTTTGATAAGTAGGAATGATAAGGCAAGAGTAATTAGATATCCCGGGAGGAACTTATAATAAGTTCTCTGGTCGATTTTTTCAAAAGTTTTTCTGTTGCAGAAACGGGGATTAATTTTCGTAAACCCTGCTATGTAATCGGAGGTTTTGCCTGGATATTCTGTTTCGAACAAGATCAGGATTATTGCCTTTGATTTCCGGGCATTATTTTATTTGATTGAACACCATTGTACCCGTCATAATCCAATATTATCAACCACGGTTTGCATAAACAGTGTGATTATGACAATTTCATATGATCATATTTATTTCTTTCGGGCCATATGGAATAGCCATAAATTATCATTCACGGTTTGCATGAACGTTATGATTATGGCAATTTCATATACCTTTATTGAAAATTTCAATCCATGAAGACAAAACTTGCACTACTTGCCCTGATCCTGTGGCTGACAGGATCTGCGTTCCAGCTGTTTGCCCAGAAACGACTCACCCCGGAGGTGGTCGGCGAATTCGGCACCAAGATCTTCAACCACGACAAGGACTCGGTATTCCGTGCCGTAAAGGCGGTGCTGATCAGCCACGATTACCTGATCGATATCGAAAATCCCGCCAAGGGGATCATCAAAACCAGGAAAAAGGATATCGGGGCCTCGGGCAGTGCCACCTATGGCATCAACAGCAGCTCCTCCCAGATCAGGTCGAACTACCGGCAGTATAATGTGATGATGGATGAGCTGGAAAAGGGGAAGATCAAAGTTGTAATCGTTCCTAAAATTTTTGTGGGTGATGCCGACCTGTCGGATGAAAAAGTGTGGGTGCTGAAGGGACCGGCCGGTGAGATCAAACTCTGGGAGACCCTCTTCAAAGAGATTGGCGAGATGCTCTGACCTCACCCCTGACTCTCCTTGAAGGAGGTGGAGACTGTTTGCGGGAATTGGTAATTTCTGAAATTCAGCAATCCAGTGCAACCTTCTTAATCTACAACCGGCTCATTTTAACTTAACACTGCTGCCATGACCGACAAATCAAAAGAACTGCGGGTTTCGCTTCAACTCGTAAACGACAAACTGCATTTCCTTGGGCGTGCCGGCGACCTCGACCCCGTTTCCATTGATTATACCCCACCGCTGGGGGATAACCTGGGCTACACCTCGCTGGAGATGCTCCTGCTCAGTCTATCTTCCTGTGTGGGCAGCGCCGTGCTGGTACTCCTCCGGAAAATGGGGAAACATGATCCCGGGCTTGAAATCCATGCTTCCGGTACCAGGCGGCAGGAACATCCCACCTGTTTTTCCCTGATTACGCTTGACCTGCGGCTGAAATCGGCCACGGTGACCGAAGCCGAGCTGGTACGGGTGATCGGGCTGGCCGACGACAAACTGTGCCCTGTTTATGCCATGATCAGAGGGAATGTGGAGGTGGTCATTCAGCATACACTGGTGGCGGGCTGACAGCCGGACAGAACTGCCTGTAACCCGGCCGGGAGCAGGCAGTGGGGCATTGCCGGCAAAGGTCAGTTGATAAAGAAATCCAGCGCGATCTTTTTCAGCGAAAAGCACCTGACCTCCACGGCGTAATTTTTCTGGAACAGCGAAAATTGCGGCATGGGAGGGTGTTTCAGCGCCAGCATCGCCAGGATACCGAGAATCGAGAGTTTTTTCCTCATAATGGGCAAAGATAAGAAGCGTGTGGTTATTAACAATGACCTCACCCCAGCTGTCTTTTTGTAAAGCCACATATCTCCTCCATCGCCTCCGTCGCCTCACGGAACATCGGCGCCAGCAAGGGATAGCAATGCACCATCCCCTTTCCCGGGCGGAATACGACATTTACGCCTGCCTTTGCCGCTTTTACCGAAAATTTCTCCGCATCCTCAAAGAGCTCATCATCCATCCCTGCATTGATCAGGAGGGGCGGTAGCCCGGCCAGGTCGCCGAACAGGGGTGAGATCAGAGGATTTGCCGCATCCTGGCTGCCGGCGTAACAGCGGCTGAAGAGCGTCCAGGAGTCTTTGGGAGCCAGGGAGACCCTGTTTTTCGTGACATAGGAGTCGCTCGAACAGGTGAGGTCGGTCCAGGGAGAGATGGCCACGGCAGCGGCGGGGAGCGGAATATCACGATCCCTCAGCGCGAGCAGCAGCGCCAGGCAGAGGCCTCCTCCGGCCGATTCGCCGGCTACCAGGATATTGGCGGGGCTGAAACCATTTGACAGCAGCCATTGGTAAACCGTTACCGAATCCTCCAGAGCAGCAGGGAAGGGGTATTCAGGCGACAGCCTGTACTCATAGACCAGGTTGACATAGCCGCAGTTGCGGGCAAATTTGGAGACGAACCCGCGGTGGTCATTGCAGGAGCCCGATACATACCCGCCACCGTGCACGTAGAGGATCACCTTCGCCGGATCAGACCCGGCCGGGATGATCCACTCGGATCGGATTCCCCCGATTTCAGCAGGTTTAATAACGACTCCTGCCGGTATCCTGGCATAGTGAGAAGCGCCCTTCTCGCACAACTCCCTGAAAGCCGGGATGGAGGTTTGGGAGGTGAATACCTCCCGGCGCAGTTTCCCCTGCAACAGGTGCCTGTTGCGCAGGATGAAGTTGAAAATCTTACTCTTAAGACTGGTCATCGGATAGTTGGTTTTACAGAGTTTGCACCAGATTTGTTAAGGATGCCAAATTTACAGGTCCTGCGGAAAAAATACAAACAGAAAAAGCCACCTTGCGGCGGCTTTTTCCTGAAAACGGGAAAATATATTGGGTTTGATGAGCCTATTCAAAATCGGCCAATGCAGGTGTTGCCGGGGCCAGCGGGTTGATCAGCGTTACAGTATCCGCAGTTTCTTCAAAATCGGCCGTTACCGGGGTTACAGGAGCCAGTCCGGTAAAACAAGCCAGGTCGGCTTCGGTATCTTCAAAGGCGGCTTCAAACGGGGTAACGGGAGCCAGCAGGGCCACTTCATTCGGGGAGGCAATCTCTTCAAAGGAGGCTGTGGCAGGGGTGACCGGTGCAAGCGATGCAAGGGAAACGGTGACCGATTCGCCGGTTGCCGGTGTGGAGGTTTCGGTATTTCCTGCAAAAAGAAGGGCTGCCTGTAGGGTGAATGCTGCTGCAAGGATCAGGGTGGTTGCTTTCATTTTTTGTTTTGTTTGATGGTGATGCAGCAAAATTAACCCGGAATGGCCTGCAGGTACAGTTTCAATCGGCTGGTGTAGGGTTGAACCCGGTGAATGGGGGAGGGAGATCGGCGAATGGGGCCGGCAGTTTAATCAAAATGTCTAAATTTGTCGTATGACCGTTAAAAATAACATCCATAGTATCCGTACAGGTGAAAAAAGGAGCGCCACCCAGGCACCCGCGGTAAAGCTTGATGAGAAGCTGAAAAACGAACTCCTCAGCCAGGTAATTGAGGAGGGGATCGTGATCGTGCATTGCACCCACACGTCGGTATCGTATGGTGCGATCAGGATATGGAACACCACGGTACTGGTCGACCGGCGGTCGGGCAGCCGCAGCCGGCTGCTGCATGCCCTGAATATCTCCATAGCCCCGGTGTGGACGGAGGTGTTCCCCGGATCTACCTTTCGGTTCACCCTGATTTTCGCCCCGCTGCCCCAAGGCTGCGAATCCTTCGACCTGTTTGAGGATATCCCGCAGGCTGGCGGGTTTTTTGTGGAGAACATCCAAAGGAACAGGAGTGATGTGTATCGGGTGGATATTGAATAACCCTTACCCGGCGACAGAAATGGCTTTTTTCAGGCCATCGGTTTTGCCTGGAATCTACGGACCTGGTTGACCGTTTTTCACTTTTATAATTCACATGACTATCGGACAAACAGGAGCCCGGAGAAAATCATAAGCTTTTCCTGGCCAGCAGTTTGATATCCTTTACCTCTATATTATTCCCGGAATACCCCGTCAGGGAGACATTGATCATCGCGGCAGCCAGATCCTTCAGCGTTACAACATAATTGGGCGCAACCACCTTTACCAGCGAAAAGAGCCATCCAAGGTAGCGATAGGTTGTGTAAAAAGTTTGCGTGGGTTTCAGCGGCAGGAAGGGGAGAATTCCCGCCGGGCGGAAGTTATATACCTGCCGGAAGGGCAGCTTCGCCAGGTCGTTTTCGGTTTTCCCCTTCACCCGCGCCCACATCACGCGCCCCTTTTCGCTGCTGTCGGTGCCGGCGCCCGAAATATAACAGAAGGTCATGTCAGGGTTACAGGCAGCAAGCGTTTTGGCAAAGTTCAGGGTAAGGGTGTAGGTCAACCCGAAATAATCGGCTTCGGATTTGCCCAGGGAGGTCACGCCAAGGCAGAAATAACAGGCATTGTAGCCTGCCAGACGGTTCCCCAGCGACGAGATGTCGGAGAGATCGCCGTGGATGATCTCCGTCAGCTTTGGATGAGAATAGCCGCTTGGGTTGCGGGTGATAACCAGGACTTTCTCAACGGCGGGATGCTCAAGGCACTGGTGAAGCACTCCCTCTCCAACCATCCCGGTTGCTCCTGTGATGATGACGCTAAGTTTTTTCATGACGGTTTTTAACTGATGCCGGAATTCCCGGTTAACAAAGGTAAGAACTTTCAGCGGTATCTTATTCGCAACGGGGTATCACCCCGGGCGATATGGGTGGAAGGATAAAATTCACAGATTGATCGCAACCATTACAGTTTCGGCAAAAAACCTTTCTCGTCTTGTGAAATGACTGTCTCTTAAATAATTAAGTTCTTTTTTTGTATACACTTTTACTTTCTTTTGCTACCCTCAAAAGAATGTAACAAAGAAAAGTCACCGCTTCATGAAAGCCACTAAAAATCTTCGTCATTCGCTAACCTTTGGAAACCCGTCGCTCCGCTCCCCGGACAGTCAGCAGGTTTACGCTCATTCCTCGATTTTCTTAACGTGCCTTTCATGAGGCGGCTTGAATGCTTAGTATTGGTTATTCCATTCAATAACAATCCGTTTATGGAATGCAAGGATCTGAACAATATTTGATAACCGGTACAATTGTGATCAATCAGATTGTTTTTTTAAAGAAATATGTTGCACATCGAAATTAAGTTTACTTTTGCATACCGATCGTTCAGTATTTTTACAGATGAAAGATACCAGAGAATATATCATCGACGAAGCCTACAGGCTTTTCCTGAACCACAGCTATGAAGCTGTGTCGATCAGCATGATCAGCGACGCCATCGGTTTTACCAAGGGGGCCCTCTACCACCATTTTAAAAACAAGCAAGAGCTTTACAGGGCCGTAATTGATAAACACTTTCCGATCTCATTGGTTGATGTCGATGTGAATGTCATCACCCTGGAAGACTTCACCGATGCCTGCATTGATCACATCCACAGCATGCTCAAGGTGATCTTCGGTAGTGATGAGAAGTTTGTCCCAGTTAACTACCTCTCGCTGATCGCCGATTGCTTCCGACACTATGAGGGTTTCGCCGAAAGCAAAACCCATATCATGGATAAAGCCGTAAAGGATGTGGAGATCATCATCGAAAATGCGATCAGGCGGGGGGAGGTGCGCCGCGACATTAATGTGAAGGTCGTCGCCCTTCAGTATTTCTCGCTAAGCGTCGGACTGGCGGGCGACCTGATCCGGAATAATTCAGTCGAGTCGGCCATCGGATCACTGAAAGGCCAGCTTAACCAATTATATTACCTGCTGAAAAAATGATTTTTTTTGTCCTGAAACATACCAATCGTTCAGTATTTAATCTTTCCTGGTCCCGGATCAGGGTAATTCAAAACAAGTAACCATGAAAAAGATGATCATTCCCGCACTGGCACTGTCGATGCTGGTCGCCTGCACTCCACGGGAAAACCAGGAGAGTCTGCCCGATACGAAACCCATCACCGTGACAACCTGCCCGGTGACAAAGGCAAAGGTGACCGTAGGGCTGCAATACAGCGGCACCCTTGAAGCCTATCAAAGCATTCCCCTATCCTTCCAGACCACCGGCACGGTCGAAAAGGTGCTGGTTGAGGCGGGCGACGTGGTGCAGAAGGGGCAGTTGCTGGCCACGGTTGATGAAACCGATGCAAAGAATATGTTTGAAATTACGCAATCGCAGTACCAGCAGGCAAAGGATGCGTACGACAGGCTGAAGTCGGTACACGACAAGGGCAGTCTTCCCGAGATAAAATGGGTGGAGATGGAGTCGAAACTGGAGCAGGCGCAATCGTCGCTGAACCTGGCAAAGAACAACCTGGCAAAATGCAGGCTCTTTTCACCGGTAAACGGGATAGTGGGGCGCCGCAATACCGAACCGGGGATGTCGGCCATTTCCATTACTTCGCCGCCGTTGGAGCTGGTCGATATCCGCCAGGTTTATGTAAAGATCTCGGTTCCCGAAAACGAGGTAGCCAAAATCGTCAAAGGGATGAAGGCCGCCTTTACCGTATCGGCGCTGAACGACAGGTCGTTCACAGGCAAGGTGGCCAATATCACGCCTGTTGCCGACAGGATCTCGCGTACCTACGAGGCGAAGATACTGGTGCAGAACCCCGGCTTTGCCCTCAAACCGGGCATGGTATGCGATGTGAAGATGGAAACGGCCATGGAACGGGAGCTTGTCATGGTTCCTTACCAGAGCGTGTCGAAGGACAATGAAAACAGGGCCTATGTATTCCTGGTCGACCCTGCAGCAAAGCGGGCGCGAAAACAGCTGGTCACCACGGGCCAGTGCCACGGCAGCACGCTGGAGGTGATATCGGGTCTCGTGGCCGGGCAACTGATCGTGAACGAGGGAAAAGAAAAACTGAGTGACAACTGCCTGATAGCCTACTGAGATGGAACGCAAAAAACTGAACCTTATTGAGAAGGCAATGCGCAACAACAATATCGTTGTGATCATTGCCGCAGCCATCATCATCGTGGGGATCGTCGCCCTGCTGAAAATGCCGCGCAACGAATTCCCCGTATTCACCATCCGGCAGGGG
This sequence comes from Bacteroidota bacterium, assembly GCA_037133475.1. Lineage (GTDB taxonomy): Bacteria > Bacteroidota > Bacteroidia > Bacteroidales > FEN-979 > CAIVAT01. The sequence goes on from JBAXOB010000010.1 coordinate 59,287, forward strand.
GTCATCGTTGGGGTATATCCCGGCGCCACCTCCGCCGAGGTGGAAAAACAGCTTACCACGGTGGTTGAAAACTATCTTTTTGGTTACCAGGAGGTAAAGAAGGCCAAAACCTATTCTTATTCCCGCGAGGGGATGATGTACATCTTTGTCGAGCTGAACGATGATGTTAAAAATGCCGACCAGTTCTGGTCGAAATTAAAACACGGGCTGGGGGAACTCAAGATGACCCTCCCATCAGGGGTGATCGCGCTGATTGCCAATTCCGACTTCGGCGATACCTCGGCACTCCTGATCACCCTTTCGTCCGACACCAAAAGTTATAAGGAGCTGGAAGAGCAGCTGAAAAAGCTGGAATCGGAATGCCGCAAGATCCCGGCCAGCTCCAAGATCAAACATTTCGGACTGCAAAAGGAGAAGATCTTCGTGAATGTCAGGCCGGAGATGCTGAACGAATACAACATCAAATCGCTCACCCTGCTAGGCTCCTACCAGGCCAACGGGATGGTGAGTTATGCAGGGAAGCTCGACGACGGCGCCAGCGTGCGCCCGGTGCACTTTCCTGCCACCTTCGGGTCGGAAAGGGACCTGGCTGAACAGATCGTCTATTCCGACCCCGGCGGCAACGTGGTAAGGCTGAAAAATATCGCCACCATCGAACGGCGCTATGACAAACCCGATAACTTCATCCGCCAGAACGGGAAGAGAACCATCCTGCTGTCGCTCGAGATGCAGCCCGGCAACAACATCGTGGCGTATGGCGAAGATGTGGACAAGGTGCTGGATAACTTTAAAAAACACTGTCCCTCGGGTATCGAGGTTGCCAAGATCTCTGAATTGCCGAAATATGTGCGCGATTCGGTGAATAATTTTCTGCACGAGTTCCTCATCGCCATCATCGCCGTGATCCTGGTGACGCTGATCCTGCTTCCCTTCCGTGTAGCCTCCGTAGCCGGCATCACCGTTCCCATCTCGGTGATGATCACCCTGGCCATCCTTTATTTCATGGGGATTGAGCTGCATACGGTTTCCCTTGCCTCGCTGATCCTGGTGCTGGGGATGATCGTCGACAACTCCATCGTGGTCATCGACAACCACGTGTCGAAGATCGACCTGGGCTTTTCTCCCTGGCACGCCGCCATCAAGAGCGCCCGCGAACTGGTAGCGCCGATCATCGTGGCCACCCTTGCCATCCTGGCTGCTTACATCCCCCTCGGGTTTATGGTCCCCGGAACGGCCGGCGAATTCATGCAGACCATCCCCTGGGTGGTGACCATCGCCCTGACGGTTTCGATCCTGGTCGCCCTATTCCTCGTCCCATACCTGAATTTTGTCTTCGTTAAAAAGGGGTTGAAGAATGTGCGGAAACCCGGTAAAAAGTCCTTCCTCGATTTTTTACAGGGATGGTTCGACAAATCGATCGACAAAGCCTTCCGGCATCCCTGGCTGGTAATCGCTGTCGGGATCGGCTCAGTGGTTGTTTCGGTACTGCTTTTCCAGCTTACCGATCAGCAGCTGTTCCCGGAGATGGAGCGCAACCAGTTTGCCGTTGAGGTGTACCTGCCTGCCGGCTCGTCGCTGAAATCCACCCAGAAGGTGGTCGACAGCCTGGAGTCTGTGTTGCTGAAGGATAAACGGGTGACCAATGTCACCAGCTTCATCGGCACCAATTCGCCCCGGTTTCACACGGTGTATGCGCCCCAGATGCCGGCATCAAACTATGGCCAGCTGCTGGTCAACACGCTGTCGGACAAGGCCACGCGGGCTATCGTGAACGAGTACAGCCCCAGGTATTCCGATAATTTTATCAATGCCCATGTAAAGTGGAAGATCCTGGCCATGCAGCTCAACAAGTCCTCCATCGAGATCCGCATTGCCTCCGATTCTGTCAGGGACATCCGCACTACCGAAGCAAAGGTGATGCAGATCCTGTCGAAAACACATGGGCTGGCGTGGGTGCGCAACGACTGGGACCAGCCGCAGCAAAATATCACGGTAAACCTCGACCGTGACAAGGCAAACCGGATGGGATATTACAAAAGCCTCGTGGCGACCTCGATGATGATCGGGCTCGACGGCATCCCGCTGACCACCATCTGGGAAGACGACTACCCGGTGGATGTCATCCTGAAGCAGGAGCAGTCGCCGGTGCAGGATCTGAAGACCCTTGAAGACCAGTATATCACCTCGCCGATGAGCTTTTCTGCCATTCCCCTGCGCTCGATGGCGACCTTCACCCCCTCGTGGTCGGAAGGGACCATCGTCAGGCGTAACGGGGTTCCCACGCTGACGGTGATGGTGGATAATACACAGAAGGCGGTGGCAGCGGCCATCCTGGAGCAGATCAAGCCCCGGATAGAGAAGCTGAAGCTGCCCGAAGGAACCTCCATTACCTTTGGGGGCGACTTTGAAGCGATGCAGGAGGTCTTTATCCCCATGGGCATTGCCCTGATGGTGAGTATCCTGCTGATCTTCTTCATCCTGCTTATCCAGTTTAAAAAAGCAAAACTCTCCCTGCTGATCATGAGCGGCATGCTGCTGACCCTGCCGGGGGCCGTGATCGGGCTGCTGCTGATGAGGTATCCCTTCAGTACCACCGCCTTTATCGGCATCACCAGCCTGTGCGGGATGGTGGTCAGGAACGGCATCATCCTGATCGATTATGCCCGCGATCTGAAGGAAAACCATGGGATGACCACGCGAGAGGCCGCCATTGCCGCTGGAAAACGCAGGATGCGTCCCATCTTCCTCACCTCTGCCGCGGCAGGCGTGGGCGTGGTGCCGATGATCATCAGCCGTTCGCCGCTGTGGGGGCCGATGGGCACGGTCATCTGTTTCGGGCTTTTGTTTTCGATGGTGCTCACCCTCTACATTCTCCCTGTGCTTTATTCGGTATCGTACAGCGACAGAGGTAAGAAGGCGAAATTCTGGACCCTGCCGGGGAATGTGAAGGTTATCCTGTTAGGATTGATACTGGCGGGTTCATCCTTATTTACCACGGCCACCGCACAAAACATAACGCTGGATTCCTGCCGGCAACTTGCCCTGCAGAACAACCGCAGGATCAGGGAGGCGGCACTGCAGGTGCTTGCTTCGGGGCAGCAGCGAAAGGAGGTCTTTACCAACTTCTTCCCGAAGGTCAGTGCGGCGGCCCTTGCCATACGCTCGTCCGATTACCTGATCAAGGCAAAGACCCCGCAGATGAACCTGCCGGTTTGGGATGGGCGCAACCCGGGCCAGCTGGTGAATCCCACCCAGTTTGCCTATATTCCCTCCCTGTCGCTGGGGTTGCTCGACTACATGAACACCGCCGCCGTTACCGTGGCCATGCCGGTTTATGCCGGCGGCCGGATCAGGCGGGGATACAAGCTAGCCAGGCTGGGGGAGGAGGTTACCGTATACCAGCAGGCTGTGACGCATGACGAGGTGCTGGCCCGCACCGAGGAACTTTTCTGGACCCTGCAGTCGCTGGGCGAAAAGGAGAAAACCATCAGGTGTTACCAGCTCCTGCTCGATTCGCTGTACCGCGACGTACAGAATTACACAAGCGCGGGCTTATCGCAACGGAACGACGTGCTCAAGGTACAGCTCAAGCAAAATGATCTGAAGACCAACCTGCTGAAGTTGAAAAACGGTGTAGACCTCACCCGGCGCGCCCTCTGCCAGCAAATCGGGGTGCCCTGCGACAGCAGCCTGGTGTTCACCGCACCAAAGGATGAGATGGCAGCCAGTGACATCTTACGCAACCCGGAAGAGCTGGTGAAAAACCGGAACGAGTACCATCTGCTGAACAAGGCGGTGGAGGTAAGGCAGGTACAGATGAAGATGGCAGCCGGAGAATATATGCCGCAGGTTGCCGTGACGGGTACCGGTTTCGCCTATGATGCCATGAACCAGACAGCCAATAACCTCCTGGGGATGGTAAGCCTGACCATCCCGGTCACCGACTGGTGGGCAGGAAGCCATAAGATCAAACGGCAGCAGATCGAGGTGGAAGAGGCAGAAAACTCCCTCCAGGAGAACACGGAGTTGCTGGTGCTGCAGATACGGCAGGCTGCCAGCGAGGTGGAGGAGACCCGTTTCCAGGTTGGGGTGTCGCAGGTTTCGGTGGAACAGGCTGCCGAAAATCTCCGCATCAGCCAGGACAACTATAAGGCAGGCGTTATCGGGATCTCCGACCTGCTCGAAGCCCAGGCCGTCGCCCAGCAGGCGAAGGACAACCTCACCGATGCCCGGTGCCAGTATCGCAATAAACTGGCAAGATATAAACTGATGACAGGGGAGTAAACGAAATTCAAGGACCCGTAAACAACCCGGAGTTATTCATGACGGAAGATCATTTTGGCGGGATTCCTGGCGAAGAAGGTGACCTGGTATCCCATTTCCAGCGCCTTGTTAATCACCAGGATGCCGGTTTCGCCAAAGAGGGGAAAATCCGGTTGATTGAACATGCCAGAGATGGAAGTTAACCTGTAAAAATGACAGAGGCTGCCTCATGATTTTTGAGACAGCCTCTTTTCATTTCCAGTTTATCAATCGTTCATCCCGGTTTCCCCGGCCATGAATTCTCATGAATACATCGACGGACACTAAAAGTTTTTCCGGGTCCCGGCGTGTACCTACTTGGTAAGGTATTGTTTGCCGTTAATGGTAATGGTCTTGCAACGGATGATCGTATAGACCTCGGCAGTGGCTTCGCCATTGTGCAGGTTCTGTTTCTCTCCGGTGCAGGAGATGGTGGTGCCAACCACTGCCAGTTTGAGAATTTGTTCTGCCACAGGCTGCGAAACCCGGAGTATGGTTTTATTTTCGAGGATAAACCCGTTTACCTTACCGTGCCTGTCCTTCTGGAGAAGCGTGATCTTGCCGCTGGCGGTCGTCAATTCCTTTGCGGGTGGTGTGGCGACTTTGGCGGGGGTGGATTCATTGATGGTTTTTCCATCGGCAAGGATACTGACCAGGTTAATCTCTTTTTCGCCGGTGGCGGAGGCCTTTTCAACCCCGTTTACCGTAGCCGTGTTGCCCGTCTTTACTGCGGCGGTGAGTTCAATGCCCATGTGGGTGGGAAATTTCACCATGTATTTCGTGTTGCCCGATTGAAGGTAAAATCCTTCGTAAATAAAATCGTCATTATTAACCCACCCGGTTACCTGTCCGGGAAAAGCGGTGATCTGCTGCAAGGGTTTTTTGTCGGCACCGGGTGCGTGGGGTTTGTGCTGGGCGAAACTGGTAGTGGCATAAACCACAAACAGGATGATGACTGCGGTAAAGAATACTTTTACTTTCATGATGCTGAGTTTTTGATTTGTGAATAGTTTCCTTGTTACAAGCCGGTTGCCTTGTGGAATCTGGCGATTCCGGCTGATTTTTTTTGATTTTTGTTCAACGTTGCAAAGGTGAGAAGCTGCAAGGGGTGAGTTGTTATACAATTCAGGGAAATAGTTACATCATTCACACCTGCGGAAGACTGCCCGAGAATTAAAATTATCTGCAGGCCGGATGCGAATGGATCAACGCGCTTGGGGGAAGGAGGAACCAAAAAAATCCGCCACAGGCCAGCGATATCTTCCCGCGGGAATTTATACCGGCTATCCGCGGGGATGCATAGGCATTCCCGCCAAAAGCAAATGACATCGGCATGTTCACGTTTCAGGCCGCCAAAATCCATTTCCCCAATTAGACATGTTTTAAAGTGTAAATATTCATAAATTCAGATATAAAAGGCAACCACAGTACCATCGCATGATCATACGATGGTAAAAAATAAATGGAGCACTGAAAATATTTTCAGGATTATTATCAGTTCAATGGCCGTGCCTCTTCACAATCATTCTTCCAAAGCTGGAAATCTGGGCGGAATACTCCCGGAACCCGGGAAAGCCAGCTTGCCTTAATTCCGTGGCAATTCAAAATATAAATTTGTTGAATGTGACGCAAATAAAGATTTTTTCGGTGCGGTTTTTGCCAGAATGGCTATGAAGGATTAACTTTGATCCACGGAGATTGATTCTGACAACGACCCTTTTTGAAAATTCAGTGGCAATATGGCAGAAATCAGTCCGGCTTGTTAACCCTTTAAATTTAAGACTGAATAATATGGAACCAAACGATAAAATAATTTTCAGGAAAGTCAAACAATGGCACGATGAGGTGGAAAAACTAAGGTCGATCGCTGTTGATTGCCAGCTGAACGAAGAATTGAAATGGGGTTGGCCCTGTTACACCTTTCAGAAAAGAAACATCATGCTGATCCATGGATTTAAGGAATATTGTGCCCTTCTGTTTTTTAAGGGTGCCCTGTTGCAGGATAGCCATGGCATACTGATCAGGCAAACCGAGAATGTACAGGCGGGGCGCCAGGTACGGTTCACCGGCATGAGCGAAATAGTCGCCATGGAACCCATCCTGAAAACCTATATTTATGAGGCTATTGAGGTGGAAAAGGCCGGTTTGAAGGTGGAATTTAAAAAGCCTTCCGAGACTTTCATCCCTGAGGAATTTCAACGTAAATTAGCTGAAACCCTAGCCCTGAAAGCTGCTTTTGAGGCATTGACGCCGGGGCGGCAAAGAGCCTATAATCTCTATTTTTCCGAACCCAAACAATCCAAAACCAGGGTATCAAGAGTTGAAAAGTGCATTCCCCAAATCCTCAATGGAAAAGGATTAAATGAATAGCCCGGGAGCGCTTCAGGTTGCGTTTCCCTGCCTGTAATTGCTTCTGTGAAATGACATGACCAGGAATTGTAAAAATGTTCATACCCGGCGGTCTCTCTTCTTCACGACCCTGGTCTTCACGGGAATCCTTCTCGGGATCTTTTTTGTCCTGTCATGTACTTCAGCCGGTCATGGCAGTAAAAGCGGCATTGCGAGGCATTTGCCCGATTCCCTCCGTAAGGCGCGTTGGCAGGAGTCGGAAGTTTCAGTTTCTGCCCTTCCCGGGGGTGTAGTTATCAAGGTTTACGACCCCGCCTCCCATGCCTACCGGGTTGCCGGGATAGCCCCGTCGGTGATTACCTGGATCCATCACTGTGCCGCATGCAACGATCCCGAGCCGGTAGCCCCGGTGATCCTGGAATACGGCGGGGTAGGGGTCAGTGTGATACCTGGATGCAACTGGAAGGGGAATGGCTGTGCCATTGATGCCGATTTCAGCGGCGGTGAACCGTTTGTGCGCAAGGGAATCCTCTACAATCCGAAAATTGTCGCAGAACTGGAGAGACTTGCCGGTTATCGCGGGGGGGAGGATGCCTTCCAGGATTTCATCATGCATGCGCTGTACTACCCGGCACCCGCCTGGTTAAAGGGGATCGAAGGGAATGTGTTTGCCTCGTTCGTGGTGGAACAGGACGGTTCGCTTTCCAACCTTCAGATCCTGCGTGGCATTGGCGGTGGGTGCGACGAAGAGGTGCTCGACATTATCCGCCTGATGCCGCGATGGATCCCGGGAACATCGGCAGGAAAACCGGTCCGTTCGCGCCATACCATGGTGATCTCCTTCTCCCTTAAAAGCCAGGACCATGTGAAGTCGGTTTACTACTGGAAGTAGCCAGGGGAATTGAATTGAAAGGTTTTTTATCCATATAAAATATCCTTTGCAGGTTCTTTTCGGACCATGAGGCTGTTCCAATGAACGTTTTTGAAAAATAATAATCCAAAGCAACACCCAAAAAAGTCGAATTTGTTAATTATATGCAAAATGGCGAAACAGTTTTCACCATTTCGCCATTTCGCATTTCGCATTTGCCTTGTAGCGGGATCGAGAGTTGAACTCGAGACCTCCGGGTTATGAATCCGACGCTCTAACCATCTGAGCTACCCCGCCCTGTTTTGAAGGGTGCAAAGTTAAAAAAAATGTTGAATGGTTTACAACAGAGTGTCAGAAATATCTGGAATGACCCGAAGGCGAAAGTTGAATATCGAATATTGAATAACGAAGATCGAATTTTGAATTTCATTGCAACTATCATTGCCAGTAGGACGAATTATGAATTGAAATACATTGATTATCAAATATAAAATAGATTAACTGAAAAAAATAGTTTAATAACTATAAAAAATAGTTGACAAACTAAAAAATATAGTTATATTTGTAAAAATTTTAAGGATGAAGAAGATTACGGCAAAAGAGGAGGAGATCATGAACTTTTTCTGGGAGAGGGGGGAGCTGTTCGTAAGGCAGATCCTCGACTTCTACCCCGATCCGAAACCGCATTACAACACGGTATCCACCATGGTAAGGACCCTGGAAGAAAAGGGACTTCTCGGCTACCATGCCTATGGAAATACCTACCAATATTACCCGCTGGTTACCAAAGAGGATTATAACAACAAAAACCTGAGGAACATGGTCAGGAAATACTTCGGGAACTCCTTTAAACGGGTTGTCTCAACGCTGATCGAAGAGGAGGACCTCACCCTTGACGAACTCAGGGAGCTGATCAAGGAAATAGAGTTAAAACGTAAAACCATGAAATGATGGAAACATGGATGCTTTATACGCTGAAATCATCGGTCTGCCTGGCGGCAGGATACCTGCTGTATTACATGTTGCTCCGTCATGAGACCTTTCACCGTTTTAAACGGGTGGTGCTGCTCGGGATCATCGTCATGGCAATCCTGGTGCCGCTGATCAGGATCCAGGTGGCTTATAAGGGAATCGCACTGCCGGTTCAGAAACTGGAATCTGTCTTTGCTCCGTCGATGCCGGTAGTCGCGGCAATGCCGGAATCAGCGCCGGTACCGGTAATATCACCGCAAAAGCATTCACCAAGCTTATTAGTAATGCTGTATCTTGCCGGCGCCGTGATACAACTTCTTCTCATCCTCTTTTCCATTTCCCGGATCCTGGTAATCCTCGGAAAATCAAAAACAGAGCGCTGCCGGGGAATCCGCGTTGCCCTCTATCCTGGCGAGGTGGTTCCCTTCTGCTTCGGCAGGTGGATCATTCTCTCTGACAGGGATTACCGGAGCCACGGCGACGAGATCATTCTCCATGAACAGACGCATCTCAGGGCCGGTCATGGACTCGATCTGCTTCTCACCGAGTGTTACCTTGCGGTTACCTGGTTTAACCCCTTTTCGTGGTTTATCCGGTTTGAACTGAAACAGAACCACGAATTCGAGGCCGACCGGAATGTCATAAAACAGGGGGTCGATGTATCGGACTACCAGTTACTGCTGGTACGTTCCGTTGCCGGTGAGACCCGTTTTAACCTGGCCAACCAGTTCAACCAACATAACCTTAAAACCCGTTTAACCATGATGAACAAGCAAAATTCCAGACCGGGAGCCCTGCTGAAGGCCCTGTTGTTTATCCCCCTCATCGCCCTGATGGTGCAGGTCTTTGCCCAGAAACAGATGACGCCTCCCCAGTCGGGGTCAAAGGATCATCCCGCTGCGAAATACCTCGAACTCAATCCGGATCAGCTGGCCCTGCTGGGCTTTGAATGCCAGCCTTCGGGATTGTATTATAAAAACATCCGCCATGGCAGCAGCGACAAAGGAACAACCTGCCTTTATTTTACTGCAGGAACCTACAGCGCCAGCATCATCCTTCACCCGGGCGAGCAGATCACAGGCCATTCGCAACCAGAAAAGATCCTGAAGAAACAGGCGCTTACCACGCATGATTTTTACCCTGTCGTTGTAGCCGGTTTTAATGGCAACAGGACACTCGACATGATCGGGGCTGAAAAGGACCCTGCCATGAAACTGCTGCCGGTACAGGTCAACATGGCGGCTTTAAACCTGGGGAAAAGAGCGGATACGCTGGTCTTCTGGTTTAAACCAACACCGGACTTAACCAAGATGCTCTCATCCATTGCAAAGGTCGATGACTATCTGCAATCCTGTCCTGCCGATCCCGCCGAGGCAAGGCATAACATAAAAAAATAGGGGATTATTCCCGACCCGAGGCCTACCCGATCCAGATGGTTTTGATGTTGACAAACTCCCGGATGCCACAGGTGCCCAGTTCCCGCCCGTAACCCGATTTTTTAATTCCGCCAAAGGGTAGCCGCGGATCTGATTTGGTCATGCCGTTCACAAACATGGCGCCCGTTTCAACGCGCCTGGCAATATCTTCGCCTTGCTGCAGGTCGCGGGTCCAGACACAGCCTCCCAGTCCGAAAGCCGAATCGTTGGCAACCGCAATGGCCTCTTCTGCATTTTTAACAGTTATAATGGAAACTACAGGTCCAAAGGTCTCCTCATCGTAAACAGCCATCCCTTTTCTGACATCAGCCAGGATCGTGGGTTCGAAATAACAGCCCTGCCGGGTGGGCCGATGACCGCCGGCAACCAGGCGGGCCCCAGCATCAACGGACCGGGTAACCTGGCTTACGATCTCATCCACCAGGTCGGGCCTTGCCAGCGGGCCAACCTGCGTATCTTGATCCATCGGATCTCCCATCCGGAGAGCCTCAAACGCTGTTTTTAGCGCTCTTTCAAACGGCAGGGCCACCTGTTCCGCTACAATGAAGCGTTTCGCGGCGATACAGCTTTGTCCCTGGTTGATCATACGGGCCGTTACGGCGGTTTTTACCGCCAGGTTTAGATCGGCATCTTCAAGCACGATAAACGCATCGGCGCCTCCCAGTTCCAGCACAGTCTTTTTCAGGTGCCTGCCGGCGAGGGAAGCCACCTGGCTGCCTGCAGCCTCGCTGCCTGTCAGCGTGACCGCCGCCACGTGCGGGTGGGCGATGACCGCCTCAACGGAGGCGGAGGGGATCAGCAAGGTTCTGAAGAGGTCGGGCGGAAATCCTGCCTCCCGGAAGATCGCTTCAATGGCAAGGGCACAACCTGGCACATTGGAGGCATGCTTCAGCACCGCTGCATTGCCCGCCATCAGCGCCGGGGCTGCAAAACGGATCACCTGCCAGAAGGGGAAGTTCCAGGGCATCACGGCAAGCACAATACCGATGGGCTGAAAGGTTACAAAGCTGCGGCTGGCATCTGTGGAGATCAATTTATCGGTTAGCATCCCGGCAGCGTGTTCGGCATAATATTCGCAAACCCAGGCGCACTTTTCAACCTCTGCCATCGACTCCCGCAACAACTTCCCCATCTCAAGGGTCATCAGCCGGGCATATTCCTCCTTTTTCTGCCGCAGGATGGCAGCGGCGTTTTTCATCAGGGTGGCCCGGTGGTCAAAGGGGGTTGATTTCCAGGTCAGCCAGGCTGAATTTACCGATTCTATAATGGCAGAGACCTCCTGTGGCTGTTGGTCACGGTATTCGATGATCGTTTCACCGGTGGATGGATTTGTGCTTTTCATAGGAATGAATTAATGATGGAATGCGGGAATGCGGGAATGCGGGAATGCAGGAATGCAGGAATGCGGGAATGCAGGAATGCGGGAATGCGGGAATGCGGGAATGCAGGCAATGCAAATAATGCAGGAATGCAGGAATGCAGGAATGCAGGCAATGCAAGCAATGCAAATAATGCTGGGATTGCTGGGATTGCTGGCAGGGCTGGGGGTGAAAAGATGGGAGAACGGGTTGAGGTTGGAAGAAGCATTAATACTGATATTAAAAGATTTCTGCCCAGGGGTTCCTTCCTTTTCGATCTGGGTCGATTTTTAGTTTTTCAATTTTTCCTTCAGGTAATAGCCTGTATAAGATTCTTTTACCTTTACCAGGTTTTCGGGGGTGCCTTCGAAGAGGATGTTCCCGCCTTCGTCGCCGCCCTCTCTGCCAAGGTCGATAACCCAATCGGCGCTTTTGATCACCTCCAGGTTATGCTCCACGACCAGGATGGTGTGACCATTGGCGATAAGCGATTCAAAGGCGATCAGCAACTTGTGGATGTCGTGCACATGCAACCCGGTCGTTGGCTCGTCAAAGATAAAGAGGGTGGGCTTGTCACTGGTACCTTTGGAGAGGAAAAAAGCCAGCTTGATACGTTGCGCCTCGCCGCCCGACAGGGTGCTCGACGACTGGCCCAGGCGCAGGTAGCCGAGCCCCACATCCTGCAATGGTTTCAGCTTTGCCAGGATATGTTTTTCATGCGCGCCGGGCTTGGTGGCTTTCTGGAAGAACTCCATCGCCTCGTCAACAGTCAGGTTCAGGATGTCGACGATCGATTTTTCATGATACTTCACATCCAGCACCTCCTCCTTGAAACGGTTGCCCTTGCAGCTTTCGCAGGGCAGGAACAGGTCGGCCATGAACTGCATCTCGATTTTCACCACCCCCTCGCCTTCACATTCATCGCAGCGGCCACCTTCGATATTAAATGAAAAATAGCCGGGTTTGTATCCTCGTACCCGCGCCAGTTGCTGGTCGGCATACAGGTCACGGATCTCGTCAAAGGCTTTGATATAGGTAGCGGGATTGGAACGCGACGAACGGCCGATGGGATTCTGGTCAACCATCTCGACCGACCCTATTTTGCTGTAATCTCCCTCGAGCCTGTCGAATTTCCCCGATTTCTCCCCGTACCCGCCCAGGATCTTCTTCAACGCCGGGTAGAGGATCCGTTTGATCAGCGAGGTCTTACCGGAGCCGCTAACGCCTGTGATGGCCGTAAAGATATGCAGCGGAATTTTCACATTCACATCCTTCAGGTTGTTTTCCCGGGCGCCCCTGATTTCGATGAATTCAAGCCATTTCCGCCGAACCTCGGGGATCTCAATACTGCGGATATGATTCAGGTACTGGCCGGTAAGACTTTTGGTGTCGGCATTCAGCTTGCGGAAATCACCCTGGAAGATGATCTCCCCGCCGTGGTGACCGGCCATCGGGCCGATATCGATCACCTCGTCGGCAGCACGGATGATCTCCTCGTCGTGTTCAACCACGATGACCGTATTGCCGAGGTCGCGCAGCCGCAGCAATACCTTGATAAGCCGCTGGGTGTCGCGCGAATGCAGGCCGATGCTGGGCTCATCGAGAATATACATGGAGCCGACCAGGTTGCTGCCCAGCGCGGTGGCAAGGTTGATCCGCTGCGACTCGCCTCCCGACAGGGTAGCCGACAAACGGTTCAGGGTGAGGTAGCCAAGCCCAACATCATTCAATACCTCGAGCCGGTTGTTGATCTCGAAGACCAGGCGGCGCGCCACGGTAGTCTCATAATCGTTCAGTTCAATGTTCCTGAAAAAGGCGGTGAGCTCCGTCAGCGGCAGTAGTACCAGTTCACTCACAGAGCGGCCATTGACCTTCACGTAGGAGGCGTCTTTGCGCAACCGCGTGCCTTTGCATTCGGGGCAGCCGGTCTTACCCCGGTAGCGCGACATCATGACCCTGTATTGCACCTTGTAATTCTGGCTTTCGACAAATTCGAAAAAATCGTTCAACCCTTTGAAATATTCATTCCCGGTCCACAGCAGTTCACGCTGGGCAGGGGTGAGTTCATAAATGGGTTTGTGCACGGGGAAATCGAACCGGTAGGCGTGGAGGAGGAGCTCGTTTTTCCATTCGCTCATCTTCTCGCCCTTCCAGCAGGCGATTGCCTCTTCGTACACCGACAATCTTTTGTTCGGGATCACCAGGTCCTCGTCGATGCCGATCACGCTGCCAAACCCTTCGCAGGCCTTGCAGGCGCCAAAGGGGTTGTTGAAACTGAACAGGTTTTCGGTCGGCTCTTCAAAGATCATCCCGTCGGCTTCAAACCGGTTTGAGTAGAGGGTGCGTTTTTTCTCATCGGTGCCGGTTTCCACCATACAGCTTCCATGGCCTTCGAAAAAGGCGGTTTGCACCGAATCAGCGATGCGGCTGGTGAGGTCTTCGTCGTCGTGGGTGATGGAAAACCTGTCGATCAGCACGAACAGTTCCTTGAATTTCTTTTTTTTGACAGTCCCGATCTCATCGAGCCTGAAAATCTCGCCGTCAACCATCACCCTGGTATAGCCCTGTTGCATCAGTACCGTGCACTTTGCAGCAAGGTCGCCGTTTTTCGAGGTGAGGTCAAGCGGTGCAAACACGTTGACCCGGGTATCGACCGGCAGCGCCAGGAGATGATCGACCACCGAGGTGACCGTATCGCGCCGCACGAGGGCGCCTGAAACGGGAGAATAGGTCTTGCCGATGCGGGCAAAAAGCAACTTCAGGTATTCATAAATTTCGGTGGAGGTGCCTACCGTTGAACGTGGGTTGGAGGTGTTGACCTTTTGTTCTATCGCCACTGCAGGGGAGATGCCCTGGATCGAATCAACATCGGGCTTGCTCATCCTCCCTAGGAATTGACGGGCATAGGAGCTGAGGCTCTCCACATACCGCCGCTGTCCTTCGGCATACAGTGTGTCAAAGGCGAGCGAGGATTTGCCCGAGCCCGACAAGCCGGTGATGACCACGAACCTGTTTCGCGGAATGGCAACGCTGATGTTCTTTAGATTGTTGACCCGTGCGCCTTTGATGATGATATTGTCCTTTGGGTCGAGTGTGTCTGAGTTCATTAATTGGGGGGTTCCTTCCTTTAATTTGGCAAAATTATAAAGAAAACTTGCTTTTTGGATTTTTTTATTTATTTTTGCTGCAACCAAAACGGGAAAAACCCGTATCAGGTATTAACCAGCGCAACCTGAAAACCCTGTTGCGCCTAATCATAGGAGGGACACTATCGACTGACTTCTACTCTTTTTTACTTAAAAAGGAGGCCCCATGCAAGCCCATGTCATTAGTGATCAGGAGTTAATTGGCAAATATCTTGCCGGTTATGAACCCGCCCTTGAAAAGCTCATCCGTCGTCATAAAACCCGCGTATATGCCTATATCCTTATGGTTGTTAAGGATAAGGAGCTTGCGGAGGATCTGTTTCAGGACACATTTATCAAAGTGATCAATACGTTCCGTTCAGGACAATATAAGGAAGAGGGTAAATTTATCCAGTGGGTGATGCGTATTGCCCATAACCTCATCATCGACTACTTCCGCAAAGCCAAGCGTATCCCCATCGTTGAAAATAACGACGATTATGATATTTTCGACAAGGTGAGGATTCCCGTTGAATCGGTTGAAGAACAACTGATCACCGAGCAGATCCACCGCGATGTGAAAAAACTGATCGACTACCTGCCCTCAGAACAAAAAGAGGTCCTGGTGATGCGCCATTACGGCGACATGAGTTTCAAGGATATTGCCGAAGTGACCAACGTGAGTATCAACACGGCCCTTGGCCGCATGCGGTATGCCTTGATAAACCTGCGGAAACTGGTTAAGGAGAAGGATGTGATCCTTTCGGTTTAACAGGGCAAACTGCGAATTTGCGGGAATACGAAATATTTTTCAACCATTAAAATATTGGGAAATATATCACGTTTTTTAGGTATGAATTCAAATAAAAATCAAAATTCAGCCTATGAAGCGTACTGCTACAATTTATTCATTGACCTCACAATCGTCGAAGGTCATCGATCCTTCAGCCAACAGGCGCAGGAATCGCAAGGTAGTCTCTCCCAGTGAATCGGTGATCCGGAATCTGCTCAATTACTCAAAAGCGCTCAAAGTACTCGCAACAACTGATACAGGATATATTCACCTGGTGATGAACTAAAAAAAAAACCCGCTTCTGGCGGGTTTTTTTATGCTTTCATGATTGAACTCAGATACGTTCTTCCTTGATACGGGCTTTCTTACCCTGGAGACCACGAAGATAAAAGATACGCGCCCTGCGTACCACGCCGTGTTTGTTGACTTCAATCTTGTCAATAAAGGGGGAGGTGCATGGGAAAATACGTTCCACACCTATGTTCCCTGAAATTTTTCTTACCGTGAAGGTCTCGTTCACACCTTTACCCGAGCGTTGGATCACCACACCCTGGTATGTCTGGATACGTTCCTTGTTTCCTTCTTTAATCTTGTAATGAACCGTGATGGTATCTCCAGCTTTGAAAGAAGGCAATATATTCTTCTGGATCACTGTGTCCTCGACAAATCTTATAATTTCCGCTTTATTCATGGCTTTGGTGTAAATTGATCAATTACGCACTAAAAAGTTTGCAAATATATGATTTTTTTCGAAATAAAAAACGGTCGGATGAAAAATCTAACCACTCTTTCCCTTAAAACGTGCCAACCCGCTCTTTCTCACCTCATTCATCAGTCAAGAGGCTTCCAACACAGTTGACTTCCCTCATGAACCTTCTTTGATTATCCGATATTCGACATTCAATATTCGACATTCAATATTCGATATTCGATGTTCGATATTCAATATTCTTCATTCGTCCAAAAGCATCCCCGGTCTTCTTTCCCGGGTCCTGGCAATGGCCTGTTCATATTTCCATTTGGCGATCTCCCTGTCATTTCCCGAAAGAAGGACATCGGGAACCTGCAGGCCCCGGAAATCGTACGGCCGCGTGTAGACCGGCGGCGAAAGCAGGTTGTCCTGGTAGGAATCGGAGAGTGCCGAGGTTTCGTCGTTCAGCACGCCGGGGATCAGCCTGACCAGGGTGTCTGTAAGGACCATGGCGGCCATTTCTCCGCCTGAGATTACATAATCCCCGATGGAGATCTCGCGTGTGATGAAGTGGGTCCGGATGCGTTCGTCGATCCCCTTGTAATGGCCGCAAAGGATCATCAGGTTCTGACTTCCCGAAAGGCGGTTGGCAAGGGGCTGGTTGAGCAACTCCCCGTCGGGACTGAGGTATATGATCTCGTCGTAGCTGGTTTTTGATTTGAGATCTTCGATGCAGTTTACCACAGGTTCGACCATCATCACCATGCCTGCCCCGCCGCCATAGGGATAATCATCCACGTTTTTATGTTTCGAGACGGCCCAGTCGCGGATGTTATGCAGGCGAAGCACCACATGTCCCTTCGACTGGGCCCGCTTCAGGATGGAATAACTGAAAGGTCCTTCAAACATCTCCGGGAACAGGGTCAGGATATCGATCACCATAATTTTTAAATGTTGCTGTTGTACGATCAGACGATCACCTCCAGCCCGTCGTAGGCCAGCCTGATAAAACCGGGAAGTTTTTTGTTAACCTCTTCATGCAGCCCCACAAAATGGCTGAGATGGGTTAGATAGGCAGCCTCCGGCGCCAACCGGGTAAGGATCTCCACCGCCTCATTGACGGAGAAATGGGAAACATGTTTGGAGTTGCGCAGTGCGTTGAGCACGATGACCTTCGAACCCTTAATCTTCTCCATCTCCTCATCGCTGATATGGCTGGCATCGGTGATATAGGTGAAATCGCCTACCCTGAAACCCCGCACGGGTAATTTTTCATGCATCACCAGGATGGGGATAAATTC
The DNA here is from genome assembly GCA_037133475.1 of Bacteroidota bacterium. Lineage (GTDB taxonomy): Bacteria > Bacteroidota > Bacteroidia > Bacteroidales > FEN-979 > CAIVAT01. The sequence goes on from JBAXOB010000010.1 coordinate 76,485, forward strand.
GACACCCATGATGGTAAAGGGTTGATCATCGATCGGGTGAATGGTAAGCTGGGGAGCTCCGAAATAGCGGGTCTCCGCGAAGATATAGGGAAACTCGACCCGGATGGCCTCCATCACCTGGGCGGAGCCGTAAATATCTATTTTTTTGTTCAGCACGTAGTTGAAGGCCCTGACATCATCGAGCCCTGCAATATGGTCGCGATGTTCGTGGGTGAAAATGACCGCATCGAGGTTCATCACCTTCTGGCGAAGCATCTGGTGCCGGAAATCGGGGCCGCAGTCGATCACAAAGGTTTTTCCGTCAACCTCGAGCATGGCTGAGGTCCGCATGCGCTTATCCCGTTCATCGGTGGAAACACATACCGGGCAATCGCAGGTAATCACGGGCACTCCGATGGAGGTTCCCGTGCCGAGGAAGGTTACTTTAATCGGGTCGTTCACGCTTTCTAACATCAGAATATGAGTTCATCCACCTGGTTGCGGTCGATGGTAAGTTGTTTCTTTAAGTCTTCCGTGGTCGTAAGGATCCGTTCTTCACGGATACGTTTGTGAAAAAGGAGGGTCACGATCTCGCCTTCGATGGTTCCGTAACTCTCCAGCAGATGCACCTCCACCAGGGTGTCGATGGGCCGCTCCTCGTTGCGGCGGATAAAACACATGGCCCGTGAAAAGCTGTCCTCGCCGATAACGGTAACGGCATAGACCCCGTTGGGGGGTGCCAGTTTGCAATCTTCCTCGATTTGAATGGTATAGCAGGGGAATCCTATCTCTTCGAGCGTCGGACTGCTTTTCTGTGCCGGTCCCATGATGATGTACTGGTGATCGAGGTAGGCATTGGCCTTCTGGATATTTCCATCCTGGATTGCCTTGCGGATCTTGGTGGAGCTTACCGATTCGTTGTGGATGTCCTGCTCTGGGATCTCCTCCACATCAAAATCGTTGGCAATACCCAGCGCGCGCAGGGCTTCGTAGTCACCCTCGCGGTTATGGCCGAAATGGTGGTTGAACCCGATAACGATTTTACGCGCGTGCAACTTATTAAGCAGGATATTTCGGACAAAGTCGATCGAGGTGATCTTTGAAAATTCAAGCGTGAAGGTCACGATGATCAGGTTGTCGAGGCCGGCCTTGCGCAGCAGGTTGATCTTTTCGCGCTGCGAGTTGATCAGGAAAAGACCCTTTCCGGCAGTTTCGGGGTAGAGCACCATGCGGGGATGGGGATGGAAGGTGATCAATACTGTCTCCCCGCCGATCTCGGCTGCCAGTTTTTTAAGTCGTTGAAGGATTACCTTGTGTCCGATATGAACACCGTCGAACGACCCTGTGGTAACGACCGCATTGCGGATCGTTCCGACATGGTCAAAATCATAAAATATTTTCACCTGATTGCCCTCTACTTAAACCGTTCATCATTCTTTTTTGCGAAAAAGGCGACCTTTTCCAGCGAGGTGATCATATCGTATTCCTCGAGATATACAAATGGCGGCACATTTAACGGTTTTGGGGTGAAGTTGAGAATTCCCTTGATCCCTGCCAGCACCAGCGCCTCCGCGCTGTCGGGTGCCTGTTCGGCCGGCACGGCGATGATCCCGATCGAGATGTTGTTTTGCTTGATAATATCGGCCATCTGGCTGGAATGGTAACAGGCAACGCCGTCATAAACCCTGTTGATTTTTTCAGGGTTGATATCGAATGCCGCGATAATGGCCAGTTTGGAACGTTTGCCTTTGAAATAGCTGATGATTGCCTTGCCTAAATTACCAAGCCCTACCACGGCCACACGCTGTCCGCGGTCGGAATCGATGATCTTCCCGATCAGCTCGATCAGCTCCTTGATATCATAACCCTTGCGAAGGTTCCCCGAATACCCGATCAGCATCAGGTCACGCCGCACCTGTACCGGCGTGATGTGCAGCATCTGCGCGATTTCGTGAGAGAATACATGGGTCTTCTCCTTTGACAGTATCATTAGCAAGGCACGGCGATACTGACTCAGCCGCTCAACTGTTTTATGAGGTAAGTTTTTTATAAACATGGCTTATCGATTGGAAGTCTGACAATAAAGGTACTACCCTGGTCGGGAACACTGGTCACTTCGATCTTTCCTGAATAATTGTCGATCAGTTTTTTGACAATGGAAAGCCCGAGACCGCTCCCGGTTATATTTTTGGTCTTATCATTCTTGATCCGTACAAAATCATCGAAGATCTTGTCTATTTCCATCAGGGACAATCCGATCCCTGAATCCACAACCTTGATTTCAAGACAACCGTCAGCCAGCAGCAGGGTGGTATCGACGGAGCCTCCATCCTTATTGTATTTGATGGCATTGGAAATCAGGTTGTTAAAAATTATCTCCATCTCTTCGGCATCCGCCTGAATGATAATGTCGCCCTCATGATGGAGGGTCATGGTCACGTCCCGCTGGATGGCATAAGGCCGCATGGTATCCATGGCGGTGCCTGCAATTTTCACCAGGTCGACCTCCATGATGTTCCGTTTGGCTTTCCCGGATTCAACGCGGGTCAGGTCGAGCAGATCGAGGATCAGGCTGCGCATACCCTTGATCCTGTCGAGCGACCGGTCGATCATCACATCATAATCTTCGAGTTTGGTACCAACCTGCCTTTCGCGGATCATCCTGAGGTATCCCTCGATAGCATTCAGCGGGGCTTTTAGTTCGTGCGACAATACCGACAGGAAGGTAAACCTTATCTGTTTGCCGGTATCCTGCAGTTTGTTGGTCATCTTCTTGAGAAACACCCGCTTGGTGATGTTTTCGATGGACGACTTGAGCTCCTGGGGAGTAAACGGTTTGGGAATGAAATCGTAAGCGCCGTCGCTGGTTGCTTTAACAGCCAGTTCAAGGGAAGCATAGGAGGTGATCATCACGACGATGATGCTCTTTTGTTTCTTCTTGATATATTCAAGCACCTCCACCCCCTGTATCCCGGGAAGCTTGTTGTCAAGCAGGAGGATATCGGGCTGGTCCGACTCGATCATCTCAATCCCCGCTTCACCGGTTGGCGCTTCCTTGACATCAAATTCAAACGCTTCATCCATAAAGGGATAATCTACCCTGAAATTTCTCAGAATCCGGGTAATTCCGCTGCGGATACCGGGTTCATCATCGACAACGAGAATTTTTAGTGTTGACATAGATTTATTTCACTCCAAAAATAAGGTGAAAATCAGTTAATATAACATCAACTGTTATTTTTTAACAGCAAATTTTCGATCTCCTCCTTCAGGCGTTCCGAGCGGATGCCCTTGTCGAGAAAGCGGTCGGCCTTAATCCATTTGCGGTTGTTTTCATCGCTGATATCAAATGAAATCCCCGTTTCGGCGGCGACCCCTGTTGCTATGATGATAGGGACATCGGGATACTTTTTTTTCATCTTATAACACAATATAAACCCGCTGTCTTCATTTTCCATCATCAGGTCGAGGATGGCAAGGTCGGGCTTTGTTTTTTCCAGTAATTCCTCGGCCTCTTTCTGACTTTCAGCCGTGATTGTTTTAAATCCGAACTGCTCGACCCTGGCCTGAAGTTGGAAAAGATAATCCTGGTCATCATCAACGATCAAAATGGTAATATTTCCTGGTTTCATAAAAAACAATAGATTATAACGAACAACTAAAAAAGTTACATCAATACAATAATTCCTTCATTCCTTCATTCCTGCATTTCTGCATTTCTGCATTTCTGCATTGTTTGCATTACCTGCATTCCCGCATTCCTGCATTCCCGCATTCCCGCATTCCCTTATTGTCCTCTCGGCACCGTAATCCTGAACGTAGTGCCGGTTGGTCCGTTTGCAGGCTCGGCATTGGATTCGACATTTATCTTTCCCTTGTGCATTTTCACAATCCCGTAGATCAGCGCCAGTCCCAGCCCTGTTCCCTTTCCCATCTCCTTGGTGGTGAAGAAGGGGGTGAAGAGTTTGTCCATATTCTCCTTCTGGATCCCGGTACCGGTATCGGCGACGGTGAAGGTTATCTCGTCAGGATTCCCTTCGACCCCGACCCTTAACACACCGCCGGCAGGCATGGCTTCAATGGCGTTTTTTTCGAGGTTGGTCAATACCTGCATCATCTGGTCGATATCGAGCCAGGCCACAGGGTCGGCGATTTCAGAGGAAAAGGAAAAGGTGATATTTTCAGGTTTAATAACAGAATTGAGGCTATGCTGCATGAATTTGATCACATCGGTTTCCGACCGGTTGACCTGGTTCTTCCGGGCGAAATTGAGCAATCCGCTTACAATTTTTTTACAGCGTTCAGCCTGTTCGACGATCAGTTTGAGGTCATCCCTTACGGCGTCGCCTTCGGGAGCCTCGTCCATCAGGATGTTACTGTACATGGTAATAACACCGAGCGGGTTGTTAAGTTCATGGGCGATCCCCGCCGAGAGTTGCCCCATATGGGCCAGTTTTTCAGATTGTTTCAACGCAGCCTTTGCCTTGGCAAGCTTGTCGTTGGAAACGTTCAGGTTGCTGATGGAGTCATGCAGTTTTTCGATGGTGTAGGGAAGGCACATTTCCGTTTCGGCAAGTCCCTTCACGATCGCGCTGGCATGATCCACGCAGGTGTCGTATCCGCAGGCGCCGCAGTTCAGGTGGTCGTGCGGGGAAAATTTCCCCATGGAATGGAGGGCCTCCAGGATTTCATCATTGTTGGGAGGGGCCAATCTCCTGTCTTCAGGGGTGAAGGTCTGAGAAAGATCCAGTTTACCGTAGGTTTCCATCTCCCTGTCCCAGTTTTCCCTGTCGATGTTCTGCAGTTTCTTGTTTACATACTCGCCAACGGCGGCGCTTCGCGCGAAGCGTTTCCCGCCGGGGGAGGTGCCCGGGCCCATGATACACCCTTCGCAGCATAGCAGCATCAGGTGTTTTTTGCGGATATAGCCCTCTTCGAATTCCCTGATCGCCTCCTTGTAATTCACCTGCCCTTCGGCAATGATGACATGCTCTTCGGGAATCGATTCCTGGTTGTTGGCCGTATAATACAACCCGCGGCTGATCGGAAAGATCGCCCCTTTGCCGCTGTGCGGCGGATCGAAGTCGGAGGGTTCGGTGCTCTCGGCCCGGATATTCTCCTTGTCGAACATGTCGCGCAGCTCCCTGAAGGTAAGTACTTCGTCAACCTCGTCCGTTTCGGCCTTTTTGGCGAAGCAGGGACCGATGAAGACAACTTTGAGGGCATTCCCGTGTTTCTCCTTCAATACACGCGTCATGGCAACCATAGGGGAGGCAATCGGCACCAGGAACGGGACCATGTCGGGATGGTAGTGGCGGATGAAATATACGATGGCTGGACAATCGGAGGAGATGTCGCCCTCCAGTCCTTCGTTTTTAATCTTTTTTTCGTACTCCCGGGCAACAATATCAGCCCCGAACGATACTTCGGTAACATAGTCAAAGCCAAGTTTGTGGATCATGCCAACCAGCTTGCGGTGGTCGGTGATCTCGTCAAATTCGGCGGGAAAACTGGGTGCAATGCAGGCGGCGATGGTGCTCTCCGACTTCAGCAGGTTGAAAACGGCGTCGACGGAGTCGAGGGGTATTTTGGCGCCCTGGCTGCAAACCTTGACGCAGTTGCCGCAGCCGATGCACCTGTCGTTGATCACCTCTGCCTGGCCATTGATGATCTTGATTGCCTTCACCGGGCATTCCCTGACACATGTGAAACAGACCCTGCACCGGTCCTTCAGGGTAAATACCAACTGCCGGTTATAGGAATGACTCATAAGGTTTCCTTTGGATTTCTTGATACATGGAGCAGTTCCTGGTTGTGCCCGCTCCCGGGCTTGGCCAGGAATTTCTCATACAGGTCCAGGATGATCGGGTTGCGGTGTGCCACTTTGATGATCTCCTCATCATCAACATCATAGAGCGACTTCATGCGGGTTTTAAGATTTTTTTCCTCGGTGCCCAGTGGCTGACCGCCCCCGTTGATACACCCAAACGGGCAGGCCATCACCTCGATGATCTGGTAATCGGCACGTCCCGCTTCAATTTCATCAAGCAATAATTTTGCATTGGCAAGTCCGCTTACAGCTGCCACGTTAATTATCGTCTTACCGATTTTCACCCTGGCCTCCTTTTTATGCTTTAATCCACGGAGTTCGCTGATTTTTAGTGTATTCATCTCCTGGCCTGTCATCATGAAGTAGATGGTACGGACCAATCCCTCCAGGTGTCCGCCGGAAATGCCAAACAGATTCCCGGCTGAACTTCTCATGCTAAAGGCCGTATCACTTGGTTCAGGGTCGAGGCTGTTCATGTCAATGCCAAGGAGCCGGATCATCTTTACCAGTTCACGGGTAGTGATGACTGCGTCAACGTTGAGGGAGATGCCGTCTTTCATGCGGTCGGCGCTGGCTTCGTGCTTCTTTGCGGTACAGGGCATCACCGACACGACAAATACATTCTCAGGCTTCTGGCTGGCCGAACTCGTAATGTAGTTCTTTATCAGCCGTCCCATACTTTGCTGGGGTGAGGCCGCGGTCGACAGGTTGGGTATCAACCTGGTTTTGGATTCCTCCACAAATTTTACCCACGACGGGCAACACGAGGTTAACATGGGCAGTTTCCCATTGTTATTCATCCGTTCAATAAAAGCTGCGGCCTCTTCCATAATGGTAAGGTCACCCGCCATGGAGGTGTCAAATACCTGGTTAAATCCCATTTTTTTAAGGACAGCCCGGAGAAGGTTCAGCACATCCTTGCTGGCCTTGATATTCAATGCCTCGGCAACGGTTGCGGGAACGGTAGGGGAGAACTGGATTACAGGGAACAGGTCGTGGTTGTTCAGGGCATCCAGCACCTTCTGGAAGTTTGATTTTTCGGTAAGGGCGGCAGTCGGACATACCATGATACACTGACCACATTTCACGCAGGTCTGCAAATTCAGCCCTTTGTTATAGGATGTCCCGATCCTGCTGTCGCTGCCACGGCCGACCACGTCAATGGCACATGCTCCGATCACCTCGTCGCAGATGCGGATGCATCGTCCGCAAAGCAGGCATTTAGCAGGATCCCGTTCAATGGCATTGCATGCCTTGTCGATCTGGACCTGTTGCCGTTTGCCGTGGTATTTCCGCTCCCTGATATTCATCTCGGAGGCAAGATCCTGCAATTCACAGCTCCCGTTCCTTACACAAAAAAGGCAATCGTCGGGGTGACTGGCAAGCAGAAGCTCTACCAGGACTTTCCTGGCTTTGAGAACCCTCGGGGAGTGGGTTTTAATCTTCATCCATTCGGTGACCTGGTGAGAACAGGAGGGGACGAGTTCGGCCACTCCGTCAACCTCCACAACGCACATGCGGCATCCCCCGGTGGGGCTGAAGCCCTCCATATAGCACAACGTAGGCACATGAACGCCGATACGGTCGAGGACATTTTTGATTGTTTCACCCCGCTTTGCAGAAACCTCCTGGTCGTTTATCTCAATATTGAATTGCATCAGTTCTGTTATTTGAAGTAAATGGCATTGAACTTACAGCTGTCGAAGCAAATGCCACATCCTGTGCATTTTGACTCTACGATGAAATGGGGGAGCTTGACACTTCCGATGATGGCATTTTCGGGACATTTTTTCAGACAGATGTTGCAACCATTGCAGGTTTCAACATCGATATAAAAGGTTCTCAGGTCATGGCATACTCCCGCCCTGCACTGGCGGTCAAAGATATGCTCCTCGAATTCCTCCCTGAACCACTTCAACGATGACAACAGGGGGTTGGGCGCATTCCGTCCCAATCCGCACAGCGAGGTATCGCGGATGACCTCCGCGAGGTTTTCCAGTTCAACCACCCCCTTGAACCGTTCCAGGGTTTCGTGCGAACTGTCCTCCTTCGGCCTGCGCGTGATCTCTTCGAGGATATGCACCATTCGCCGGGTCCCTTCACGGCAGGGGATACATTTCCCGCAACTCTCCTTCTGGAGGAATTCAATAAAATATTTGGAAAGGTTGACCATACAGGTATCCTCATCCAGGATGAGGATGCCCCCCATGCCAAGGGAAGCGCCAATCTGCTGCAGGGTCTCATAACCAATGCCGGTCTCCAGGTCGTGAAGCGGGATGCATACACCCGAAGGCCCGCCGAACTGGACGGCCTTTAATTTTTTATCCTCTTTTATACCGCCTGCAATTTGATCAACCACCTCTGAAATGGTGATCCCAAGCGGTATTTCAATAAAACCCGTATGACGCGATTTTCCGGCAATGCTGAATACTTTGGTGCCACGGCTTTGTTTGGTGCCGATCGATTTAAACCAGGAGGGCCCGTTTTCCAGGATGGAGGGAATATTGGCAAGGGTTTCAATATTGTTGACGATCGTAGGGTGACCGAATAATCCTTTTTCGGCAGGGTAGGGGGGCTTTGTCTGTGGGATGCCCCGTTTCCCTTCCAGGCTGGCAATCAGGGCTGTTTCTTCGCCGCATACGAAGGCGCCGGCGCCCTGCCGGATATGAATATTCAGCGTAAATCCGCTGCCAAAGATGTTTTCGCCGATAAATCCGTACTCCTTTGCCTGGCATAGCGCTGTTTCGAGCAGAAGCATCGATTGTTCATAATCGGACCTCACATAAATATAGGCATTGCTGGCGCCGATGGCATATGCTGCAATGGCAATACCCTCCACGACCCGGTGCGGGTCGGCTTCGATGATGGCCCGGTTCATAAAGGCGCCGGGATCGCTTTCGTCGGCATTGCAAACCAGGTATTTCTGGTCGCTGCCGGTTCCCAGCGCCAGGGCCCATTTCCTGCCTGTAGGATAGCCGCCGCCGCCCCTCCCGCGAAGTTCACTCTGGTCAATAATCTCACAAACCTTGTCGGAGGTGTAATTCAACACGGTCTTGTAGAGCGAACGGTAACCGCCGGCGGCAATATAATCGTTGATGGAATAGGGCGATATGATCCCTGCATTGCGCAGCAGGTTCCGCTGCTGCCGGGCAAAAAATGGCAGCTGATCCATATAGGGCATATTCGCCCAGTCTTCGTGGCCTTCATGCCTGTATTGGCCCAGGACCGTATCTTCGGCTACCACATGATGAAACACCGAATCCAGGATACCTTCCACCTGGTCTTCCGTGGCATAGTGGAACGCTATTCTTGCCTTGCCGGGCAACTGGACGTCGAGCAGGGGTTCTGCTGAACACAGGCCGATACAACCGACCTTGATAACCTCAGCATCCAGGTTGTGGCTTTCCAGGTAGGCTTCAACAGCGGAATAGGTTTTCCCTGCCCCTGCAATCATCCCGCAGGTTCCCATCCCGACAAAAATGACTGGATGGCTGACTTTGTCACGTTTTATTTGTGCAAGCCGGTCGGTATTGGCCTTGTCAAAGATGTTGGAATAACTCTTCAGGATCTTTTCGACCAGGAATTCCTTGTTTTCAGAAGCATTCAGAACGGCCATCTTATACTGTTTTTTCTTTAAGGGATTGAATGATGCGGTTTAATCCTTCAGGTGTTACATGCGGGTAAAAGAGGTCGTTGACCCGTAAAACAGGGGCCGAATTACAGGCACCCATGCAATTAACGATCTCCAGGCTGAATTTTTTGTCCCTGCTGGTCCCGCCTGCCTTTACCTTCAGCTGTTTTTCCAACTCGCTCAGATAGGTGGTGGAACCAAACAGGTGACAGGCGGTACCGCGGCACATCCTGATATGATAAACGCCATGGGGCTTGAACCTGAACTGGTCATAAAATGCCGCCACCCCGAACACTTTATTAACGGGCATGCCGAGGTAGTTGCCGACCCCGGTCAGCATCTCATCCGTCAGATAGCCCGTTTCCTTTTGTAGTTCCTGCAGGATAGGCAGCAGGCTATCTTTCTTGTTCATGGGATACCGGACAAGAATTTTTTCTAATATTTCTTTCATGGGATTTCAAAAAATCAACATCTGCTTTACAAAAATAATGTTTTAATCTTAATAATGACATTTTTAATTGTGAAATATTTAGCAATGTGAAATATTAAACAAACATAAAATGGTCCTTATTTGAGAAATTTTTTGGTTGATTGTCATATAGAACCGCAGATATTCATAAATTTGACCATAATAACCGCCTTATGCCCGTCGAGCCTCTTTTTTATATCTCCCATAACGCCTGCGTGAAATGTTATTCCTGTGTCAGGATCTGCCCGGTGAAGGCCATCAGGGTGGATACCAGCACCGAATACCCCTCTGTCATTCCCGAACGGTGTATCGGTTGCGGCAGTTGTTACCGCGCCTGCTCCCCGCTTGCCATCTCCTACCGGAGTTCGCTCGATGAAGCCCGGCGCCTGTTATCCTCCGGTGAGAAAGTTGCTGCCATCTGCGACCCGACCATCTCCGGCGAATTTCATGACATTACCGATTACCGGAAGTTTGTCGAGATGATCCGCCAACTGGGATTTACCTATGTCAGTGAAGCCTCCTTTGGTGTTGACCTGGTTGCCGGAAAATACAAGGAGCTGTTTGATAATTTCAAAGGCAAATACCATATTTCAGCCAATTGCCCTGCCGTTGTTTCCTATATTGAAAAATATTACCCCGAGCTCGTCAACAACCTGGCGCCGATCGTCTCTCCCATGGTGGCAGCAACCAAGGTCCTCCGTCAGAAATACGGTAAGGAGATAAAGGTCATTTTTATCGGACCCTGTATCGCCACCAAGGATGAAGCGCTCCGGTTCGAAGGCGATGCCAGGGTTGATTCGGTTTTGACCTTCGTCGAACTCAGGCAGTTGTTTGCCGAATTCAATATCCGGGAGAGCCAGCTTGAATTTTCGGAATTTGATGCCCCGCTGGGGCACAAGGGGTCGCTTTATCCCATCAGCAACGGGATCCTCCAGGCGGTTGATATCAGCGAGGACCTGCTTACCGGTAGCGTCATCACCACCGAAGGGCGGAACAACATGCTGGATGCAGTGAAGGAGTTTGATACCCGTATAGAGTTGATCAAGCGAAATTTCAACGTGTTTTATGACGAGGGCTGCCTGATGGGACCCGGCACCTCCTTCGGGGGGGAAAAGTTCCTGAGAATGTCGCTTGTTACCGAATATTCAAACAAACGGCTTACCACCTTCGACAAGGAGACCTGGCAGCAGGAGATTGCCTCCTTTGAGAGCATTGGGCTTGACCGGGAATTTTCAGCCGACGATCAGCGTCTCCCGGTGCCGGAGGATGAAAAGATCGAGGAGGTGCTGAAAATGATCCACCGGGAGGGACAACTGCACAACGAGATCGGTTGTGAAGCCTGCGGCTATTCCAACTGTCGCGACCTGGCCATTGCCATTTCCCAGGGCCTCGCCACCACCGAAATGTGCCATATCTACAGCGGGCAAAACCGGCAGGAGTATATCCGCACGCTTCGTCATGCCAACGACAGCCTGGCAAAAACCAAAATTGCCCTCAAGGAGTCGGAGGAAAAGGCAAAACATGAACAGGAGGCGCAGAAGGAGTCGGCTGAGATCATCTCGATCATGCTCCAGAATTTGCTGTCGGGCGTGGTCATCGTGGATGAAGAGCTGAAAATCTACCAGTCGAACAAGGCTTTTATCCGGATCGTTGGGGAGGAGGCTGCCCTGATCGACGAGGTGATCCCGGGGCTTGTGGGAGCCGACCTGAAATCACTGCTGCCCGTTCATTTTTACAAGATGTTCTCGTACGTGCTCTCCTCCGATGAATCGATTGAAAATAAAGATGTTCAGTACGAGGATAACAAACTCGGGGTTTCGATATTCCCCATCAGGAGCCACAAATATGTAGGGGGGATCCTGCGCGACATGTACACGCCGGAGGTAAGGAAGGAGCAGATCATCACCCGTTTGACCGAAGTGGTGGATGAGAATTTCGATATGGTGCAGAAGATCGCCTACCTGCTGGGTGAGGGCGCCTCCAAAACAGAGCAGATGCTCAACTCGATCATCGACACCTATAAAAACCCGCCGAAGAAATGACCCTTCCCATGTGCGCCAAGTTGTTTTATTTCTCCCGTCATCAAGCCCGCGAAACCCGTCACCAACACCAAACCTGACCCAGTGGACGAAAAATTTTTCATCGAGGTTAATTGCCAGCAGAAATGTCATGGCGAAGCGCGCGTATGCGGCGACGTTTTTATTTCCAGGAGGGTCAAGGAGGAGGGCAGGATCATCGTGGTATTGTCGGATGGCATGGGGCACGGCATAAAGGCCAATATGCTCGGGATCCTTACGGCAACGCTGGCTGTTAACTTCACACAGGAGCACAAGAGCGTCCAGAAGATCACGGAGATCATCATGAAGACCCTGCCTGTTGACAGTGTCAAACAGATGAATTACTCCACCTTTACCATCGTGGAAATCGATGTGGAGGGGGAGGTTTCCATACTGGAATATGAAAATCCCAAAACCATGATCCTGCGGGGCGCCCATTTGTTCGAACCTGAATGGAACTGCATGGTTCTGGAAGGTGAACGCTATACCGGGAAGGAGGTGCTGACCACAACTTTCAAACCGCAAAAGGAGGACAGGATCGTATTTTGCTCCGATGGCGTTACCCAGTCGGGACTCGGAAGCGATCGCTTCCCTATGGGCTGGGGCCCTGAAAACCTTCAGAAATTTGTCGAAGAATCAATCCGGGAGGAACATGACATTTCCGCAGTTAAACTGGGTACCAAAGTGATCAACAAGGCGAACCAGAATGATTTTTTCCACCCGAGCGATGATATCAGCTGCGGGGTGATCTATTTCAGGGATCCGCGGAAACTAATGATTTTTTCGGGCCCCCCGCAGGATACGCACAATGATGTGATGTTTACAGGGCTGCTGCGCCATTTTGACGGGAAAAAGATCGTTTGCGGGGCAACAACGGCCGATATGGTGGCCCGGGAGTGGAAGGAGGAGATTACCGACAGCAAAGTCATGCTCGATCCCGAACTGCCGCCGGTATCCTACATGAATGGCGTCGACCTGATCACCGAAGGGATCCTGACCCTGAGCAAAGTCAGCGAACTGCTCAAGAAATATAATAACAACTACCTGCTGGGGCGCGGACCGGCCGATGAAATTGTCCGTTACCTGCTCGACAGCGATGAAATACACTTTCTGGTGGGAACCAATATCAATGTGGCTCACCAGGATCCAACCCTGCCGGTGGAGCTGGAGCTCAGGCGAACCGTGGTGCATCGTATCGCGCGCACCCTTGAGGAGAAGTTTTTAAAAGAGGTTACCATGAAATTTTATTAACATAACTGCATGGCATAAAAAAGCCTGCCGGATCCACACCCGGCAGGCTTGAAACAACACGTACTAACCAAAAGAACTAACTGTTGTATTCTGCCACAATGTCTTTTACGCCATCAGGGGAGACTCTCCCGTAAACTTTTTCACCCACCAGGACAACAGGCGCAAGTCCGCAGGCGCCCACGCAACGCAGGCAGCTCAGTGAAAACTTGCCGTCGGGGGTGGTTTCGCCCACCTGGATCTTCAGCACCCTCCTGAACTCTTCCAGTACCTTCTCGGCTCCACGCACATAGCAGGCAGTTCCAAGGCATATGGAGATGGGATGTTCTCCTTTGGGCAACATGGTGAAAAATGAATAAAAGGTCACCACGCCATAAACATGGGCGACCGAAACATTCAACTCCTTTGCGATCACCTCCTGCAGCTCTGCCGGCAGGTATCCGAAGATACTCTGGGCTTTGTGCAGGACATTGATCAGTTCTCCCTTGTCATTATTAAAGAATTTGCAAACCTCTTTCAGTTCCTGCAATTTCCTGTCCGATAATTTTATCTTTGCCATAATTTTGTTTTATTTCGCTGTTTAGCCAACTCGCTTTGTTATTCTTCCACGTATGTTCCCGCACTCTTGTCGAAATAATGGGTGTGGAGCAGGTGATGCGATTTTTCGCTCAGCGGTTTGCCTAGGAATTCTTTGTAAAGTTCGATGATAAATGGATTCTCATGTGATTTCCTGATCGGTTTGCCGGCATCTTCACGATAGATGGCTGCGGCACGTTTTTTTATGATATCGGAATCACCATGGTGGAAGGGCTGGCCTCCGCCGCCGATACAGCCGCCTGGGCAGGCCATGATCTCGATGGCATGGAACTGGCTCCTGCCGGCCTGGACATCTTCCAGGAGTTTCCGGGCATTTCCGAGCCCGTGTGCAATGCCTATGTTAATGGGTAAACCGGCAAAATCGAGGGTAGCATGGCGTACGCTTTCCAAACCGCGCAACTCGTTGAATTCGACTTTCTCCAGTTTCTTCCCGGTATAAAGTTCATACGCCGTACGGCAAGCGGCTTCGATAACCCCGCCGGTATTGGCGAAGATAACGGCAGCCCCTGTTGATGCTCCTAACGGATTGTCGAACTCCTCATCGGGCAGGCTGTTGAAATCGATATTGGCCGATTTGATAAGGTGGGCCAGTTCGCGGGTTGACAGGGAATAATTTACATCAGGGTCGCCGTTTACCTTGAATTCATCACGCTGGCATTCATATTTTTTGGCCAGGCAGGGCATGATCGAAACCACGATCATGTTTTTGCGGTCGATGCCCAGTTTCTTTCCAAAATACTCCTTGGCGATCGGGCCGAACATCTGCTGGGGCGATTTGGCAGTCGAAGGCACATCCATCAATTCTGGAAAATTGTGCTCAAAGAAATTCACCCAGCCCGGGCAACAGGAGGTAAGGATGGGCAGTTTCACGGTCTGGTCACCCTTCAGGTAACGGGTAAGACGGTCGAGTAGTTCGCTTCCTTCTTCCATGATGGTCAGGTCGGCAGCAAAATCGGTATCGAATACATAGTCAAAACCTAGTCGTCTGAGTGCTGCGACCATCTTACCTGTTACAAGCGTGCCTGGCGCAAGGCCAAACTCTTCACCAAGGGCGGCACGGACGGCAGGTGCTGTTTGAACAACAACTGTTTTGGCAGGATCTGCCAGTGAATTAATCACGTTGCGCGAGTGGTCAACTTCGGTCAGGGCACCGGTAGGACAAACAGATACACATTGTCCGCAGTAAGTACAGGGAGATTTCTCGAGATTCATTTCGAATGCCGGAGCTACCACTGCCATAAACCCTCTGTTGACGGCAGAAAGCGCACCTACCGTCTGTACTTCATTACACATCATTTCGCACCGCCTGCACATGATGCATTTGTCAACATCCCGGATGATGGCAGGCGAAGTATCCTTGCGGTATTTCGACTGTTCTCCCTGGAAGGGTATTTCGCGTACGCCAAGTTGCTGTGCCATGTTCTGGAGCTCGCAACAGCCCGATTTGGCACAGGTAAGGCATTCGGCAGGGTGATCGGAGAGAATTAACTCCAGAACCGTACGGCGCGCGTTTAATACCCTTATAGAGTGGGTGTTGACAACCATATCCTTTGCCACATTGGTAGAACAAGCCGGGGCGAGATTACGCCGTCCCGCGACTTCAACCACGCAAATGCGGCATCCGCCCGGACGGTTTTCAATGTTCATGTCTTCTAGCTGAAAGTAGCAAAGGGTAGGTATATCGATGCCAATTTTCTTGGCAGCCTTTAATATCGTTGTATCTTTTTCGACCTCAACCGGTTTCCCGTCGATGGTCAGTTTTACCATTTCCATGTATTCCTCCTGTTAATTAATAAAAATTGCATTGAACTTACATTTCTCCATACAGGCGCCGCATTTGATGCATTTTTCCTGGTCAATCAGGTGAGCCTGCTTGCGTTCACCGGCGATTGCGTCGACCGGACAATTTCTCGCACAAAGCGTGCATCCGATACAATTTTCGGCATTGATTACGTATTGCATCAACGACTTGCAGTTCCCGGCGCGACATTTTTTGTCGACCACGTGTTCTAGATACTCATGCATGAAGTTGTCCATGGAGGAGAGTACCGGGTTTGGAGAGGTCTGTCCCAGGCCGCAAAGCGAAGTATCCTTGATGACGTGGCTGAGATTTCTCAGTTTGTCGAGGTCTTCCATGGCGGCATGGCCCTGGGTAACCTTCTCAAGCAATTCGAAAAGCCTTTTGTTCCCGATCCTGCATGGCGAACATTTGCCGCATGATTCCTCGACCGTGAATTCAAGATAGAATTTGGCCATTCCGACCATACAGTCATCTTCATCCATGACGATCATACCGCCCGATCCCATCATCGAACCGGCTGCAATCAGGTTGTCATAATCGATGGGGGTGTCAAGATCCTTTTCGGTGAGCATCCCGCCGGAGGGTCCCCCGGTTTGGACTGCCTTGAATTTACGGTCGTTCTTGATGCCGCCGCCGATTTCAAAGATGATCTCGCGAAGCGTTATACCCATCGGGACTTCGATAAGCCCCACATTGTTGATTTTTCCGGCAAGGGCAAAGACCTTGGTGCCTTTTGACTTCGCAGTTCCGATGCTGGCAAACCACTCGGCACCCTTGAGGATGATCGCGGGGATGTTGGCATAGGTCTCGACATTGTTTACGTTGGTAGGTTTGCCTAGGAATCCTGATTCGGATGGGAACGGCGGTTTAACGGTGGGTTCACCGCGGAGTCCCTCCATCGAGTGGATGAGGGCCGTCTCTTCGCCGCATACAAAGGCGCCGGCGCCGTACCGGATCTCGATGTCGAAATTGAACCCTGTTCCCAGGATGTCTTTTCCGAGTAATCCATACTCCCGGGCCTGTTTCATGGCAATTTTCAACCGTTCAACGGCAAGGGGATATTCGGCCCGGATATAGATGACGCCCTTGTCGGCGCCTGTAGAATAACCGTTTATAGCCATGGCTTCAAGCACCGTGTGGGGGTCGCCTTCGAGGACCGAGCGGTCCATAAAGGCGCCAGGATCTCCTTCGTCGGCATTGCATACCACATATTTCTGATCTGCCTTGACGGCACGGGTAATCTCCCATTTCAGACCGGTCGGGAATCCTCCGCCGCCACGGCCGCGAAGTCCCGATTTCTTCAGGATTTCGATCGTGGCTTCGGGGGTCAGTTCCGTGAGAACCTTTCCAAGCGCCTGGTAACCGTCGCGGGCGATGTATTCATCAATATTTTCGGGGTTGATAAATCCACAGTTGCGTAGGGCGATCCTGATCTGCTTTTTATAAAAGCCCATGTGTTTGGAGTCGCTTTTGAATTCCTTGGTCTCGGGATCCTGGTAAAGTAAGCGGTTTACCCTTCTCCCTTTGATGACATGCTCTTCAAGGATTTCTGCACAGTCTTCCGGTTTGACCTGGGTGTAAAAGGTGTTGTCGGGCATCATTTTCACAATGGGACCCTTTTCACAAAAACCAAAACAACCTGTTTTGATGACCTGAACCTCTGTTTCAAGCCCCTTCATGTTGATCAGCTCCTGGAAATTTTTCAGGATTTCTTCGCTTCTTGAGGCATGACAACCAGTCCCGCCACAAACAAGCATATGATATTTTATTTTTGCCATCTGATTATTCCCGGATTTTATTTGTTATCGATCGTTTCATAGTTTACCGGGATGATCCCGTCAACCAGTTCATTGTTCAGGATATACTTGTCGATGATCCTGCTTGCCTTTTTTACATCGACATAGCCGAAGGTGATAGGCTCATTGCCTGGTTTGGTGATTTCAACGGTAGGTTCCGCATAGCAATATCCCATGCACCCTGTTTGGGTGACCACGGCATCGATGTTGCGTTTTGAAAACTCCTCGATGAATACTTCCATTACCTCTTTAGCGCCCGATGCGATCCCGCAGGTGGCCATGGCAACCTTAACCTGGATGCGTTTGTCGGGATCATTGCTTTGTTCCCTCAGGTCAATTTTGGCGCGCAGTGAATCCTGCATCTTTTTTAAGTCGGCCAGTGATTTGATTTTTTCCATACTCTTTTTTATAATATAATTTTATGAAGCCAGCGCTACGCCGATTTCGTTTAGGTTTTCAGTGATCATTTCACGGAGGTAATGATATACCAGCGGATCGTTCAGGGGGACATCGCCCAGGGCCTCCTGTACCTGTTTGGTCGAAAACCGGTACTCCTGTCCGTCCTTGCAGTGGGAATAGATGAACCCGATCCCGGGATTGGCTGTAACGGTCAGTAAAACTGCCCCGGGAATATCACCCAGGACAGGCCTGTCAAGGTGGTTCAGCACAAATTCGGCCGTTACCCGGGTTCCTTTTCCCTCCTGGCTTTCTATGGTAAAACTGCCGCCGGTCCGTTCTGCATTCTGTTTCAGCAGCGACAACCCCAACCCGACTTTCCGGGTTGTCCGGGTGGTGAAAAACGGATCCGTAACCCGGTTTGCCATTTCAGTCGTCATGCCCGTTCCATTGTCGGTAAATTCAACCCGTAACAGATTTTTATGCGTATTTTCAACAATATCAAGCGATATGAAATCCGCTTTGGCGCTGATCGAATTTTGAAAAATATCCAGGATGTGCATAGACAAATCTTTCACGGCAAAATTACAATTTCTTATTGTTATAATATTAACTTTGTTAATAAATTAACAAATTAGTTTAAAATTTTTGCATTCCGGTGGCCCTTTTTGTGGAGGGCTTTTTTGATTTCCTCAAAACCCCGATTTTCCATTTCAAACGCCGTAATGCGGCTGCCGATCTGGTACGGGTAATGGGCATCGGAGCCGCTGATAAGGCAGTTTGGCAATATTTCAGGGTGGAGCTGTAAAAATTTCCCGGGATCCTGAAACGGCGAGATTTCCAGTGCATCCACCTGCAGGTCAGGAGGGAGAAATCCCAGCTGCGCGTAGAGGCTGAAGCGCGACTTATCGGCATGGGCAGGGATAAACAAACCGTTGAGCCGGTGTACCATGGCCTCCAACTGGTCAATACTCTGGTTCAGGGCGGAGATCAGCAGGCGCTTCTCTTCGAAAACGATGTTATTGGCGGTGTCAACGGCAACCTGGTAGCCAAACTGGCGGACGTCATTCATAATATCCGGCAGGTTTTCATCAAGGTAATGTTGAAATTCACCCAATTGTGCATCGGTTTCAAAGAAGGCAAGGCAGTGGACCTCCTCGCGGGTTGTAACTTCCGCGCCCGAAAGCACCACGATATCGTGGATGGCACCCAGTTCCCGCACGACGGCACATTGCCGCGTGCTGTTGTGGTCGGTGATTCCTATGATATCCAGTTTCATCTCTTTCGCTTTGGCAATAATGGTATCAGGACTCATCTCCAGGTCGCCGCAGGGCGACAGAACGGTATGTATGTGGAGGTCGGCCCTGAAGGTTTTCATCACGGATTCAGCAGCTGAAAAATTTTCCCGGTTAATTCAAACGCCTCATCGGTGGTTCCCAGCACGGGAATCTCCTCGGTATTGCTGTGCTCCAGCATATCAGCCTCAGGCTGGTATCCCTTTACGATGACAACCGCCGCCAGTTCTTTAAGCGAGGCGATTGCCATTACGTTTTTATGGGTTTGCAGGGTGATCCAAACCTGCCCGGAGGAGGCATGCCCCATGACATCGCTGAGCAGGTCGGAGGTATATCCGCCGGTGATCTCGCGATCGAGACCCTGCGAGCCGCCAAATACCTGTAATCCCAGTTTTTCAGCCAATTCAGAAACTCTCATTTGGTTATGCTTTACAATGGTTTTCAGTTAATTTCGTTGATTTCGTCCTTTAGACTGTTTTTGTCTAGTTTGTTTTCGCTCCAGATCGACTGCATGATGGTGACCGACTCCTGCATCTCCAGCATCTCATTTTGCTCCAGGATCTTCTGGACGAAGATGCATTGCCTGATACTTGCCTGGTTCTGAACCACATCTTCCGAAAGCGATTTGCAGGTCGGTGAGCCGCAAATGCCGCAATCGACCTGCGGAAGCACCCTGTTTAACTCGTAAATCCGCTTCATTTTGATCATGGCTTCAGCGACGTTGTCGTCGAGCTTCATGATCGAGCGCGGTTGTACCTTGTCGAGATGGATCAACTCCTGCGGAAGATCAATTTCCCGGGGTTGTTCACTCTCTGTGTTTTTCTGTGTCTCTTCCAGGATCCTGTCGCATTTCAGCGCGCGCTTCCGAAGTTTGTCGACGGTCATGAAACGGTTCCCGGGGCAAAGTATCCCCCCGGCGCAACTTTCGTCGCAAGCCCTTAGTTCCAGGAAGTCCACCCCGTCAATTTCCTCGTTTTCAACCTTTTCAAGAAATTCGATCACGTTGTTGATCTCGTCGATGGCGATGCTGCGGCCCTGGTCCATATGGTCTGCCTCGCCATGCGTGAGACTCCAGCATACCGACTTTCCCGAGAGGGCGGCAAAACCGGGGTCCTGGTTTTTATCCTTTTTCTGCCGGAGGATCTTGAAGATCTTATTATAGAGGTAATTCATATTGATCACCCCGTCGATTACCGATTTATCCTCCCCGACCGGACTTTTTACTGCGACGATTTTTGCCGCGCACGGGGTGACATAAAAGATCCCGATCTCGGCAGGATCGATCCCCTCGTCAACCAGCGTTTTCCGGGCATGCAGTGCCGTGATGTCGACAGGTGCCTTCAGCAGGATGATATTTCCCGTAAGGGTCGGGAATTTAACCTGGATGAGCCTGACGATGGCAGGGCAGAAGGGGGAGATCAGCGGTTTCACTGTTTTGTGGTCAGTGAAATATTCATTAAAGCGGCTGTTCAGGAATTCGACCCCCTGTTCTACTTCGAAAACATGGGTAAATCCAAGTTCATGAACGGCCGAGAGGATATCGCCGGAATTCACGCTGTCGGGAAACTGGCCTGTGAAAACCGAAGGGATCAAGGCGACGCGGGTTGAGAATTTATAAATATTCTCAAAGTCGTCCTGTTCGACGATAATGGCGCCGACCGGGCAAACCCGGTAGCATTCACCGCAGTCGACGCACCGGTTGTCGTGTAACTGTGCCTTCCCGTGCGCCACGCGGATCGCCTCCGTCGGGCAGATGTTCATGCAATGGGAACACCCGATACAGATGTCCTCCCTGAATTTCAGGGCATGATGAAATTGTATGTGTTCTTCGCCAGCCATGATCTAATTGTGGAAAAAATTGGTGATTTCCACGCTTGTGCCTTTCCCGACTTCACTGGTGATTTCCAGCTTGTCGGCATTACTGTTCATATTCGACAACCCCATGCCTGCCCCGAAACCCATCTCCCTTACCTCCGGCGTTGCAGTTGAATACCCGATCTCCATCGCCTTCTTGATGTCGGGAATCCCGGGGCCTTCGTCAACCAGCGTGATCACGATCTTTTCGGCGTCGATCTCAACATAGATCACCCCCTTGTAGGCATGTGCCACGATGTTTACCTCCGCTTCATAAAGGGCGACAACGGTTCGTTTGATGACGCTGCCATCGACGTTGAGCTGTTTCAGCCTTTTCTTCACTTCGCTGGAGGGGTAGCCTGCCCTGGAAAAGTTACCTCCTTCAACCTGGTATTCGAAATGCATGGTTCGGGGAGTTAGATTAAAAGACCGGTTTAATCCCGGCATTGAAAAGAATTCCGCTTGCCTTGAACATCGAGTAGGGACTTTGAATGATGGTAATCCGGCTTTCATTGGCGATGCTGATCATTTCCTGGGTCACCCTTTTGTTTCGAACGATGATGATACAGCTGATATCCGACATTTCGGCGGTCCTGATCGACTGAGTGTTTACCAAACCGGTCAGGAGCAGCAGGTTATCCGTTTTGACAGTAAGCACATCACTCATCAGGTCGGAGGCAAAGGCCATCTCAACCAGGCTGTCCAGGTTTTCTTTTCCTGTAATTACAGTTCCTTCAATCAGCCCGGCAACATCTTTTATTTTCATAAGGTATTTAACTTCTTGACATGGGTTCATACCATGTTAAATCAGGGTGCAAAGATAGGCGTTCCAAGGATGCCATCCAAGGATTATTTGTTATATTATTCACAATGTTATAAAATTAACAAATAATTAATGAATGAGTATGTTAAAATAAAGACATTCAGTTGTATGTAAACTAAAGTAAGGAGCGGAAGGTGTGAAAAGATGAGGTTTTGTGGACTATGTGGCGGGGATATTCCGCGAGATTCAGGGTAAATCACCACAATTGGCACATCAGGGCACAGTAGCGCAATAACCAGGTGTCAGGAGCCCGAGATGATAATCCTGAACCCGTTGCCATGGATATTGGCAATTTCAATCGCAGGGTCGGCTTTCAGGCATTTGCGCAGCCGGGCGATGAATACATCCATGCTGCGGCCATTGAAATAATTGTCATTTCCCCAGATTTTTTCGAGGGCATCTTTCCGAAGCAAGATGCCCTCCTTGGCGGTACACAGCATTTTCAGGAGACTTGCCTCCTTGGGGGAGAGCTGCAGCGTTATGTTGTCGTATGAAAGCGTACGCAGGTTGATGTTGAACAGGAATTTGCCGACATTCAGCTCGTTCAGGTCAGGTTCGGTCTCACCCCGGTTGTGGTTGCGTTTAAGGATCGCATGCAGTTTGAAAAGCAGGACTTCCGAGTCGAAGGGTTTGGTGATGTAGTCATCGGCCCCTGCCCGGAAACCTTCCAGCATATCCTCTTTTAACGACTTTGCAGTCAGGAAGATAAACGGAACTTCACTGTCGGTCTTCTTGATCTCCCTGGCGAGGGTAAATCCATCCATCTCGGGCATCATCACATCCAGGATGCAGATGTGAAAAGGTTCAGATTTAAATGCTGCCAACCCCTGTTTACCGTCGGCCCTGAGGGTCACGTCAAAGTCATTTAATTCGAGATAGGACTTCATGATCGATCCGAAATTCGGATCATCCTCCACCAGCAAAATCTTTATCTTCTGATCCATAACTTCCTGCATTTATAATAATTCAGTATTCATTATTCTATGTTCGATATTCAATATTCTCCAATTTTCATGCCTCTCGCCCTGCGTTTTTCGCCCCAGGCAAACTGATCTCAAACATGCTTCCCTTGCCCATCTCACTGGTGATCTGGATCTCCCCGTGATGGGCCATCACGATGGCTTTGACATAACTGAGCCCGAGTCCGAACCCTTTGATGTTGTGGATGTTCCCTGAGGTCACCCTGAAAAATTTATCGAAGACCCTTCGCTGGGTTTCCACCGACATGCCAAGCCCCCTGTCCTTAACCCCAAAAAAGAATTTCCCCGACCGGTTGAACGAAAACACCTCGATTTCCGGTTTGACGATGGAGTACTTATTGGCATTGTCAAGCAGGTTGAGCAGGACATTTCTCAGGTGGTCCTCATCAACCTCCGCCCAGGGATTTTCGGCATCCAGCCTGGTGACGATCGTGCCTTCCCGTTTCTCGATCTGGAGGCGGTAATGTGTCACCGCTTTTTCAATCAGGTAATGCATATCGACCAGGGTTGGCCGCAGGTGGAAATCGCGGCTGTCGAGCAGGGCCATCTGCAGTACCTGTTCAACCCGGGTATTCATCCGCGTGTTTTCCTCCTTGATGATCCTGGTGAAGTTCCGGATCGTTTCCGGTTCCGAGATCACCCGGGGGTTCGTGATGGAATCGGCGGCTATTGAAATCGTGGCGATGGGAGTTTTAAATTCATGCGTCATGTTATTGATAAAATCGGTTTTAATGTCCGATATCTTCTTCTGGCGGATCATCACGACGATGCTGGCCCCCGATGAAAGGATAATGATCAGGGTGAACAGGATCGAACCAATCAATAACAGGGACAGCGATTTAAGCACATGGGTTTTCTGGCCGGGGAAGTAAACCAGCAGCAGGTCCGGTTTTTTAAAGAGATCGTTGGGGAACAGGGATACTTTGTGTTCCGTGTTGGCATAATTGGAAGTAAATCCACCCGACCTGATAGGAATGTGGTTGGTATCATTTGAAGGTGAAAGCACGGCAAATTCAAAGGGCAGATCGATTCCCTTGTCGGTAAAGGATTTGCCCAGGGCGGCCTGCAGCGATTTCTTATTGATCCGTTGCTGGATTGGCGCGGGTTTTGTTTCAATGGCAATTGCCATCTGCTTGATGAAATCCTGGATTTTCCTCGCCTTGTTGTCAAGTTTCTGGAGGTTGTCCTCCCTGAGATTTTTCCTGTTTTTGCTCCCCTGGTGCTGACGATGCGGCATGGCCCTGAAGAACTGCGGCATTACATACCTTACATGCCGTGAACCGTCTTTTCCAACCGTATCAAGGATGATCTCCGGTTCGCCCGCATTTTCATTCTGCACCGTCTGGCCGTTTCCCTTCTGCTCCTGGGTGTTCAGATCCATCAGCGAATCTATCCTGCGAAACTGGTCGTTCCATTCAAAACTGAACTCATCCATTTCAGCCGGGGGCATCTCCTGGTAATACTGTTCCATGCTGACGGTTACCGAATCAATGCCATGCTGGATGGGAACCACGTTGTACTGGTAGGAATAATGAATCACACCGGCCGGGGGCCCCTGCTGCCTGAATTGAGGAGGCGGGGGAGGTGGCGGGTTCCTTTTCACCGATACCGGCATCTCGTTCAGCGCCATGAGGGAATCGAGCCTCTCCTTGATGGCCTGGGTCGTATCTTTCGTGAAGGCTTTTACGATACGCATGATGCTGTCGCCCTCGAAATTCCGGCTGATGAAATACATGTTTTCCCTGGTTTCGATTTTGTCGACCACGCTGCCAAGCGCATCGTTGACGCTTCGTGAAAACTGGGCCTCCTTGACCTGGAATGCGTTGCGGATCCAGAAAAACTGTACAATGATGATCCCCAGAAGAGAGATACAGATTGAGGCAATCAGAATATACAACAACCGCTTATTCATGATGCAAAAATAGGTAAAGGTTTTGGCCGATCGCCAAGATTAACTTTTCATTAACCAACTTTAACGTTTAATTAACATTTTCAACCACTTACCAGCAGTAGATTTGCATTGTTAAACTTAATACAGGAGGACCCCATGAAAACAAACCCCGTTAACCTTAAAACTGCCACGATCTGTCTGGTCGCGATCTCGATGGCTATCTTTACCAGTCGGCCTGTATTTTCGCAGGAAAATGTAAAGAAAGAGTCAAACAAAAAAATAATTATGAAAATTGTCAGCGATGACAATGGAAAAACAACCGTGATCGACACCACGATTGAAAATCCTGATTCGATCATGCTGGATTCCATCAGCAGGCAGATCGAAAAAGTTATTGTTACAAGTAAAGGCGGTAAACATGGACATTTCAGGTTTCATAACATGCCTGAAAGTTTCAACTACAACTTTGAAATTCCCGATATGCCCGAACCCCCTGTGAATATTACTGAATTTGACACGGAAGACAACGGCTCCGGGGAGGGTATGGAAGAATGCATGTCCCGGAATTTTGGCCCTGGGATGCATATGCCAAGCTGCTGTGGCGGCGGCAATGGCCAGACGCTGAACGACCTGCTCGGTGAAATACCCATGGACCGTGTTGTAGGTTATACCATCAAGGATCGCAAGAATGGCAAACGGATTATTATTGACCTGAAGGATGCCCCGATGTTTGAGCGGCAGAGCCGCGTGATCGTTATCCATGAGCCGGGCAGTGCACGGCATGCAGGGAATGGCGCCAAAAAACACATGAAAATATATATAAAACATGATAAGGATGGCGCAGCGCAGGGGGATGATGACAGGCAGGTTATTACCACACCAGCCCCACCGGCGCCCCCTTCAGCAAATCCCGGACAGGAGACGCCCAAAAAACCTAAAATCTGATTCCCTCGTTCTTTATACCTACATTTGTTAGTAATGTGCGCTAAACTGCCGTCTGATTAACGGCAGTTTTTTTTATGCAAAAAAAAAGCTGCCGGGTTGCCCGGGCAGCTTTTTTAGTAAAGAGAAGTGATTTCTAGTATCTCTTTCGAGGGGTGTAGTGTGTGTGCAGTAATTCATGGGATTTATGCCCCAGTGGTTTTTCGAGAAATTCTTTATAGATCTCGGCAATTTCAGGGTTTTCATGGGATTTACGGACGGGCATGCCCATATCTTCCTCGTAGATGGCCATTTTTCTTTTGGTCCTGATCTCCTTGTTGGTTGGGATCGGCTGACCGCCTCCGCCAAGACATCCGCCCGGGCAGGCCATGACTTCAATGAAATGATAGACAGCCTTGCCATCCCTGACATTCTGCATGACCGTTTTGGCATGGGCCAGTCCGTTGGCGACGGCACATTTCAGTTCAACTCCTTCCAGGAAACTCCATTCGGGTTTTACCTTTTCAATTTTAATGGTGGCTTCACGAACTTCGCCTTCAGTTCCGCGAACCGGTGTGATATTCAGCCCGTCAAACGGGACTTCACGGCCGGTGACGATTTCATAGGCAGTACGCAGGGCAGCTTCCATAACACCTCCGGTTGAACCGAAAATAACGGCAGCGCCTGTTGAGCTCCCCATAAAGCTGTCGAATTTTTCTTCGGGCAACTCCTCGAACTCCAGGCCGGCCTGTTTGATCATGATGGCAAGTTCGCGGGTTGTAAGAACAAAGTCAACATCTTTATAACCGCTGGAGCGCATTTCAGGACGGTTTGCCTCAAACTTCTTGGCGGTACAGGGCATGATGGAAACCGACACGATGTTCTTCGGGTCCAGTTTGCGTTTTTGTGCATAATAGGTCTTGGCAAGGGCGCCGAACATCTGCTGCGGTGATTTGCAGGTGGAGAGGTTGGGGAGATATTCCGGGAAGGTGTGTTCAATAAATTTGATCCATCCGGGGGAACAGGAGGTAGCCATGGGGAGGGTAACTTCAGGGTCCTTGTCCACCAGCGCTCTTTTTAAGCGGGTAAGCAGCTCGTGTCCCTCCTCAATGATGGTGAGGTCGGCTGTGAAATCGGTGTCAAGTACCGATGAAAAGCCCAGCCGCTTGAGGGCAGCAACCATTTTCCCTGTAACAATTTTACCGGTTGCCATGCCAAGGCCTTCGCCCAGGGCGACGCGCACGGCAGGAGCGGTTTGCACCACCACGTGCTTGGTCGGGTCGTAGATGGCATCCCAAACCTGGTCGATGTAGTTGCGTTCGATCAGGGCGCCGGTCGGACAGCGGTTCACGCACTGTCCGCAGTTGGTGCAAACCACCTCAAACAAGGGATTTTCAAAGAAGGTGGAGATCTTCATTTTGCTGCCTTTATAGGCGACGCCCAGGGCGCTCACGCTCTGCAGCTCCTCGCAGGTGCGCACGCAGCGCTGGCAACGGATGCAACGACTGTCGTCCTTGATGATAGCCGTGTTGAACATGTCGATCGTGTACTTTTTATCAGGCACCAGGTCCAGGAAGAGGTGGTCGCCGGTAAGCATCTGGGAGGCAAGTCCCTGGAGTTCGCAATTGCCGTTTTTAT
>JBAXOB010000011.1:0-102420 GCA_037133475.1 Bacteroidota bacterium
CCCACTGGAACGGGTGGTCATAGACATATTCACCGGCCTTGGCATATTCGCCGTAACGTTCGGTTTCGGAACGGAAGGGGCGGACCTGCTGGGAGTGGCATGTATAACAACCTTCGCGCACATAGATGTCGCGTCCCTGCAGCTCAAGCGGCGTATAGGGTTTCACGCTGGCGATGGTGGGGATATTGGTTTTCACCAGGTACAGCGGGACGATCTCGATCAGTCCGCCGATAAGCACGGCAACCAGGGCAACCAGGATAAACTGGACAGGGCGGCGTTCGAGCCAGCGATGCAGGCCTTCTCCGGATCCGCGGCTCCCGGTAACTTTTACCAGTGCAGGTGCAGAAGCAGCCTCTTCAGGAACAAACTTGCCGGCTTTGATGGTGAGAATAAGGTTATAGATGCCAATCACGATCCCAACGATATACAAGCCCCCGCCAATGGCGCGGGTCGCATACATGGGACGGAGCTGGGTTACTGTTTCAAGGAAGTTCGGATATTTCAGCATGCCGGCTGCGGTGAACTCTTTCCACATCGAAGCCTGGGTGATGGCGCCCCAATATAAAGGAACGGCATAAAAAATAATGCCGAGGGTGCCGATCCAGAAATGGGCGTTGGCCATTTTCTTTGAAAAGAGCTGGGTCTGGAACATCCTGGGAATCAAATAATACAAAACGGCAAAGGTAAGGAAGCCATTCCATCCGAGGGCGCCGATATGGGCGTGTCCAACGGTCCAGTCGGTAAAATGTGAAATTGCATTGACCGTCTTGGTCGACATCATCGGACCTTCAAAGGTCGACATGCCGTAAGCCGTAACGGCAACAACCATGAATTTCAGAACTGGGTCCTCACGAACACGGTCCCACGCGCCACGAAGCGTAAGCAGGCCGTTGACCATACCACCCCATGACGGAGCGATGAGCATCACGGAGAAGACGACGCCCAGCGACTGTGCCCAACCGGGTAACGCACTGTATAAAAGGTGATGCGGGCCAGCCCAGATATAAAGAAAGATCAGCGCCCAGAAATGGACGATGGAAAGGCGGTATGAATAGATCGGGCGGTTGGCTGCCTTGGGAAGGTAATAATACATCAGCCCCAGGAACGGCGTGGTCAGGAAAAATGCAACGGCATTATGACCATACCACCACTGTACCAGTGCATCCTGTACACCGGCATAAATCGGATAGCTTTTAAAAAGGGTTACGGGGATCTCGAGGCTGTTGGTAACATGCAGCACCGTAATGGTTACGAAGGTTGCGATGTAAAACCAGATGGCCACATAAATGTGCTGTACCCTGCGTTTGACGATCGTACCGATCATGTTGGCTCCGAAAACAAGCCAGATCACGGCAACAAGGATGTCGATCGGCCATTCCAGTTCGGCATATTCCTTGCCTGTGGTTGCGCCGCATGCAAAGGTAACGGCGGCCAGCACGATGATCAGCTGCCATCCCCAGAAGTTGATCTTGCTGAGCAGGTCGTTGAACATCCTGGCTTTGCAAAGCCGCTGGAGCGAGTAATAGATCCCGGTGAACATCCCGTTACCCACAAACGCAAAGATGACGGCATTTGTATGGATCGGGCGGATGCGGCCGAAGGTGGTATAAGGAATACCAAAAGTAAGTGCCGGCCAGATGAATTGTAACGCCAGTAAAAGTCCGACAACCATGCCGACTACGCCCCAGAAAAGGGTTGCATAGGCAAAGTTTTTTACAATTTTGTTGTCATAGTAAAATGTCTGATTTTCCATATGTTATTGGTTTGGTGAGGGTTCTTCGGTCGGCTTGGCAAGAGTGGAATCGGTTTTGGACGGTTCACGGGGTTTTTCATCTTCAAAAAGTATCCTGACGGAGGCACTGTAGGGGTCATCGTACTGACCATTCCTGACCGACCAGAAAAAGGCAACCAGAAACCCACCCGCGAGGACAACACTGAAAGCAACCAGGACAAGGATTACACTCATATTTTTTCCACTTGGCGGCAAAATAAAGATTAAAGTATCAAATTTCCAAAATACAACGAATGAAATATGGTGGAAACTACATATTTAGATTCAGACCAAATCTATCAGGCTTTGAAAAACTTACTGAACCGGGCTGACAGCGACACAGATACCGTAACAAAAGTTACGATTGATACGGAACTGAGGGGCATCAATATAGCTGAAACCACGGGCGACAAGTTGCCTGTAATGGCAAAGCTAAGTCCAACAACGTTATAAAGAAATGATAAAACAATGCTCAGGAAAACGATCCTCATTGCGGTCCGGCTGAAGGAGATAAAACCGGGGAGTTTTTGAAATTGTGCCGACTCTAGGATGGCATCGCAGGCAGGAGAAAAATGGTAGATGTCGTCGGCAATGGAAATCCCGCAATCGCTTTCGCGCAGGGCGCCGGCGTCGTTCAGGCCATCGCCTATCATCAGGACCCTCTTCCCGGAAGTCTTCAGCCGGCGGATGTACTCAAGCTTATCCTTCGGCGACTGGTTAAAATGCAGGTGGTCACGTGAAGGAAAAAATTCAAGCAGGGTAGGCAATTCGGCATCGTTATCTCCGGAAAGCAGGTGCAGTTCATAGCGTTGCGCGAGTTCCGACAACACCTCCCGCATCCCATCGCGGTATTGATTTTTGATATCGATAAAACCGGCAGGCCGGTCATCAACGGAAATATAAACCCTTCCGGCAACAGATGGCAATGTGGTTATTCCCATGACAAAATCACCGGAGCCAACGCGGAGAAACCGGCCTTCAACCCGGCCTTCAACGCCCCTGGCGGGGATCTCGGCAAAATCCTCCACGGGGAGGGCATCGAAGCCCTGCAGCTGCCGGTAGATGGCAACGCTGGCCGGATGTGTCGAATGCCGCACCAGGGAGGAGAGCCGCTGCAGATCGTCCCGTGTCAGGGTCAGCCCCGCAAGGTCGGCACCCTGGCCGACATTTCGCGTGATCGTCCCGGTTTTGTCAAATACAATGGTATCAATCCTGGCCAGGGTCTCCACCACGCCGGTCCTTTTCAGGTAAAAATTATGGCGGCCAAAAACCCGCATTGTCCCGCCCATCGAAAACGGGTAGGTCATCGCCAGGGCGCAGGGACAGGCTACGATCAGGATCGCCGTGACCACCATGAACGACTGGGAGGGGCTGATAAACCACCAGGCAATCCCGGATATGGTGGCAAGGAGGAGGATGGCAGCGGTAAAATAGCGGCTGATCACATCCATGATAGAGTCCCACCTTGTCTGTTTTTCAGCGCCTGTCATATCCTGGTTCCACAGCTCGGTGAGCCGGCTCTGGGCCACCTCGCGTTCGACGATCAGTTCGATGGAGGGTCCTGCCTGGCGGCCGCCGGCAAAAATGCGATCGCCCTCTTTCTTGGTGACCGGGGCAGACTCACCGCTAACAAAGCTGTAATCAACGGATCCATCTCCTTTTACGAGCAGGGCATCGGCCGGCACCAGCTCCTGGTTCCTGACCACGATGCGCATACCCACCTTTAGGTTCTTCAGCGGGATGATCGATTCGACCCGGTCATCGGAAAGCACGGTCACCGCTACGGGAAAATAGGAACGATAGTCACGCTCGAAGGAGAGGGCGGCATAGGTCTTATCCTGGTACCACCGGCCGATGGAAAGGAAGAACACCAAACCGGCAAGAGAGTCCATAAATCCGTTCCCGGTTCCGGAAGCTATCTCATAAAAGCTCCTGAAAAACAGCACCAGGATGCCGATGGCAATTGGCACATCGATGCTGATAAATTTTTTGCGGAGCCCCTTCCAGGCTGAAATGATAAATACCGAACCCGAATAAAAGGCGACCGGGATCCCGAAGAGGATGTTCAGCAAACCGAAATTCTGCCGCAGCAGGTGTTCGATGCTGTCGTCAATACTCAGGTAGCCTGGAAAACTGAAAAGCATGATGTTCCCAAAACAGAAGCCGGCAACCCCGAGGCGATAGTATATGCCGCGGTTTACCTTGCGTTTGGAGCCCTTTTCAACGGAATCAAGGTTGATCTGGGGTATATAATTAATGGATACCAGCAATTCGACGAGCTGGCGAAGCGTGATCTTTCCATCATGAAAGGTGATGATCACCTCCTTTTTCACGAAGTTGACGGCCGAATGCATTACCCCCTCGTTCAGCCGCTGCAGGTTTTCAAGCAGCCAGATGCAGGAGCTGCAATGGATTGCCGGGATAAAGAGTTTTATTTTGCTCACCCCCTCTTCGGAGAATTCGAGCAGTTCGCGGCGAATCTCCTCGTTGTCGAGATAGGCATACCGGCTGCCCACCTCCCGGTTGCCCGCGGTCAGCCCGGGATGCTTTTCGAAGTTGTAATAATCGCAGGCGTCGCTCTGGCTGAGGATTCCATAGACTGTCCTGCAGCCGGAACAGCAAAACTGTTTGTCCTCAAAGACTATGGGCACTGCCCCGCAATCCTCTCCGCAATGGTAGCATGCATTTGCGTGAAAATCGGGGTTTGTTCCGGCAGAATATCTAGACATCGTTCATTATTTCATATGTTAATATTTATTTTTTCGGGCCATATGGAATAGCCATAAATTATCATTCAAGGTTTGCATGAACGTGGTACTTATGGCAATTTCATGGCATTACGGCCCGCTTCAAAACCCGGTACTGGCAATCGCGTGCTGGGTGCATGGTGCCCATTCAAGGCGCGGCAAAATTAAACAAAACAGCATTGGATTATCAGAATCAGGGCTTAAATGAACGATAATATTTAGGTATCTTTGCCATCCCAAAACACCACAACTTCATGCCTCAACCTATAGATCTTTCGCTGATTGACTGGTCGAGGGCACAGTTCGCCCTGACCGCCATCTATCACTGGATTTTCGTTCCGCTCACCCTTGGACTCGCTTTTATCGTCGCCATCATGGAGACCATCTATGTTAAAACAGGTGATGTGGAATGGAAAAAAATCACCCAGTTCTGGCTTACTCTGTTCGGCATCAATTTTGCCATCGGTGTGGCAACCGGGATCATCCTGGAGTTCCAGTTCGGCACCAACTGGTCGAACTATTCCTGGTTTGTAGGCGACATTTTCGGTGCACCGCTTGCCATCGAGGGGATCATGGCCTTTTTCCTGGAGTCGACCTTTATTGCCGTTATGTTTTTCGGTTGGAACAAGGTCAGCAGGCGATTTCACCTCGCCTCCTCCTGGCTTACCGCCCTTGGCGCCAACCTCTCGGCCTTGTGGATCCTGGTGGCCAACGCATGGATGCAATATCCTGTGGGAATGCAGTTCAACCCCGCAACTTCGCGCAACGAGATGGTGGATTTCTGGGCGGTACTCTTTTCCCCGGTTGCCGTAAACAAATTCCTGCATACCGTTTCATCGGGTTATGTGACCGCCTCGGTGTTTGTGATCGGCATCAGCTGCTGGTTCCTGCTGAAAGGGAGGCATACCGCACTGGCAAAACGCAGCATCCTGGTTGCCTCAATTTTCGGGCTTGCCACCTCCCTCCTGCTCGCCTTCACGGGCGATGGCTCTGCCTACCAGGTTTCGCAAAAGCAACCCATGAAACTTGCTGCCATGGAGGGATTATACCAGGGGAAACAGGGTGCCGGACTGGTTGCCTGGGGCATCCTCGACCCTGGCAAGAAACAGGGTGATGGCAAAGATGCCTTCCTGGTAAAGATAGAATTTCCGAAGCTGCTCTCCTTCCTCGGCTACCGGAACCCCGACGCCTTTGTGCCGGGGGTGGACGACCTGGTGAAGGGAGGTTTCAAACCCGGGTTCAACCCCGTCAACAGCCAGGAAAAAGAGAAGAGCTTTTCGATTGAGGAGAAGATCAGCCGCGGGAAACAGGCGGTTTCGGCCCTGGGCGCCTGGCGCGACGCGAAGGCTGCCAAAGATACGGCCAGGGGCGACAGTGCCCTGAAGGTGCTCAGGGATAACTTCCCGTGGTTCGGGTACGCCTACCTGAACAGTCCGCAAAGCGTGATCCCCAATGTTCCCCTCACCTATTACAGCTTCCACCTGATGGTTTACCTGGGTTTGTTTTTTATCCTGTTATTTGCGGTTGTGCTTTATCTTTCCAGGAATGACAAACTGGAAAGCCAGCGATGGCTGCTGTGGGTCGGGGTAATAACCATCCCCTTTGTTTACCTGGCATCCGAGGCGGGCTGGGTGGTAGCCGAAGTGGGTCGCCAACCCTGGGTGATCCAGGACCTGATGCCCGTGATGGCAGCCGTATCGAAGATCGACGCCACCTCGGTGGTGATCACCTTCTGGCTGTTTGCAGCCCTGTTCACCGTGCTGCTGATCGCCGAACTAAAGATTATGCTCAGACAAATTAAAAACGGACCAAAAGAGGGAGGAGCACACTGATGTTTGAAACTATGCCTATCGAAACCCTGCAGTCATATTGTTGGATCATCATCTCCATCCTGGGCAGCCTCCTGGTGTTCCTGATGTTTGTCCAGGGAGGGCAGACCCTGATCTACACCATCGGCAAAACCGAACCCGAACGCAAGATGCTGGTCAATACCCTTGGCAGGAAGTGGGAATTCACCTTTACCACCCTGGTCACCTTCGGCGGCGCCTTTTTCGCCTCTTTTCCCCTGTTCTATTCCACCAGCTTCGGAGGCGCCTACTGGGTCTGGATGGCGATCCTTTTTCCCTTTATCATCCAGGCCGTGGCCTACGAATTCCGCAGCAAACCCAACAACCTGCTGGGACATAAAACCTACGAATGGTTCCTGATCATCAACGGGTTACTCGGCACCCTGCTGCTGGGGACAGCCGTGGCGACATTTTTCACGGGATCCTCCTTCCTGGTCAACAGGTCGGCCCTGACCAACCTTGCCGACCCTGCCATTTCGCGCTGGATGGATCCCGCGCACGGTCTCGAAGCCCTGCTGAACTGGCGGAACGTCGCACTCGGGCTTGCCGTCTTTTTCCTGTCAAGAGTTCTCGGAACACTTTATTTCATGAACACCATTGACCATGAGGAGATCATGGCCCGTTGCAGGAAGCAGTTGCTGATCAACATCGTTCCCTTCCTGGTCTGTTTCCTGGCCTTTCTCTATGCCATCCTGATCAGGCCGGGATTTGCGGTAAGACCTGTGGAGGGGATTATCTATGGGGAAATGAACAAGTATTACCACAACCTCGTGCAGATGCCCCTGGTGCTGATGATCTTCGCCTCGGGCGTTGTCTTTGTCCTGCTTGGCGTCGCCCTTCCCCTGGTTGACATGCAAAAGAACGGCTCCTCGGGGTTCTGGTATGCCGGAACCGGCACATTCCTGACTGTTTTCGCATTGTTCTGCATGGCGGGATTCAACGACACGGCCTATTACCCTTCCGTTTATGACATCCAGAGTTCACTGACCATCCATAACAGTTCATCGAGCCGCTACACCCTGACCATCATGAGCTATGTTTCCCTCCTGGTGCCTTTCGTGGCGGCATACGTGTGGTATGCCTGGAAGGCGATCAACAACAAAAAGATCGACGAGGCGGAGATGGAGGAGGGCGGACATACCTACTAGCAACCTGTTGTTACCAGGCGGGATCCATTGTCAGCTGCCAAACCGGTAGCCAATGCCCGATTCGGTGTTGAGCAATGCCGGCCGGGAGGGATCATCCTCTATTTTTTTCCGGAGCTGGGCGACAAACACCCGTAAATACTGGGTTTGTTCGATATATCCCATGCCCCAAATTTCCTTCAGGATATACTGGTGGGTCAGCACCCTGCCCTCATTCCTGGCCAGCAGCCCAAGCAGGGCAAACTCGGTGGTGGTAAGTTTTACCAGTTCATTGTTCTTCCGGGCGGTATGGTTGACCAGGTCGATGGTCAGGGAGCCGAATTCAAGGATTTGTTTAGCTGGCACATCCAGGCTTTGCCGGGCAGCGACGCGGATCCGCGCCAGCAGTTCACCGGTGCGGAACGGCTTGGTCAGGTAGTCGTTTGCGCCGGCATCGAGGGCATTGATGATATCATCCTCGGAACTTCTTACCGAGAGGATTATAACAGGTTTATGATACCATTCGCGCAGCGTCTTCAGCACCTCCAGCCCGTCGACATCGGGCAGACCCAGATCCAGGATGATCAGCGCGGGTTGAACCGATGCCGCCAGGGCAAGGCCCTCTTTCCCGGAAGATGCTTCGCAGATCCTGTAACCGTTGGCAGAAAGGGTGATTTCCAGCAACCTGCGGATCTGAACCTCGTCATCAATGATCAATATATTGCCTGCAGTCCCCATCTACTCTTTATTCCTGGTTAACTGTTCCATTCCCGTGACAAGCACCGGGATGGTTATGGTGAAGATTGCCCCCCCGTTTTTGCGGTTTTCGGCAATTACCTTACCCTGGTGGGCCTCCACAAAACTTTTCACGATGGAGAGTCCCAACCCGGTTCCGCCGGATTGGGCATCTTTACCCCTGTAAAACTTATTAAACACCAGCGACAGGCCGGAAGGGGGAAACCCATGTCCCCTGTCCATCACCTGGATCGACAGGATGCCCTGGTCGTAGAAAAACTTCAGCCTGATGCTGCTCCCGGCTTCGGAGTTTTGCGTGGCATTCAGTAGCAGGTTATGAAGCACCTGGTCGATAATTCCAAAATCAATATTCACCAGTGGCATTTCCGCAGGGATGATCACCGTTACTGCGAAGGGTTGCAATTCCTGTTTTAAAGATTGCAACACGCTGTTTGCCAGGTCATGAACATCACACCAGTCGCGGCGCAGGGAAATCATCCCCGATTCGAGCCGCGACATATTCAGCAGGTTTCCAATGAGCCTGTTAAGCCGCACCGAAGCCGTGTTTATTTCATGGTAGAGCCTTTGCCTGGTCGCTTCGGGGTAATCCTGTGTCAACAACGTGTCGGAAGCACCGATTATGGTGGTTACCGGGATCCGCAACTCATGTGAAATCGAATTAAACAGGGTTTTGTAAAGCCTGTCAGACTCTGCCAGGATATAGGCTTTCCGGGAGTCAATCCTTAAGAATTCACGTTCAACCTTGCCCGATATCTGGGAAAGTGATGCCTCCCAGAACTGCTCCTCGCCATGGGTGAAAATGCCCGGGAGTTTCACCACAACCACCCCCATGTTCTCCTTATTTCCTGTCAAAGGATAAAAGGTGTTTTCTGTGGAGGGCAGTGTATCGGTAAATTTTCCTGCAATGGACGAATGTTTAAAAACCCAGTCAGCAATGCTCGAATCGTTTTTCGAAAGTTTCAACCCGGTCTCACGGCAGGATTGCATATCCAGTTGCTTCTGTTCTGTTTGAAGGATAATGTCGCATTCGAGATTGAAATATTTCTTAATGTAGGCGGCTGCCACCACCGTCACCTCCTCCAGCCCTGAAACAAGGTTGAGATCCCTGGTCAGCTGGTACAGTGCATGGGTGCGCTCCTCCCTGACCCTGATCTTTTTCTCCTGGCGGCGGACTTTTGACGTCAGGATACCATTCAGCAGTGCAATGATGAAGAACATGACCAGCATAAGCATATCCTCGGGTTTCCCGACATTCAGGGTAAACTGGGGAGGGATGAAAAAGAAGTCCCAGATAAAGGCACTCAGTGCCGCGGCCAGCAAAATCGGGCCGGTCCCGTAAAAAAGGGCGAGTATGGAAACCAGGAACAGCAGCACAAAGGAGACAACCTGGTAACCAATAAAATCTTTGACAAGGTAACTGAAGGCGGAGAGCAGAATGACAAAGAGGGGAATGGTGAGATATTGCAAGGCGTTGGAGGTAAAGGCCGGGATAAATTCCCTGCCCCTGTACTTATCCTTAGCCAGGTTGTCAGATCCAAGGATATAGACATCGATGTTGCCGCTGAACCTGATCAGCCTGTTTACAAACCGCCCCAGCCGCAACATGGAAAAAAGGTTCCTGACCCGGGGCTTGCCGACGATGATGTGGGTCACATTCTCCTTCTGGGCAAAATCAACAACAGCCTTTACGATGTCGTTGCTGGTGATGATCCTGAGTTTGATACCCAGTTGTTTTGCCAGGTTGATATTTTTGTCGAGCTGCTCCCTTTCCCTGGGAGTCAGTTTGTGCAGGGTCTCAACGTACAGGGCCTGAATGTCGGCTCCCATTGAAAAGGCAAGGGTTTTGGCCCATCTGAGCAACTTGGCTGAAAAGGGGCTCGGTCCTATGGCAGCCAGCAGGTGCAGTCCCGATTTCCACGGCCCGCGGATCCGTTTATCCTGCATGTATTCATGCAACTGCCTGTCCACACGGTCGGCCACAATACGCAGGGCCATTTCCCGAAGGGCGGTGATATTCCCCTTGCGAAAGAAATTTTCGATTGCCTCCTTCGATCGTTCAGCCGAATACACTTTCCCCTCCGACAACCGCTGCAGCAGTTCATCCGGGGGAAGGTCAACGACCTCCACCTCATCGGCATTTTCGAAGATTTCATCCGGCAGGGTTTCACGGACCGTAATTCCGGTGATCTGGGCAACTGTTTCAGAACGGCTTTCCAGGTGCTGCACGTTCAGGGTTGTATAGACACTGATTCCCGATTCAAGGATTTCCAGCACATCCTGGTACCGTTTGGCATGCCGGCTTCCCGCGGCGTTGGTGTGGGCCAGTTCATCGACCAGCACTATCCTTGGTTTCCGGGCAATGATCGCATCCAGGTCCATCTCCCCGATCGGCGTTTCCTTGTAAAATAAAGTCTTCCGGGGGATCAGCTCAAATCCCTCCGCCAAACGGGCCGTTTCCCTGCGGTTGTGTGTTTCAACATACCCGATGATGATATCCTGGCCTTTGATTTTTTCGGCATGGGCGGTTTGCAGCATGGTATAGGTTTTGCCCACGCCGGCACACATGCCGAAAAATATCTTCAACTTCCCACGCCTGCTTTTATCCTCCCCGCTGATCAGCGAAGCAAGCAGTTCATCAGGATCGGGCCGGTCATCCCCCTTCATGTTCATCGTATCTTATCAATCTCTAAATTTAACAATAAAACGTTAATCCGCTCTTCCCCGAAACATAAATACTGGCGATGTTCGGTGAGCTGCCCGATACACTGCAGCAACTTTTGACGCTGGGCACCGTTGAACTGGCGGGCCTCCGAAACCCTGTCAGCCTGCATCAGCGCGGCCAGGGGTGAAATATGGGGATCGAGGCCGCTGGCCGAGGAGAAGAGCATTTCGGCAGGGACAGCTGCCAGGTTGTCGAGGTGGTTCATGGCGATAAATGCTCTTTTTCTTTCAGCGACCAGGATTCTTAGCTTTTCGCTGGTCAGCCCGTAATTGGAACCCCCGGAGGGCAGCGGGTTGTATGCGACCGCCGATGGCCGTGACGAGAAATACCCGGCCGAATCAAATTGCTGACCGATCAGGATGCTCCCGGTCTCTTTGGTGCCGGCCCTGATGATACTTCCATTAGCTTTTGCAGGGAACACTGATTGTGCGATTCCGGTAACCAGCAAGGGATAAATGATCCCGGTCAGGATGGTAAAAAAGAGGAATATCCGCAAAGAAATCAGGAGTGTTTTCATTCTGTTTATTTTATGGCCGGTGGTCCCGGGAATCCCGGGGCGCACCCTGGTTCAGAAGTTAATAAGCATGTCAATCAGTTTAATCCCGATGAAGGGGGCGACAAGTCCTCCCAACCCGAAGATGAGCAGGTTCCGGGAGAGGGCCGCGTTGGCGGAGACCGGTTTATACCGCACGCCCTTCAGGGCAAGCGGAACCAGCATGATGATAATGATCGCGTTGAAGATCACAGCACTTAAAATGGCGCTATGGGGCGATCCCAGGTTCATGACATTCAGCACCGAGAGCGGGCCGATACCGTTTTTGCCCGAATATAGGGAGATGGCGATGGCCGGGATGATGGCGAAATATTTGGCCACATCATTGGCGATGCTGAAGGTGGTCAGCGAGCCGCGTGTCATCAGCAGCTGTTTGCCCACCTCGACCACTTCGATCAGTTTGGTGGGATTGCTGTCGAGGTCGACCATGTTGCCGGCCTCCCTTGCAGCCTGGGTCCCGGTATTCATGGCGATACCGATATCGGCCTGGGCCAGGGCCGGGGCATCGTTGGTGCCGTCGCCGATCATCCCTACAAGGTGCCCTGAAGCCTGTTCTTCACGGATCCTCCGTAACTTGTCCTCCGGGGTAGCCTCCGCCATAAAATCATCCACCCCGGCTTCGGCGGCAATGGCGGCGGCTGTGAGCGCGTTATCCCCGGTGATCATGATAGTCCGTATTCCCATCCTACGCAACTCGGCAAACCGCTGTTTGATCCCACCCTTCACGATGTCTTTCAAATGGATCACACCCAGCACCCTGGCATCTTCCGCGACCACCAGGGGCGTTGCCCCCTGCCGCGCGAGTCCTGCGACGATCTGCTGGACCTCCCGGGGATAAAAGCCATTGTTGTTTTGAATAAAGGTACGGATAGCTTCCGATGAACCTTTGCGGATCCGGTGGACGACATTTTCCTCATCCGTAAAGTCTATCCCGCTCATCCTCGATTGGGCTGTAAACGGGATGAATACGGCATTCATCTGATGAACTTCCCGGCCGCGGATATTGAATCTTTCCTTTGCCAGGATGACAATGGAGCGTCCTTCAGGCGTTTCATCCGAAAGGGACGATAGTTGAGCGGCATCTGCAAGCTCTACGGGCGCGACCCCTGTGGCAGGGATAAAATCGGTTGCCATCCGGTTGCCCAGGGTGATGGTGCCTGTCTTATCGAGTAAAAGCACGTCGACATCCCCTGCCGCTTCAATGGCGCGGCCGCTGGTGGCAATGACGTTGCGCTGGATCAGCCTGTCCATGCCGCTGATGCCAATGGCGCTGAGCAGCCCCCCGATCGTCGTGGGGATCAGGCAAACCAGCAAGGCGATCAGAACCGGGACCGTCAGGTTTTGCGATTGGGGCAAACCCGATGCCGCAAGGCTGTACCCGAAGAAGGCCGGCAGTGTGGCCACCGCCAGCAGGAAAATGATCGACAACCCTGAAAGCAGGATGGAAAGCGCAATTTCATTCGGGGTTTTCTGACGCCTCGCCCCCTCTACCAGGGCGATCATGCGGTCAATAAAGGTATTCCCGGGCTCGGTGGTAATCCGCACAAGAATCCTGTCGCTGATCACCATGGTACCGCCTGTGACCGCCGAACGGTCTCCCCCGCTCTCCCGGATCACCGGGGCCGATTCGCCAGTGATAGCCGACTCGTCAACGCTGGCTATGCCCTCAATGACTTCGCCATCGGAGGGTATAACATCCCCAGCTTCACAAACCACGATATCTCCCATCTTTAGTTCAGTTGCCGTGACCACAACCTCCTGTTTACCGGTAATCTTTCGTGCTTTCGCCAGGGTCCTGTTTTTCCTGAGGCTTTCAGCCTGGGCTTTGCCCCGGCCCTCGGCAATGGCCTCTGAGAAATTGGCGAACAAAACGGTAAACCAGAGCCAGATGGCGATCTGGAGGTTGAAGGAGGAGAAACTGCCCTGGCAAATTCCCGCCAAAACGATGGCGGTGGTGAGCACCGATCCGATTGCCACAATAAAGATGACAGGATTTTTCACCAGTGACACAGGATTTAATTTGACGAAACTGTCCTTTGCCGCCTTGAGCAACATCCTGCTGTTAAAGAGGCCTGATCCTGTTTTGATACTCATCTTGAATAATTATTAAAATGTTATGCCGTGATTCATCAGTAAATGCTCTGCAACCGGGCCAAGTGCCAGGGCAGGAAAATGGGTAAGGCCGCCAACGATCAGGATCACGGCTATCAGCAGGCCGATAAACAACCAGTTATCCGTCCGGAAGGTCCCGGCCGACACAGGCGTTACCCTCTTTTTTGCCATATTGCCGGCAATCGCCATCACGGGGATAATAATACCAAAGCGTCCCACCAGCATGCCAACACCGAGCGTCAGGTTGTAAAAAACCGTATTTGCATTCAACCCGGCAAAGGCGCTGCCATTATTCCCCGCTGCCGAACTGTAGGCATAGAGGATTTCAGAAAATCCGTGCGGACCTGCATTCCCGAGGGATGTAAGACCCGGCTGGCATACCGAGGCCCAGGCGGTAAAGACCAGGATGATGATATTGGGTGCAAGAACCGCTATCATGGCCATCTGGACCTCAAAGGCCTCGATCTTCTTTCCCAGGTACTCAGGCGAGCGCCCCACCATCAGCCCAGCAATAAATACAGTCAGTATGATAAATACGACCATGCCGTACAACCCGGCGCCCACCCCGCCGAAGATGATCTCCCCCAGCATCAGGTTGATCATGGCGATCATCCCTGCCAGTGGGGAGAGGCTGTCGTGCATGGCATTGACGGAGCCGTTCGACGCGGCAGTGGTTATGGTGGCCCAAAGGATACTGCCGGCAATGCCGAAACGGGTCTCTTTCCCCTCCATGAGGGAAAGGTTGCCGAAAATGGCATTGGGTGAATACTCTGCATAAAGTGAAATTCCCAAACCCGCGAGCAGCAGGATCAGCATCACCGAAAAGATAGTCCATCCCTGCCGAGCCGACCCGGTCATTTTGCCATAGGTATAGGTCAAACCCGCCGGGATGAGCAGGATCGCCAGCATTTGGAGGAAATTGCTGAAGGGCGTTGGATTTTCGAACGGGTGAGCGCTGTTGGCGTTAAAAAAGCCACCGCCATTGGTACCCAGCTGTTTGATGGCAATCTGCGACGCGGCCGGCCCCATGGGAAGGACCTGCGCCCCCCCCTGCAGTGTCTGAACGGTATCATTGGTTTTAAAATTCTGAACAACGCCCTGTCCAACCAGGACAATCGACAGCAGGATCGAAAGCGGCAACAGCACATACAGGGTCGACCGGGTAAGGTCAACCCAGAAACAACCCAACTGCCCGGTACTTTTGCGTGAAACGCCCCTGATCAGCGCCAGTAATACGGCGATGCCGGTTGCCGCGCTGACAAAGTTCTGGACTGTCAGCCCAACCATCTGAACGAAATAGCCCAGGGTGGTTTCACCGGCATATCCCTGCCAGTTGGTGTTGGTCATAAAACTCACCGATGTGTTGAAGGCCGAATCCCACGACACATTGGGCAGGTTTGCAGGGTTCAGGGGCAGCCGGGCCTGGACAACCTGGATCAGGAACAGGAAGAGAAACCCGGCGAGGTTGAACAAAAGCAGGCAAAAAGTGTATGACTTCCAGTTGCTGTCCTCTTCAGGGTCGACACCCGAAAACCTGTAGGCCAGTCTTTCAAGCCAGCCTAAAACCGGCCGCAAAGCATGCCGTTCCCCACTGAAAACATGGCCCATGTAACTTCCTAAAACCGGGGTAAGGCCTATCAGCAGGACAAAAAAGAGGAATACCTGGAAAATATCGGAAAAGGTCATCGCTTGTTATTTTATCTGTTTGTCCGGATGGAAAAGATGGCCGGCAAATCGCCCGGCAGCGAAAAGGAGGATCAGCCCGCTCAAGAATTTCAATATGATGAACATGCAAAACATGGTTTTGGCGTTTAAAATTTGTCGGGTTTGACAAGGGTATAAATAAGGTATCCGAAAACAGCCAGCGCTATGATCGCCCCGGCCAGGTAGCCGTAGCCCGGGCCTGCCTTCGTAATAACCGGTTGAACCAATAAAATTGTCGTATTCATTTTATATCGTATAAGAACGGTACAAAATTGCAACCGATCCTATAAGGATTTTATACGAATCTTAGCCCGATCATATAAAGACTTTATAAAGAGGGAAGGGGATATTGCTGTCAGGAAACACTGAAATAGCTAGCCATCAGCTTCAACAGCAGCACTTCGTCGACAGGCTTTGTGATAAAATCATTGCAGCCGGCAGCATGGGCCGTTTCGCGAACCTCCTGGTCGTCATAGGCGGTCTGGACAATGATAACAACCCCCGTATTGAATTTCCGGATCTCACGGGTCGCCTCAAAGCCGTTCATTACCGGCATTTTGAGATCCATCATTACCAAATTTATTTCAGGGTGTTCACGGCAAATATCAACAGCCTCCCGGCCGTTTTTTGCCTGGAAAATGGCGGATGCCTGGTCATTCAGGATAAATTCAAGGTATTTCCTGGAAAGCACATCATCATCGGTGATCAGGATGGCCGGGAGTACCGTTACGGCATGATCGGTTTGGGCATTGCCAGGCATACTGCCCGCTCCTGCAAAAGTTTCTGCCGGCAAATTGAAGAAAAAGGCAGAGCCCTCTCCTTTGACCGACTCCAGGCTAATCCTTCCCCCGAGGATATCGGCTAAACCCGAGGCAATCGACAACCCAAGCCCGTTTCCTTCATGGCCGCGCGTGAGCAGGATATTCTCCTGCATAAAAGGCTCAAAGATCAAGGCCTGTGCCGCCGCATCAATTCCGATCCCGGTATCCCTCACAGAAAACAACAGTTCCCGGTCCTTCAGCTCCAGGCCTACAACAACCTGTCCTGTGCCGGTGAATTTCAGCGCGTTATCAATCAGCGGCGAAAGCGCTTTCAGCAACAGGTCCGGATCTGATTTTACCTGGCAACTGCCCGGCCGCAATCCGCT
This sequence comes from Bacteroidota bacterium, assembly GCA_037133475.1. Classification (GTDB taxonomy): domain Bacteria; phylum Bacteroidota; class Bacteroidia; order Bacteroidales; family FEN-979; genus CAIVAT01. The sequence goes on from JBAXOB010000011.1 coordinate 16,484, forward strand.
TTGCAGTTTAAAGGAAACATTCCCGGTCTCCCCGTCCGTTTTGAAACTGTTGAAAAGCTTTTCGACCAGCACCGCGGGATCAAACAAAGTTTCCCTGACCGGCATGTTGTCAGATACGATCAGGGAGATATCCATCATATCGGTTACGGTCCTGATAAGCCTGTTGCTGCTTTTCCTGAGGTAAACCAGGTTTTCATCCTTGTCGTGGCTGGTTAGTGCGGGATCGGTCAGCACCTGGTACATACCCAGGATGCCGTTCAGCGGGGTGCGTATCTCGTGCGACAGATTCCTGATAAAGACTGACTTAAGCCTGTCGCTTGTCTCAACCTTTTCAGTGGCAACAAGCAGTTCTGCATTTAACACCTCCAGTTCCGCAGTTCGTTCTCTTACCCGCTCCTCCAGTACCCTGTTCTCATTCTGCAAATTATTATACAAGTACCTGGCGAAAAGCAGGTTGTCGATTCTCAGCGCCACCTCCACCATATCAAAGGGCTTTGAGAGAAAATCCCTTGCGCCGCCAAAAAGCGCCCGTTTTTTTGCTTCGGAGGAGATATCTGCCGTAAGGACCAGGATGGGTAAATATGAATTTTCAGGAATCAGCTCTTTTAGCTGTCCCAGCACATCGAATCCTGTGAAGTAGGGCATCATCAGGTCGAGCAGGATCAGATCGGGAGCGAACGATTTGAAGAGACTGACCACCATCCTCGAATCGGTTGTTGTTTTAATATTGGTATACCCCTGGATATCAAGCAAACCTGAAAGAAGGTCAATATTCGCCTGCTGATCATCCACGATCAGTATCCTGGCCTCCTTAAACAATAAATCAACCATCTTTCCTTAATTATAAGTTCACTGCCTACTGCCTATTGCCTACTGCCTTCCCCATCCACCTGTCAACCACGTTCAAAAAATGGACCACATCGATCGGTTTTGATAAATAGTCCCTGGCCCCTGATTTCAGCAACTCTTCTATTCTCCGGGGAGAGGCATCCGCACTGATAATGACCACGGGCACCTGTGCGGTCGCCGCATCCGCCTGCAGTAATTCCATTACCACACTGCCGTGGATATCGGGCAGATCGAGATCGAGCAATATCAAACCGGGTGAATATTCCTTTGCATAGGTAACCGCCGATTTTCCATAGATCGTTGTCACCAGCATGATTCCCGGGCGGAGATTCCCGAGGATCCCCTCAACAAGTTCCGTATTCGGGATATTATCCTCAACATATAAAATCGTCCCCTTCATTTCTTCCTTTGCAGGATGTTGTTGGACATCTGTTTCCGGGAGACCGGGCTGGATCACCATGCTGCTCAATGGCAACGCTATCCAGAAGGCACTGCCCTTTCCCTGCAGGCTTTCGACACCGGTAATGCCGCCCATGGCATCCATCAGCTTTTTGACCACGGTCAGTCCCAGCCCTGAGCCTTCAACATCGGTTCTTTCAGCACCGATCCGCTCGAAGGGATGAAATAGTTTCTCAAGGTCCTCCGGTTTAATCCCGGGCCCATTGTCGATGACCGAAATCCTTACCAGCGGGATACCATTGGTATTATCGGAGCCCAACCCGGCTTTTATGACAATGCGACCGTTTTTCGGGGTATATTTTACGGCATTGTTGACCAGGTTTAGCAATACCTGCCTTAAACGCTGAAGATCGGCCTGGACACATAGATCGGGATGATCCGTGAATTGAACCTCCAGGGTCAGGCTTCGCGCATCAGCAATTGGTTTAACAATGCAAAGCACCTCCTGGATAACGTTGTTCAGCCGGACCGGTTCAAGGGAGAAGGTAAGCCGGTTGGTCTCAATACGCGAAATGTCGAGCACGTCGTTTATCAGGTTGAGCAGGTGGCCGCCGCTGCTGATGATGTGCCTGATCGCTTTGCTTTGGGACTGGGTCAGCTCTCCCATTTCCAGCAATTGGGCAAAGCCGAGAATTGAATTCATGGGAGTGCGCAGTTCATGGCTCATGCGGGCGAGGAACTCACTCTTGGCATTGTTGGCCTGTTCGGCATCCATCCTGGCCTTTCTCGTCTCCTCCTCCGCGCGTTTGCGTTCGGTAACATCGAAAAAGGTGACCACCGCCCCTTCCGTGACCCCGTTGATAAACACCGGGAAGGACCAGTATTCGGCAGGAAAGCTTGTCCCATCGGCCCTCCAAAGGACTTCGTCATCAACATGAGAACCGATGCCCTTCTGAAATGCCTGGAAGATCCTGCATTCTTCAACCTCGAAATGGGTGCCGTCGGCATGGGAATGGTGGATGAGGTCGTGCATGTTTTTTCCCAGTAGTTCTTCCTGGCTAAGGTAGCCTGTCAACCGGATACAGGCGGGATTGGCATAGGTGCAGTCCCCCCTGAGGTCAATTCCATAAATAGCTTCCGCAGTTGAATTCAGCAGCGTCCGGAACCGTTCTTCGCTGTCTTTCCGCTCGGAAACCAGCTGCCCGGCAATCCGTTGCGCCTGGCTCCGTGTATTGGACAGCAACCAGGAAAGCACCAGCAGCAGCACGCTGATTGCTATCCCGGCAGCCAGGACAAACAACCCTGTAATGCTTATAAAGGCAGACTGGTCATCTGACCGGGTAAAAAACAGGATCCATTTTTTTCCGTTAAATGCAACGTGAATGGTGACCGATCGTAAAGGGTTATCCCCCTGGACCAGGTTTTCTTTTTGCTGGCTGTCGTACAGCAGGGAGGTTGCTGAAATGGTATCATCATAAACCTGGAGGTGAATCCGTTCATATTTCCCGGTTTCCCATCGTCCCAGGATGCCCTGCATCAGGTCGTTCATCCGGAAGGGGATATAAACCCAACCTTTGATGGCTGAGCGCCTTTGTTCCATCGTGCCTGCCGGCATCCCGTTTTTATATACCGGAACGTACATAAGGGTGCCTGCCTGCAAATCGCTGCTGGTCTCCTGCACCAGGGTTACTTTTCCTGAAAGCGCCGCAATGTCATAATCACGGGATATTTCAAGGGCCTTCCTGCGGACGGGTTCTGTGAGCATATCATAACCAAATGCCCGGAGGTTCCTGCCGCAAAAGGGTTCGAGGTAGATTATCGATGAATAGAGCGGCCTGTCACCGGCAGGTCTCACGTTATATTCGGGAAATCCTTCACTCCGGATCTGGCGGAGATGATGCGGAAGTTGATTCCGGTTGATCAGCAAGGCAAATCCCACGCCCTGGATCCCCGGTAAATTCTTCCCGATCTTTTCGGGGTCATTGTAGGTTTTCCATTTGCTGCGGGTAACCGTATCGGATGCAGCAAAAAAGGCGGATGCCGATCTCAGCAGCTGGGCGTAGGAATGCAGCCTGACGGTTACCCGTGCTTTGATTTCATTGCAATTCAGCACATATTCCTGCCTTGCCTTCTCCTCTTCTCCACGCCCGGTTATGTAGGTTGCCAGTGCTGTAAGGGCCAACCCTGCCACCAACAGGATCACCTTCCATCCATTTTTCAACGTGGTAATGAAGGAAAATAAAGAAAACTTGTCTTTTTCTGAAATCATAGTTTAGTCTTTACAGGCTCATCGTTTTTCCCCGGCCGCAACACGGCAGGGAATTGTGAAATAGAAGGTCGAGCCTTCGCCCTTTACCGATTCAAAGCGGATATTGCCTCCAAGCAGTTCGATTATTCTTTTGGCGATGGTTAAACCCAGCCCATTCCCCTCGTAGCCGCGCGAATCGGAAACGTTTTCCTGCATAAAAAGGTTATAGATGGAGTCATAAGCCGATCTATCGATCCCCGACCCTGTATCCTTTACAAAAAATTCAACCTCCCCGTCATGATGTGCATACCCTATCGAAACAAATCCTTTCCTGGTGAATTTCAGCGCATTATCCACCAGGTGAGATAACGATTTACTTACAAGGTTAAGGTCCGTAACAATATTGAAATGGTCAGCTGCAGGCGAATCCTGGATGGTTAATACCAGGTTTTTTGATTTGAAGGCATTTGTGTACTTGCTGCACACCTCATATACCATGGCAGAGGGATCAAACATGTTCTCCTGCTTCACCATGTTGCCCGACACCAGCATCGCAATGTCAAGGTAATCGGTTATCGTCTTAATCAGCCGGTCGCTGCTGGTTTGTAAATGTTTAAAATACTCCTCCTTTTCCTCCAGGGAGAGATCAGCATCGGTCAGCACCTGGTACATGCCCAGGATGCCGTTGAGCGGGGTACGGATTTCGTGGGAGATATTTTTAATGAAGGCGGTCTTCAGCCGGTCGGCAGCCTCGGCCATATCCCTGGCATGGATGAGTTCCTGGTTTGATATTTCGAGCGCCAGGGTTCGCTCCCTGACCTTCTCCTCCAGCAGTATGTTCTGTTTAAGCGATTGCTGGTGCAGCGATCGGGCAAAAAGCAGGTTTTCAATGCGTAACCCGACTTCAATAAGGTCGAACGGTTTTGAAAGAAAATCCCTGGCGCCATCCGATAATGCCCGCTGTTTTGCTTCGATGGTAATATCGGCGGTGAGGACGAGGATCGGAAGGTAGGTGTTGTAAGGTATCAGCTCCCTGAGCTGGTTCATCACCTCATAACCCGACATATGGGGCATCATCAGGTCAAGCAGGATGAGATCGGGTGCAAAGGTGTCTAACAAACCCGCCACCTGGCGCGGATCGGTGGTGCTTTTCACATGGGAATAACCCTGTATTTCAAGCAATCCGGCAAGGATGTCTATATTGGCTTCCTGGTCATCCACAATGAGGATGTTGGCATTTTTAAAGATTGAATCGATCATAAAGGATAATTTACGAGTAGTTGATTTTTATGAGCTAAGGCCTGTCGTCAATTTTTTCCGGGTTTTTCCAGGTATTTATCTACCACCTCCAGGAAAGTCGCGATGTCGAGCGGTTTGGACAGATATTCGCAGGCGCCGGCATTTTTCAGCATTTCAATTTTCCGTTGGGTGGCGTCGGCCGAGATGATGACCACCGGCAAGTGCCTGGTTGCTTCATTGGCTTGCAGGTTTGCCAGGACTTCAGATCCCTGGATATCGGGCAGGTCAAGATCGAGCAGTATCATTCCCGGGTTGTAACCAGTTGCAAAGGCCACGGCGGAATTTCCGAACATGGAGGTTACCAGGCGGATGCCCGGGCGCTGTGCGACCAGGATCCCTTCAACCAGTTCGGCATTCGGCACATTGTCTTCGATATATAAGATGGTTCCTGAGATCCCCGTGGTCTTCGTCAATGCTTTTAGTCCATCGCCACCATTACCGGGGGTACCGGCCCTGTCCTCAACCTGCGGCAGTTCAATCCAGAAAGTGCTTCCCTCGCCGGGTATGCTGTCAACGCCTACCCTGCCATCCATCGCATCCATCAATTCCTTTACGAGTGCAAGCCCAAGCCCGGTCCCTTCAATCATGGTCTTCTCGGCTCCTATCCGCTGGAAGGGAAGAAAAAGCTTCCCGATATCTTCAGGTTTTATCCCCGGGCCGGAATCCACGATGGATATCCGGATCATGGGGATCCCGGGGAAACTTTCGAGGTTCAGGCTGGTTTTGACAATGACAGATCCTCCTTCACCGTTGTATTTTACGGCATTGTTGATCAGGTTTAGCAATACCTGGCGCAACCGCTGCCGGTCGGCCCTGACAAACAGCAAACCGGTTGACGACGGCTCCATTTCCATGACCTGCCCCCGGTCAGCCGCAGCAGGAAGAACCACCTCGATCATTTCCATGATGACACTCCTCGCCTGGATGGGTTCCATGGACAAAGCAAGCCGTCCCGCTTCGATGCGCGAAATGTCCAGCACTTCGTTGATCAGGTTGAGAAGGTGCTTCCCGCTGTTCAGGATATGATGCACCCCCTTGCGGTGACCCGGTGTTAGTTCGCCCATGTCGAGCAACTGGGCAAAACCCAGGATTGAATTCATGGGCGTGCGTAACTCGTGGCTCATCCGGGATAAAAACTCACTCTTGGCAAGGTTGGCCTTATCCGCTTCATTTCTTGCCCTGATAATTTCCTGCTCGGTGTGTTTCCGTTCAGTGATGTCGCGGAAAGACCATATCCTGCCGTATGATTTTCCGTCTATACCCAATACCGGCGCGGAGTACCTGTCGAGGACCATCCCGTTTTTCAGCTCAATCTCATCGCGGCTTGTCTGATGAACATGCTCGTAAAGAAACAAAACCTTCTGCAGGAACTCGTCGGGATATTTCGTCAGGTCCATCACATGCCTGAGTAAACCTGCATCATTCTCATCCTCCACGAGTAGCGGGGGAAGCTGGAATATCTCCACCATCCTGCTGTTCATCAGGATGCGTTTCCCGTGCCCGTCGATCACAAGAATCCCGTCGGGCGTCGCGTTTTTCTGCGCCTCCAGCAGTGCCATTTTTGCCTGCAGCAACTCCTCCGCGTGTTTCCGGCCGGTGATATCAACCATCACTGTCAGCATGCACAGATCCTTGCCGATATGGATCATTTCGGCGGAAAGCAGTCCTGTCAGGATCCGGCCTGATTTGGTTCTTACCTGCGTTTCAAAATCTCTTACAGGCTGATGTTGCAATATTTTTTCCATCATGAGCGACCTGATCCCGGTATCAACAAACAACCCGAGCAGGTGCGCCGTATTGCCAATTATCTCCTCCCGGGAATATTCCAGCGTATTATGAAAGGCCTCATTCACGTCAATAAATGCACCATCTGTGAAACCCGAGATGCCCATCAGTGTTGAATTCGACTGGAAGGCCTTTGAAAATTTCTCCTCCGACAATTTGATTTTTGACACATCCTTGCTGACACCGAAAATTACAGGGTTTCCATCCCAGTAGCCGGGCTTTACCCTGGTTTCCACAGGGATATAGGAACCTGTGCGGGTCAGCAGGGGTACCGGGCAAAAATCGGCCGTCCCGGCCAGCATTTCGCCGACAATCCGGCCCGCCTCCTCCCTGCGTTCTTCGGGGTGAACCATCAGCACCGGCTGGCCCATCAAATCATTTATGGGATAACCAAGCCGTTGCTGAACCGTATTGTTGACATGGATGATATTCCCCCGGACATCCAGGACAAATAGAAAATCATCGATGGTATTGAAAAAGGTTTCATAATTGGTCCTGGTCTGTTCAAGGATGACCTCATTCCTTTGATTATGGATCAACCCGGCCAGTATATTGCTCCATACCCGCAGGTTGTTCAACTCCAATGAATCGTATTCTCTCTCATTAATCTCGGTATTCAGCCCGACCATCCCGACAAGGTTGTCATCAATAATGATCGGCAGGACAATGACTGTTTTAATGCCATACGATTCAAGGATTTCCCTTTCTGCCTTGCGGGATTCAGGCAACAAGCGCGCCGAAGGAATCACGATGTCCTGATGCTGACGGAGCAGTTCAATGGGAAATGGGAACAAATCAATGGGAATTTCCCCGAATTTTCCCATGTTGGGTTTAATACCGGCATTACACCATTCGTGGGAATTGGTCATCCGGGTATTTTCATGACTGAACTCGAAAATATAGGCCCGGTCGATTCCGAGATAATCACCGATACTGCCCAGGGCGAGATCGATGGAAGACATGATGCCGGATCCACGGATCCCCGTAAGTTGCATCGAGAGCCGAAGCAACTCTTTTTCAAAGGCCAGGGCCCTTTTCTGCAGCGTCACATCCCAGTTGGTGCCGATCATATGCAGCGCCCTGCCGGCAGCGTCGCGTTGAACCACGGCCTGCGCCTTAATATTTCGAACCGTACCATCGGGCCATACCACCCTGAACTCGGTATCGAACTCCTTTTTGCCTGCTATGGCTGCATTGATTTCAGCATCACCCCTTTCCCTGTCGTCGGGATGCACGCCAGCCACCCAGGTTTCATAGGCCCCCACGAAATTCTTTTTGTCGATGCCATAGAGTTCCATCATCTGGTTGTCCCATATCAGTATATTGTGCTCAACATCGATGTCCCAAACACCCACTCCGCCGGCACGGGTTGCCATGGAGAGCCTGGTCGAAAGCTGTTTCAGTTCATCTTCAGCCTGCCTGCGTTCGGTGATGTCAACAGCGATTCCCCCCAGGAGGGGGTGTTTGCCTGCCGCGGGAATCATGAATTTTTGCGTTTCATAATGGTGCAGGGTGCCGTCGAGATGAAGGAAACTCTCCTCCACCTTCTTATACCCCATTTTAATGGTACTCCGGTCATCTTCCAGGATCCTGGCTGCCATTTCCATATCAAAGATTTCGGGCAGGGTAAGTCCGAGCCACTTTGATGCTCCCAGGGCGATATCCATGGTCTTGTTCACATAGATAGTTCTCCCTTCGCTGTCCTTGATAAAGACGATGGCCGGGAGATAATCCATGAAAAGAAGGAAACGGTTCTGGCTTTCCTGCAACTCCTCCTCCGCCAGTTTCCTGTCGGTTATATCCAAGATAAAGCCGTGCCACAGAACCGAACCATCGGGCTCGCGCTGCGGGAATGCGTTGCCCGACAGCCAGCGAACTGTTTCATCTTCAAACCTCACGCGATACTGTTGTCGCCAGAGGGTCAGATCGCGGGCCGAAGCGCGGATGGAGGCAATAACCTGTTCCTGATCGTCGGGATGGATCCTGGACAGAACGGCAGCAGCATCCTCAGCAACCTGCCCGGGACTGACACGGTAAATTCCCTGTATCCCTTCGCTGGCAAAGGGGAAACAGGAGGATTCATCGGGCCTCAACCGGTACTGGTAAACCATGCCCGGCACCCGGTCGGCGATCTTGTGAAGCCTGTCAAGCGCCTCCTCCAATCCGGCCGAGACCCTGATACGCTCCCCAATTTCAAGTTTCAGCTCCCGGTTTGTCGCAGCCAGCTGGGCTGTGCGCTGATCAACTGTCAGCGCCAGGGTTTCATTAAGCTCCTTTATCTCCCTTTCAGCCTGTTTACGGTTTGTAATATCCCTGACAAATGCCAGTACTTTATCGCTCCCTAATGGCGCCAGCCTGGCTTCATAACAGGAGAGCATACCGGTTTCGGGTACGGCATAATCGTAGGTTATCAGCCGCTGTTCGCGTATACAGGCACTGATATTCGACAAATGATGGCTGGTCGTTTCCTCATCAAAAAAGGTGCTGATGTTGGTCCCGAAAATCTGGTCTCCCGAAATAAATAGTTTTTCGGGTGTATTGGTATAATGCTCCAGGTTATTACCGGCTTCATCCATCACAAAGATCAGGTCGGGCATTGCCGTAACAATTGCGTTTAACCGTTCGTTTTGCAGGCGGATCCTGTCTTCATCCAGTTTTTTCCCGGTTATATCCAAATTAACACCATTCAACCCGACCATGTCATCCCCCTGAAAAACAGGCACGATATAGTTCTGCAGCCAGCGAATACTGCCATTGGGCAGGATGATGCGGATTTCCATGTCAATGGGTTCACGGGTAACATTCACCTCCCCGACTCTCCGGCTCAGCTCCCCGGCATCGTCAGGATGGATCATGTTCATGAAAAAATCAGGCGTAATCTCCCGTTCAAACGGCTGTAATCCGGCCATTTTATAATTATTCCGCGACCATTCATATTTACCGGTCGCAAGGTTAAAGGTCCAGCTGCCCATCCCGGCAATTTCCTGGGCGTAATTCAGCCTCTCCTCGCTTTCGGTGAGCTCTTTTTCAGCCTGTTTCCGGCTTGTGATATCCTCTTCATCGGCCAGGTAGTGGGTTATTTTCCCTTCCATATCGAGGATAGGCGTAATTGCCGCCAACACCCAATAGAGTTCCCCGTTTTTCTTTTTATTGTGGAATTCGCCCTTCCACTCATTGCCCGAACGGATCTTATTCCACATCTCATCATATTCCGCCCTCGGTTTTTCTCCGGAGCTGAACATCCTTGCATTTTCACCTACAAGTTCATGCTGGCTATAACCCGTTATTTCCATCACCTTCGGGTTTACATATTCTATTTTCCCGGCAAGATCCGTGATGACGGTCATGGAGGGGCTTTGTTCAACGGCACGCGACAGTTTACGGAAACCCTCCTCGCTCTTCACCAGTCTCTCCCCTGCAAGCTTTCTTTCCGTAATATCAATCAGGGTTCCCGAGCCTCCTGCATAAATGCCCTCGTAAAAAAGGGCTTTGGTTGACAGTCTTATCCAGCGAACCTGGCCGTCCCTGGTCAACAGTTTATATTCATTTTCGAGGGTTAAATTTTCGGCAAGCGACGTTAACCTGTCAAGCAGGAATTCTGCCGAAACCCCGACAAAATGCCTGAAATTTCTACCTGTCACCTCTCCTGCGGTAAATCCCAGTATCCTTTCGATGGTTGGACTGATATATTTAATTGTACCCTGAGCATCTATTTCGTATAACACATCACTGATGTTTTCCACCAGGTTCCGGTATTTCAGTTCACTCTCATAAACGGCAAGCTGGGCCATTTTCCGCCCGGTGACATCCCTGTATTTCCACAGATGGCCATTATATATATCATTCAGGTAAGTAGGGATGTAGTCGCGTTCGAAATAGCGCCCGTCAACCAGCTCCAGTTCATCGTTTAACACTGTTTTTCTGGCGGAGAGGATTTTCTGGATGTCCAGGATGAATTTTTCAGGATTTTTAAAAAACCCTTTATTCTGTTCGGCAGAGTCGGAACAATCGGCCCCGATCATTGCCCCGGGAGGAGCAGGGATGGCAAACATGTCGCAGAAAAGCTGGTTTGTAAGGATAATTTTCCGGTCCGAATCCTCCACCAGGATCCCCTCCTGCATGTTGATGATCAGGTTGGTCAGCAGGTTTGTTTTATCATGGATCTCAATTTCAGCCAGTCTTCGCTGGGTGATATCGATATCCGAACCAAGATAACCCAGCAGGTTGTTTTGATCGTCAAGCAGGGGTGCGCTGTTGGTTTCCACCAGGATAACCTGGCCGTTTCCGGTAACGATCTGGTTCGGGAAATTCTGAAAAATTTCCCTCCTGTCAAATGCCTCCATCGCAGTTTTTTCAAACTGCTCACGACCCTGCTCAGGGTGGAGGTTATAAAAATATTTTTTTCCAACCAGTTCAGCCGGGTCATATCCCCAGACGGTTTTTGCATGCTTGCTCACATAGGTGTACAAACCGTCAGCATCCACCTCCCATATAACCGACTGGGTTTGATCGGCTGCCCGCAGGAAGCGGTTCTCGCTGATCCTCAAATTGTTTTCTGCAATGCTGCGATCTGTGATATCACGCGCGATCCCGCACAAACCGGTCACCTCTCCGCGGGCATCCCTCAGCGGTACCTTCACGGTATGAAAATGCCTGATCTCCCCGCTCACAGGCTTCGACGGGTACTCTTCAACGGGTGTTCCGCCAAGCACCTCCTGGTCAACATCGTCGATATGACCCGCACTGTCGGTGCCAAACAGATCGGCGTCGGATTTTCCGATCATATCCTCCCTGGCCATGCCGAACAGCGATTCCATGGCCTGGTTCACTTTTATATACCTAAGCGACTGGTCCTTGATGAAGATCGAATCCTGGGCCGTCTCGACAATTGAACTTAACAACTCCCTGCTTTCAAACAGGTCCGTTTCAGCACGCTTTCGTGCCGTGATATCGCGGACAATATAGACAATACGGGTCGGCCTTCCCTCCTTGTCCCTGATGAAATTGCCGTTGACTTCGATATCAAAAACGCTGCCGTCGGACCGAACGGCCTGGTATTCACCCACGCCTGAAAACACCCCTTCAAACATTTCTCCTATCAGCATTTTTGCCCTGGGCTGATCCTCTGGTACAATGAAATCCAGGATCGAAAACCGTTTCATCTCTTCCAGGCTGTCATAGCCGAACATTTTCCAGCCAACAGGGGATGACATCAGGATATGACCCTCCAGGTCGGTGATTGAAATGGCGTCGGGCGATGCTTCCAGGATGGCACGGTAGAGGGCCTCACTTTTCTGAAGTGTTTCCTCAGCCTCTTTCCTTGCGGTAATGTCGCGCTCCACGTAGAGGACATTTTCAGGGTTGCCAAAGGCATCATACAACAGGGTGGAATAGAGTTCAACATAAAACCTGCTCTTATCTTTCTTAACAGCCAGGTATTCGGTAAAATTATGCATCACCTTGCCCGAAACAAGATTGCTCATGTTTTCAAGCACCATCCCATGACATGATTCGTCAATAAAGTCATGAACGGGTGCGTCTTTAAATTTATCCTTTTCACCGGCAGCATAGCCGTAAATTTCCGCCAGCCTGTCCGAGGCGAACTGAAGCTTCCCGTCAAGTGAAAAAAGGCCGATCCCGTCGGGGGATGTTGACAAAAGTGCATTCCATTTGTGGCTGCTTTCCCTGATCTGCTCCTCGTTGCGCCGGCTCTCCGTAACATCCTGTATGACGCCGCTTACAGCAACCGGGTTGCCTTCGGTATCCATTTCCAGGGTGGCTATTGAAGTGATGATCCTGGGGGTGGAGCCATCGGCCGGGTTGATCATATATTCCAGGTCGTAGGGAATTCCCTTTTTGATCAGGTCAGGCAAAGCCTGATGGACCCGTTTGCGCTCGGGAATGCAGGCTTCAACGCCGGCAAGTGTAAATTGACCGGTATCGCCGGCAAACCCGAATAATCTTTTCGCCTCGGCCGATCCCGTCAGTTCGCGGGTGGCAATATGATAAACCCAGGAACCTGTATGCCCAAGCTGCTGGGCATGCTCCAACTGCCGGTTGGTGGCAACAAGGTCCATCCTGCTTTCATAAAGCGCCTCCTCGGTCAGCCGGCGTTCGGTAATATTCCGGCCAACCCCTACAATGGAAAGAATCCTGTTCTTTTTATCCAGGATGGCTTTGCCCGACCAGGCCAGCCAGCACCATCCCTCAGCGGTCATGATGCGGTGTTCGAAATAGCAGTTGAAGGGCGGTTTGTTTATATCCATCAGGGCTGCACGGGAGAGTTCCACATCATCCGCATGGATCGTATTGAAAAAAGAGCTCCCTTCAATTTCCGGCTCAGGTTTTCCCAAAAGGCTGCAAAAGCTGGGGCTCACAAACACAAAGTTACCTTCCGGGTCAATCTTGACCACCAATTCGTTTTGATTTTCCACGAGAAGCCTGTATTTCTCCTCGCTCTTTTTCAGGGCATCCTCGGCATCCTTGCGGCTGGTAATGTCATGAACCAGCGAATAGAGCAAGGTTTCCCTGCCAAACCCGATGGGCCCGGAATAGACCTCCACATCCCGCACCTGGCCGTTGGCGAGACGGTGGTTGAAGTTGAAATGGTTGCGCTTCTCCAGCTTGGCCTTTTTCATTTCAGCCAGCACCTCCGGCAGTGCCAGGGTGTTGATGTCGGTTACCTGCCTTGTGCAGATTTCTGCGTGGGACCACCCGTAATACTGGCAGGCTGCAGGGTTTGCATCCCTGATCTCACCGGTTTCAGGATCAATGATGAGCATGACCGAGTGGTTGGCCTGGAATAACGCTTTGTACCGATCCTCGCTCTGGCGCAGGTCCTCTTCCGATCTCTTTAATAAGGAGACCTCGGTAATGGTTACCATGCATTCATCCAGGCTTCGGGTTCTAGCGCCGGAGAGATGCACATGCACCGGTAATTTTTCCGGCGAGATCATAAGAAGGTCGCAGGTTTCACAGTTGCCATTGTTGAATATGCTGGACAGGAAAAGCGTGAACAAGGGCTGGCTGGTAGCGGTAACAAAAAAACCAAAGGGTCTGTATCTCAACCGGGAGCGTTCCTTGCCCAGCATCCGGGCCCCGGCCAGGTTTATCCCGGTAATCTTGCCCTCTTCGGTAAGGGTTACATACCCGGTTGGTGCAAAATCATAAAGTTCGGTGTATCTTTCAGCGGCATCCTGGTACTCCGACTTTACCTGCATCAGTTCCTCGTTCTGAAGCTCCAGTTCTATCTGATGAACCTGCAATTCATGGATCAGTTTCAGCATGTCGGCCTCTGAATGAACCTGCTTTATCCGCAATGCATTGCTTTTCAATTTTTCCTCTGCAAGTTGACGAAGATTATTTTTTTGACCAGGCGAATCCTTTTTCATAGATTAAGATAGTCAGTATTTCACCCAGTACATTCTTCCCGGCAATGGGGTGCAGGGGGTCAGGAATATGGATGTAAATATGTTTTTATGTTTTTGATAAATATTTACAAATGTAAATTATTTTTCCACAATCACCTCACAGATTCCCATGCATTATATCAGATTGAACAAATAAAACCCTGTAATCAGTTAAAATACTCAAATTGAACAAAAATTCCCAATACAATGTTTAAAATATATCATAAATATGTAAAATAAATTACCAAAAAAAAAAAAAAACGAATAACTACCCGGCGGTTGCCGGAGTTTCAATATACCCGGGAAGGTGAAATGATTTCGACGGATGTGTTTAGCAGGGGATGGTCAATGGTAAAATCCGGATCGGCTGGCGGATTCCTGTGTGCAGTGTAAGCATGTAAATGCCAATGCGAAACGACGGGAAACACACTTTCGGGTATTTCAAGGGGAATAACCCTTGCTGACCGGGCCCGGGGCTGCAAAGACCAGCAACTCATTAAGCCTGGCAAGACACCGGCGGCGGCTGTCATACCGCGCAATATATCTTTTAAAATCCTCCAGGGTAAACAGCTTTTTCCGGAAATCATCATAAATCCTTTTGATGCAGCCATTCCGGTTTTCATCTCCCATGCACCTGCGGAGCTGGTGCAGCACAAGCGGCCCTTTCGAATAAACTGACTGCGCCTCTTCCACGGAGTTATTCACCGATACCACCTCCATGATCGGGACATCCGTCTCCTTTTTGACTATTCCGGTGTAGTTTTTGAGGTAGAGCCCGCGGAGCAGCCGTTTCAATGAATCGGCGCCATATAAATGCTCGACGTACATCGCCTGCAGGTAATCATTGATCGATTCCTCCACGAACCAGCGGCCCCGGGCATGTTCATCGGCGCCGACCGCACCTTTTTCAGGCATTCCCCGTTACTGACCGTTACCAGGTTCTGCGGTACGCGTATGGCGAGCCTTGCCCGGAACAGGCCTCCCATTTGAAGCGGGTACCATCGTTCCGAACGTTTCATCACTACCATTCCACGTTTCACCATGAAGGAATCAAGGGGGAGCGAATAGGTAAACCGGATGGCTGTTTTTTTGCTTTCAGCCTGGCCGGTTTTCAGCGTTAAGGTCAATGAATCCCTCCCCGAAAAACGATATGAAATTCCCGGCAGGCCATCAGCGCTGATTTCGGTAATCCGGGCATCCCTGCTGAAAAGGAAAAGGCAGGTGCGGGTGGTGTCAGCTTTGCAGATCGCAAGCGTTACGTTGCAGTTAAGCCGCCTTGTATTCATGTCGAGATTGGCCCTGATTTTATTGCTTGCAATGGTATACAAACCGGCATTGGCATGAAAGAGCCAGGCCAGGAAAAGGATAAAAAACGTGATCGTGCGTTTCATGATGTAAGACGACTTTACTGTTACACCATCAGGCGTCAGGGTTCATCCGTTGAAATGCCTTCTGCAGGTCATCCGGGCAAGCCCGGGTCATGGCCTCGCTGAACCCGAAGGCAATCTCCGTTTTTCCTTGTTTTAACTGGTCAAATACCGATTCGATAAAATCGCTTACCGGCGGGGCGTAGTTATGCAGCCCTTTCCCGCCGAGATCGGTATTCAGGGCAGGCGGGATCAGTTCAATGACCTCTATGCCGCTCGTTTTGACAATGTGCCTGAGCGAAAGTGTGAACGAATGAAAAAAGGATTTGGTCGCGCAATAGACCGCTGTTTTTGCCATCGGGACATAGGCCAGTCCCGAGGTGACATTCAGGATGGTGCGCAACGCCGGCAGCTTAATAAAAAGTGAAGCCAGGTGCAGCGGAGCCTCGACATTAATGGCGATTTCTGCTTTTGCCCGCTCAATAAAATCATCATCGCTGATCGTCATATGCTGCTGGATCCCGGCATTGTTAACCAGCACATTCAGGTCAGGATGATTTTCCAGTATCCAGCCGAAGAGCCTTATCCGTTCCCGTTCCTGCGACAGGTCGCACCGGAAGGTCATCACTGACGGGAGTTTGCCGGATACCTCTTTCAGCGCATCTTCCCTTCGGCCGCAGATGATTACGGTATTATTTTCAGCGACAAACCGCCCGGCAAGCCCCAGTCCAATGCCGGAGGCTCCCCCGGTAATTAAGATCTTGTTGTTTGAGATGTTCATGAGGGTTGAATGAATCTTTGAGATAAAAATTGAATGTGTGATGGGGGAAAATTTATGCTTTTATCGTGAAGCTATGCCTTTTTAACCACAGCAGGCACAGTAGGGCACAGTAGAGATCGGTTTAAGGGATTAGATCGACAATTGAGGGTTTGTGAAGGAGGCAGAAGGATCACCCCCCGGCGCGGTTGTTGTTTTCGAATTCCGAAACAACCGCAACCGCCTTTTCATAATCCATGTTTGAAACCACCACCTTGACCGAACCGGCACCACCGCCTGCTGTGTACCAGGGCGCAAGGGTGCCCGTATTCTCGTCCATAAGGAAGGTTTCAATTTCGGCATTCTCCAGCAAACTCTTTACCAGTTCGGCCTCCCAGATGGTCCCGGCAAAGACAACCACCGGCTCAATATCATGATTTTTCTCCATATCAAATTTTTATCATTAAATTGTTTATCAAGATTTTATTTGCTTGATCACCATAGTACCAGGAATGATACTGAAACTATTTTGCCATAAAAGGCCCCCTCCACGGTTGGTACCATTGAACATGAAGATTCCTTCAAACAATTTCCCAGGCAGAATAACGATCCATCAAAGGTTTTACCATCAGCCGTTGTCCTTTACCAGGCTATGGGAACAGGTATGAAAAAACCTATTTCAAGGCGACTGCCCCCGGTAAACTCCCGACTCATCCAACGGAACAAGTCGCCCGTCGAACCTGAAATACTGGCCGAAGATCCCTCCCGAAACCACTGCGTTGGCCGTACCATAGGCGTCAATATCCAGGAAAATATCAACATGCGCCGACAGGGAGCTCCGAACCGCCATTTTCAGGAAAAACGACCTGTTTTTATCGTTCCGGGTAAGCTTGTAACCTGATATTTTTCCCTTATCCGTAACACCACCCGCCCCATTGAAACCCAGCCTGTTGTCGGCGCCAACCTGGATAGTGGCCTCTGCCGAATCAACCATGACGAAATTCAGCACGCGGTTTACCCTGAAACGGAGCCCTGTTTTTCTTTCAACAAAATCCGCTTCCAGGACAAACGACCTGGCCAGCAGCACCTGGTTCAGCGCTTCAAATTGCCGCTGCAGCTCCTTCTCCTGCTCTGCCTTTTTCCGGCTCCGGGCCTCTTTCCTGCTCAGGGTATCCTTTTGGATTTCCCTGGCCTGCACCTGACCCATCCCTGAAATAAGCAACAAAAAAACGACAACCCATCTCATTTTCCTGAATTTTAGATTACTGTATCCTTTGTAAAGATACTCGGGGAGGATGGGGATGGACTGCAGGTGGCAGCAAAACAACCATGCTCCCGGGAATTTTACCAAGGATCAAATATAATCATTTGCAGCGACACTGTTACTGGTAAACCTTAAAATTCGCCCATTCCCTGCTGATCGAAAAGGTGGGGCCGCGGAGCACGAACAGGGGAATAACCCGTTGCGGGCGGGTGCAGTCGGGACAATGAAATTCAGCAACCTGCTCAAGGCTCGTAAACCTTTTTCGCGCGTCGTCCTCATCAATACACACCGCGATATAGGTTTTAACGGTATCGGAAGGCGGGCCCCAGCTGTGAAAGCTGTTGTGGGTTGCATACACGGCAGGCAACCCGAATTCAGGACCATAGAGTTCGAGTGCCCCGGCTTCGCCATAATTTGTCGAGATGATCACGCAGTTTTGCCGCTCCTTTTCAGGCAGGCTGCGGTAAACACGTGCGACTTCGGCAGTGAGCTCACGCCAGCCAATGCGGTCGGCAAGCCACTGAGGCAAAGGCTCTCCCATCTTGCCGGCTTCCAGGTCAAAATGGAGCCCCAGCCTGGATATATACTGTTTTGTGGCAGCCGGGGAAAATAACGGGCACGACACCGGAGCGGCCATGATGCCCCCTGCCAGGATCAGCAGGCCGGTTGAGATCTGAGCCGCCCGCCTGGAAGCCGGTCGCAGGTATTGCTCCATCGCTACAGCCCCGGATGCCATCAGGAAAGGGTAGATGGCCGCGATCCTGTCGGGCCGGCTTGAATGGCCGGCCATCATCATGATCAGCAAAATGAAATAGGCGACCAGCATGGGCCTGAATGGCCTGCCCCTGCTGAAAAACAGCGAAACAAGTCCCGAGGTCCATAACAACCAGGTAAAGGGATTTACAAAAATCACCTGTTCTATATAAACCTGGCCATACGATTTTCCGATATTTTTTGAAGAAAAGGAGTTTTTATAGAGTTCAAGCGAGGGGAAATGGTTGACTATTTGCCAGACCAGATTTGGCAGGACGATCAGGAAACAGGCCAGCGCTCCCCACAGGAGCCAGCGGCTGAACAGCAGCCGGCGCTGACCGGAGCATAAAAAGCCGGCAAGCAGGGCGAACGCGTAGAGCACCATGGTATGCTTCATCTCCAGCCCGACACCCGTAAGTATCCCGGCATGCAGCCAGTACCGGGGATCTTGCTCCATGATCATCCTGGTCACAAAATAGGTGATGGTCGTCCAGATCAGGGGTTCGTAGGCATTCATCGAATAGAAACTCCCAAAGAGCAGGAAAACCGGCATTGCCATCACCGCGAGCCCCGAAAGCAACATGCCGCCCATACCCGCCCCCAGCCGGCGGGCCAGCAAGCCGGTCACAAAAACTGTTGATGAGATACTGAGTGCCGGCAGTATCCTGACCGCAAACAATGTATGTCCCAACAGGTTTTGCACTGCCGACAACAGCAGGATGGAGAGCGGGGGCTGGTCGATATAGCCAAATGCCAGCCTTTTCGAGCAGGCAATGAAGTAGAGTTCGTCGCAAAAATAGCCGTAGGGCCTGATCATGCTGCTGATCATGAACAAAACAAACAGCAGGGCCGAAAGCAGGAAAAGCAGGTACAGGGCTGCCGCAGATTTGCGTTGCGGGATCATGCTGATTTTCGTTCCTCCCTGAGCGCCTTTTCAATGTTTTTATCGGGAATAAGCCAGACGACGGCCAGGATCAGATATACCACTCCGGATATTGCGGGGTGAATATAGGCAAGGGGAACAGAGGCAAGATATCCCGCCTGCGAAACGATCCCCTTTTTATTCAGCGTAAGAAATGCCTTTTTCAACGCTGCAATATCGTGGGCATTACGTTCAACCGTCTTCTGCAGGATAAAAAATGCAAGCCCTGCGAGCCAAAGGATACTGCCATAAACGGCGATGGTATTCGCGGCAAAGTGGTTTTCGCCCATCCAGCCGGTGGCAAAGGGTATCAGCGACAACCAGAAAAGCAGGTTGAGATTGGCCAGGATCATTCCCGAAGATATCTGTTTTACCGAATGAAGGAGGTGGTGATGATTCCCCCAGTAGATGCCGATATAGAGAAAACTGGTGACATAGCTCAGGAACACGGGGATCAGTTTTTGCAGTTCGATCCAGTCACTGCTTTTCGGCACTTTTAGTTCGAGTACCATGATGGTGATGATAATGGCCAGTACGCCATCGCTAAATGCTTCCAACCTGCTTTTATTCATCTGTCAGCCTAATGATTACATTGTTAAAAGAACCCGGTTGCGACTTTTTGCCGGATCAGTCTCCTGATCAGGCAGACCATCACTGTTTTTCCGCCCGGTCATACAAAAATAATGCTTTGATCGTTCAAAACTTTGATCGATTCAGCGGTTTCGGGATTACACCCAAATGTCAGTGAAGGAACCGGGCTGGTGGTTTACTGCCATGACACAATGAAGCGACCCCGGCATGGCGTTTGCCACTGATTCATTTAAGCAAAATGCCCAGCAGCCTGTCAAGTTCGTCGGCATCGGGATGAATCGCAACGATGATCCCCCTGGCATCGATAAGATAGGTGCATCCTCCCGATCCGGAGATATTATATTTGTTCCAGATGCTGTTTTTGTTATCCAGTTCAACCAGGTTCAGCCAGGGATACTGATCCCTTTTCACGGCAATATCAAATGCATTGGTATTCCTGTATTCACAGGCAACTCCCACGATGACAAACCCTTTTGACTTGTATTTTTCATAAACCGGGATCATGCGTTTCGACAAAGCGCGGCAGGGCCCGCACCAGGATGCCCACAGGTCGATCAGCGCCACCTTCCCCTCAATTTCCCTTGATACGTTAACGATCCTGCCATCGCGCACCGGCGCCGAAAAATCGACATAACGGCTGCCAACCTTTACATTGTTGATGGCATCGAGTGTCTCTTTAATTTTGACTGTGTAAGGATGTGACGGGAATTTCCCGGCAAATTCAGGGTAAATTTCGTTGATAAAGGGAAAATCGATGTTTTTCCTGTTTGTCTTATAACGGAGAACCTCAGAGCAAAGGATGGAATAGGTATGGATATCAATATGATTCCGGATATAATCATTTTCCCAGTACATTTTCAGCCGGCCGATTGAATCAAAACCGGCTATCAGCTGTGATACCTGGTCGGTGTACAATGTGCCTGCGCGCTCAAGGCTATCGAGTCCCCGGTAAATCCTGGCATTTTCATCTTCATCCGAACTCTTTCTTAACCGTTCGTGCAGCAGGGCCGCCTTTTTGCTGTAATAGTTTCCCGATTGCCACAATGAATCCGTTTGCCGGGACAAGGGCAGGGTCAGCGGCCTGAATATTGAGTCCTCCCGTCTCGAGAACTGCTGCATTCTGTCGTTCAGCGCACCTCCTGAGATTACGTTGTTATCAAAGGCTTCATCATTGTTAAGACGGAATTCAACAGTTCCGGTTTCAGGAAAAAATCCGATTTCTCTCCAGGCTCCCTTTTCCAGTTCATCAAGAAAAATAAGGTCGTACTTTTCGGTGACCGGGATTTTGAGCAGGTATTCAAAATGGTTCCCGGTGATGGGAATGTGGACGCCCGTAAACCGGGGATCCTCGGTTGCAGGCACCAGTACCAGCGTTTTACTGTCGCGGTTAATAACGGTTCCGCTTAATTTGCATTTGACAACCTGTGCCGGCAGCTGCAGGGCTGAAACCAGGAGGATTATCAACATGGGAAGTGAAAATGAGGGTTTCATATGTTAATATTTATTTTTTCGGGGAACATGGAACAGCCATAAATTATCATTCACGTTTTGCATGAACATTGTGCTAAAGGCAATTTCATGTGGCTTTCATTTTCAGTCAACGATCCCACCAAAGTTAAAAAAATGAAGGGAACAAATAACCGGCCAAAGATTTTTTCCGGGTTGTTAAACCAGGAAAAATCTGATTTTTGAAATCTATGGTCCTCAATTTCATTGGGATAAAATTTCCGGGCTCGTCCATCATACCTTTTCCGGATGGATCTAAAGTACAGGTGTTCCTGCTGCATTCGGATGCAACAGGAAGCGCTGACCGGGTGATCATTCTAACTTGACAAACCTGGAGGCAGGAAAACCTGTCGGCCAGGGATACTGTTTATTTAACCTGAACCCCGGTTTCCAGATCAGCCCGGGAAAATAATTTCACTGCGCCGGTGCGTGATAAACGCACACAACCGTTAGATCCTGCCAAATTACAAGCTATATCGCCACACTGGTTGGTTTTCTTTGTCACAAATCAATTTAACTTACAGGAGGACAAAGTTTTTGTAAAGGTGATTAAACCATTTACCTTACCGATATAACCCACATAACCCATGTCAGGTTTGTAAAACAGCGTTACTTCAGTGGCCATGCTACTGCCTTGGTCAATCCCCGTAAACTGCAGCCCTGCTATCGTATTCTTTTTTATAGCCGGCCGGATATACTGAAATTCAATACAGGAGAGCACCCCTGCTTTTGTTTTAAAGGGATAACTGGTTGCCAAACAATGTGTCGGTAAGGTATCTCCCAGATAAAACTTTGTTCCTGAATAGGTGACTGATACCTGCTTCCAGGTTTCTCCGGCCTGAACCGGGAATTTATAGGAAAGTTGTTTTGTCAGAAAATAATCCACGCTATCCAGCTTTCCGCCGTAAAAATGTAATCCGTCTGACTCATTGTTTACAAACCAACAGGGGCTCTGCGCCTGGTTATTCCATGACCAAAACCATACCGTGTAATCTTTGCCCTGGTAACTGACATGTTTGGTTCCGGTGATGGTCAGTCTGGAAGTATCTGCATAGGTAAAAACCCCGTTATTGAACGATGAATCAATAAATTCCCAGTAATTGCCGGTTTTCAGCGGAATCAGCATGGAAGAGGTACCGCCTGATGAAGTACTGGTTTGTTCACTGTTTTTCTTACAGGAACTAATCATGATCATCAAGGTTAAAAACAGATAGACGATTTGATTGAATTTCATACCTCCTCCTTTTTTATTTGAATAGTTCAACATTGATTATAAACAATATATTAATATCATAATGATAACAAACCGCTACTTCCTGAAACGATATTTGATTCAACCCTTGTCATGACTTTTACATCTGTTTTAATATCAATATTTATTTCTAAAAAATCCTTCCGCAACCCGCATTCAGGGCCGGGTTCCTAAACCGAAAGCTGATTTGACGCAACCCCTGAATATTTATTCTCCCAAATATAGCCAATTATTTACCATATCAACACCAATAATAAAATATTTTTTAACATTGTATGACAGCCTATTACCTATTCTTTTCTTTTCATCCCCGTATTCCCTTCAAGCAGGGCGTTTGCCGGCATCCTGCAATTTTGACCGGGGTCAGGAACGATTCATGAGTCATTATCACTGCATTATCAACATTTACATTTTTTTCATACCTTTACCATCCTAACCAACACATCATTATCTATGCGCAGAATGCTACTTCTTACCGCAGGAGTCCTTCTCCTTGTTATGGCCGGCCATTCCCAGCCTGCTTTAAAACCTGCTACAAACGACACTGCCAGTTTCCCTTACTGGATCAGCATGATGCAGGACCCCTCGGCCAATTTTTTCAAGACGCAGCGGGCCTTTAATCTTTACTGGAAAGATCGTAAGATCACCAAGGGATGCGGCTGGAAGGTGTTCAAGCGCTGGGAATATATGATGTCGTCGCGCATTAATCCCGATGGTTCTGTTCCGCTGCAGGACGAGACTTTTAACGCATACAGGCAATTTGACAGCCCGCTTTCGGCTGGCGGCTCCTGGGTAAGCCTCGGGCCGGCCCAGATTCCCGCGCCCGGCCCTGCCGGCTACGAAGGACTTGGCAGGATCAACGTAGTTGCCTTCCATCCGACCGATCCCGCCAAGTTTTATGTAGGTTCGCCCTCGGGAGGGATGTGGCAGACGGCCGATGGCGGTGCAACCTGGGTGACCCATACCGACACCATCCCAACCCTTGGCGTATCGGCCATTGTGATCGACTATGCCAACACCTCCAAGATCCTGATCGGCACCGGCGACCGCGACGCCGGCGACGCCCCTGGCATGGGAGTTTACAAGAGCATGAATGGCGGCCTGACCTGGACCGACTCCAAGACGGGGATGAATAACCAGACGGTATGCCGGATCATTCAGCATCCCACAAATTCACAGATATTCCTGGCTGCCACCGGCGGCGGTGTTTTCCGCTCCACCGACGGCGGGTCAACCTGGACCAATACCAAATCGGGCGGATTCAAGGATATCCTTTTCAAACCAAACGATCCCAACATTGTTTATGCCATTGCGGGAAGTTCCTTTTACCGTTCTTCCAACAACGGCGTTACCTTTACCCAGGTCACGGCTGGACTTACCACGGGCCAGCGTGCCGTGATTGCCGTTACGCCGGCCAATCCAAATTACGTTTACCTGTTGGAATCGGACAACACCAGCGCCTTCCAGGGGCTTTACCGGTCGGCTGATGCAGGCCTGACCTTTACGGCCCGTTCAACCACGCCCAACATCCTCGAATATTCGTGCGATGGCAGCGGTACAGGGGGGCAGAGTTGGTACGACCTGGCCCTGGCGGCCGATCCCAACAACGCCGAAACGATCATTGCCGCCGGCGTCAATTGCTGGAAATCGGTCAACGGTGGCACAAACTGGGCTATCAATTCGCACTGGTACGGGGGCTGCAGTGTCCCGTCGGTACATGCCGACTGCCATTTTCTCGCCTTTTCACCGGTCAATGGCAATCTTTACGCCACCAACGACGGCGGATGCTGGGAAACCGGCAACGGCGGCACCACCTGGAATTTCCAGACTGCCGGGATGACCATCGGGCAGATCTATAAAATAGGCCAGTCGCAAACCATCCGGAACAAGGTGATCAATGGCTTCCAGGATAACGGCACCTATGGCCTGACACCCACAGGCTGGATCCAGATCGGCGGCGGCGACGGTATGGAGTGCGCCATCGATTACACCAATGCTGCCTACACCTACCACACCATTTATTATGGTGACATCTACCGCAGGGTCAACAACGCCAACGAGGTGCATATTGCCGGCGTTGGTACCAACGGCATCACCGAATCGGGCGCTTGGGTAACCCCGTTCTGCCTCAGCGAAGCCGACCACAAGGGAATGTTTGCAGGGTACCAGAATATCTGGCGGTGCAACGATGTGACCTCCTACCCGGTTACCTGGACGAAGATCTCCGACAACCTTGCCGGGAGCAACACTACCGACATGGCCGTGGTGGAACATTCGCCCGCCAACACCAACCTCTTCTACGCAGGCAGGTCGGATAATAAATTTTTCAGGACCGACGACTGCTTCAGCAATGCGCCATTATGGTATGACCTGACCAGCTCCCTTATCGGGTCGGGATCCATCACGGCCATTGAGGCCAGCCCTGTCGACGAAAACGTGGTTTATATGACCCGCGGCAACTTCGTACTGAAATCGGTCAACAAGGGACAATCCTGGACCAACATCACCGGGAACCTGCCGGCCGTTCACCTCAATACGATCGTATATTACCGGAATTCCCAGGAGGGTTTGTATGTCGGCTCCGACGCCGGTGTCTATTATAAAGACCAGACCAGCAACGGCTGGATCCCCTTCAGCCTCGGGTTACCGGTGAATGCGAAGATCACCGAACTTGAGATCTATTATGACAATGACTCCGTGTCGCAGGATGCACTGCGTGCTGGCACCTACGGCCGCGGGCTCTGGGGATCCGACCTCTACCACACCCTGCCGCATGCCGACTTTTCAACACTGCATACCACGGTACCCGTCGGATGCCCGGTGGCTTACACCGACCAGTCGTCAGGTGTGCCAACCTATTTTCACTGGACCTTCCAGGGAGGTACACCCTCCACCTCAAACCTGAAAAACCCGGGAAATATCGTCTACAGCACCCCGGGCATCTACCCTGTGAAACTCAAGGTCTGGAACGAATTCGGGGCCGATTCGATCACCAAAGCCAACTTTATCACGGCCAGCGGTACCCTCCTCCCAGTGGCCGACTTCAAGGCCGACAAGTTTGTGCTTTGCAGCGCCGATGTGGTTCATTTCACCGATCTTACAACCAACTGCCCGATTACCTGGGACTGGCAATTCACCCCGAACAGCGTCACCTTCCTCAACGGCACCTCCAATAGCAGCCAGAACCCCGTGGTTCAGTTCAACGCCCCCGGCGCCTACGATGTTCAGCTGGCCTGCTTCAACACGGTTGGCGGCCCCGTGACGGTCTCCAAACAGCAGTATATCGTAAACGGGGGATTCACGTTACCCTTCAGCGAATCCTTTGCCAACGGCTTCAATCCGAAACACTGGGAAATTGTCAATCCCGACCTTTCCATCACCTGGGATACCATCACGGTGGGCGGAACGGTTCCCGGGTCGAAGGCTGTCTGGATGAACTTTTATAACTATTTGCAGATCACCCATCGCGACCAGCTTATCAGTCCTGCCATGAATTTCGGCGGGTATGGCACGGTTGCACTCAACTTCCGGCATGCTTACGAGCAGCGCGTGAGGATCGACTCGCTGATCATCAAGGTATCGCAGGACTGCGGAACCACCTGGGATCGCGTATGGGCCATGGGCCCCAATGGCACGCCCAACGTGTTCGTGACCCACCCCCCAACAAATACGGCCTTCTATCCCCAGTCGGCCAACGACTGGTGCGGGGGCAGCTACGGGGTTGGATGCTACACCATCGACCTTTCCTCTTATGCAGGAAAACCCGACATTAAACTGATGTTTGAATCGTTCGCCTTTTTCGGCAACAACCTTTTTCTGAATGATATCAATATCAGCGGAACGGTTGGCGTGCCCGAACAGGTCATAACCGGGAGCGGTTTTATCCTCTATCCCAACCCGACAACAGGCCAGTTTGTCCTTTCGTTTACCGGGAAAAAAGGGGAGGCCGTGATGGATGTACTCAATCCCCAGGGCCAGGTTATCCGAACCGACCGGTTTGCCACCGGGCCAGGAAAGAACGAATGGCATCTTGATTTTTCAGGATTTTCCAAAGGCGTTTATTTTATCCGGGTAACGGATGCCGTCTCCTCACAGGTTCAGAAAATTGTGATCGAGTAGTTTCCGGTGGTTGATTTTGTCAGGAACAGGATGTAATACAGTCTATCTGTTTTTTCTTAGTGCCTTTGTGCCTTCTTTGTGACTTTGTGGCTTAAAAGTCTGATAAAACCACAGATGCCGCCCGGCAGGTAGAAAGGCACAAGGTCGCAGGTCCCGTGCATACGGTGCCGCATGTACATCCTTGATTTTTAATGCCAGCGTGCCGAAAACTTTACGATCTTTGCCTGATAATTTCCTTTGCCAAACCCCATGAAAATAACATCTTACCTCCTTTTTTTCATTCTCCTTTCCTTCACCTCCATGGCGCAGGGTTGGCGGGAAGGGGAGATGGAACTCAGGGTCATTATTGATTCGCCTTCAGACTTGACGACCATCCGGCAACTCGGTCTTGTTGCCGAACCAGCGGCTGCCGATGGCTCCTGTATCAGGAGTTATGCCGTTCCTGAAGAGTTGAAGAAATTACAAACCAGCGGGCTCCGGTATTCCGTGACCATTGCCGATATGAACCGCCATTTCGAACATTACTGGGACAACCCTATAGTACCGGCGGGATATTATACCTATGAGCAGATCATTGCCATTGCCGACAGCCTTGCCGCCAACTTCCCCTCCATCTGTAAAAAGGTGATCTGGGGAACCTCCCTTGGCGGCAGGCAACTTGCCGCACTTAAGATCAGCGACAATGTCAATGTTGATGAGCCGGAACCGGAGATCATGTTCGACGGCGGCATCCACGGCGACGAGGTGGGAGGATCACAGAACATCATCATGTTTGCCAGGGACCTGGTGCTGGGTTACGGTTCAAATCCCGTCTATACCGACCTGATCAACAACCGTGAGATCTGGCTGTACCTGATGGTCAACCCCGACGGGCGAGCCTCGATGTCGCGTTACAACAACAACCTGATCGACATAAACCGCGACAATGGCTATATGTGGAATGCCGAAGGGGGCAGTACCGACGCCTTTTCACAGGTTGAGACCAGGGCTTTGCGAAATTGCATCTTCGACAACCAGTTCGTGGTGTATACCAATTTCCACAGCGGGTCGGAGATACTCTCCTATCCGTGGAGCTACCGCGCCGACCATCCCCGCGATTATGTCCACATCAACCAGCTGGCCGGCGTTTATGCGTCCACTTCCGGCTACACCAATCTTACCTACGGGCAGGGTTATACGGTCATGTATCCCATTAACGGCAGCACCAAGGATTACCAGTACGGCAGCCTGGGGAACGTCGGCTGGTCGATGGAGATTTCGCTCGACAAGCAGCCTCCCGCCTCGCAGATCATGACCTATTACAACGACAACAAACCCTCCATGCTCGAGATGATCAAACGGTGCGGATGGGGGGTGGCGGGCATGGTAACCGATTCGCTCACCGGTGCACCGGTTTCGGCATCAGTATGGGTAAATGGCTATTTCCCGGTTTATACCGACCCCGTGGTGGGTGATTTTCACAAATATGTGTTACCCGGAACCTATACCATCAGGGTGGCGGCGAACGGGTACAAAACCAAAACAGTCTCAGGGGTTTCGGTTCCCGACCAGGGCTGTTCGACGACCGGGTTTCAGCTGGTTCCCCTGTCGAAACGCTATGCTTTCAAGGTGATGAGCTGCCAGATCCCCGGGAATAATTTTGATGATGAAGGTTATACACCCGGTGCGCTTGGCCGGCCCGATTCAATTCCCTATTCCATGGGCAGGTTCGGCTGGATCGTGCTCGATATGGGAGATACCATCTGCGACGGCCCGGGCATTGATTTCAAAATCTACCAATCCGGCATCAACAATAAGAACTATACGGTTTCCGGCGGAAATTACAAAGACGGCCCCTTTACCACCATCGGAACCGCCACCGGAACCGCCGGCTTCGATCTCGGGTCGGTCGGCATGACACGGGCCCGCTACCTGTTCATCAAAGACAATGGAACAGGGGCATCCTTTGGACCCGGCGCAGGATTCAACCTGGATGCCGTTGAGATGATCACCCCTCCGGTCGTGGTGAATTTCACAGCCAGCGACACCCTGCCCTGTACCGGGACAATGGTGAATTTTACCGATCAGTCAACAGGCAACATTGTCTCATGGAGCTGGTCCTTCCCCGGAGGGAACCCCTCCTCCTCCACCCAGAAAAACCCTGTCAACATCCTGTATGGTACGCCAGGGGTCTACAATGTAACCCTGACGATATCCAATGGAATTATCAGCAGTTCCAAAACCAAAGCTGCCTATATCCACCCGGGTGCCCCTCCCCAGGTCAACCTGGGTGCCGATACGACCGTGTGCGCATCGAGCGTGCTGACGCTCAACGCAGGAAATCCCGGGTGTACCTATCATTGGTCAACCGGCCAAACCACGCAGGATATCCAGGTCGATTCAACCGGTGCCGGGCTTGGGTCACACAGCTACTGGGTCGCGGTTACCCGTTCCCCCGGCTGCACGGGAAATGACACCATCAGGATCACGCGCGACGACTGTACCGGAATACCCGGATATATGTGCCCTGACGATGTTTCAGTGTTCCCGAATCCGGCAGACCGGTATTTCATCCTGGATATCAATGGTTTTGAAGGCGGCTCCTGGCAGCTCTTTTCTGATACGGGTGCTGCACATGGCATGGGTACGGTTCCATCCGGTCATTACCGGTACCGGATGAATGTATCGGACTATCCGGCAGGCATTTACCTTATCAGGATCATCAAAGGAAACAGGATTATGCTTAAAAAAATCATGGTGAGCCACGGTTCTGACTACCAGTAACCTGCAAACCCCCTGAAAGGTCAACCATTGTACAATGTGCAGGTTCCCGGTTTGTCAATTGTTTACCTTTGTCACATAATAAGATACTATGCAGCTGTTTTATATCTCCGGCATTGCCGGCAACACATGTGCGCTTGGCGAAGAGGAGTCGTGGCATTGCGTCAGGGTGCTTCGCCTGCAGGAGGGCGCTGCTGTGCATATGACCGATGGCCTGGGCAATTTTTACGAAGGCCGGATGGCAAAGGTTCATCATAAGGGCTGCCTGGTGGAGATACTGAAGACAACCCGCCTGGAGCAGCGGGCCGGGCACCGCCTTCATGTCGCCATGGCCCCGACCAAGAACATCGAACGGTTTGAATGGTTTCTTGAAAAAGCAACCGAGATCGGCATCGACGAGATAACCCCGCTCATCTGCGACCATTCCGAACGCAAAATCGTGAAGCCGGAGCGTCTTGAAAAGGTGCTGGTTGCCGCCATGAAGCAATCGCTGAAATCATGGCTTCCAAGGTTAAATGAACCTGTAAGTTACCGTGATTTCATAGCAAGGGATTTCACCGGGCAAAAGCTGATCGCCTGGTGTGAAACCGGCCTGGAATCTGAACTGCATGAACTTTACAGGAAGGGCTCCGCTGTACTGGTCCTGGTCGGTCCCGAAGGGGATTTTTCCAAAGCCGAGGTCGACCTGTCCATCGGCGCCGGATATATCCCTGTAAGCCTGGGTGAAAGCCGGCTCAGAACCGAAACGGCCGGCCTCGTGGCCTGTAATACGATAGCGCTGATGAACAGGATCAGGTAACCACGAAACCACGAGTAGATAAAGATTTATCAAATTGGTCAGTTAAATCAATCAAGAATATTGACTTATGCTCCGAATAAAGAGGATGTCTTTCCTGGTCTTTACCTGCATGACAATTATGCTGGTCACCACTTCGTTTACGCCGCCGTCGTTCCAGATCGGGCTCCTGAAATATTCGGGTGGCGGCGACTGGTATGCCAATCCCACCTCCCTGCCGAACCTGGCGAAATTCGCCAACCATAATCTTTCCTGCAATATCAGCGAGGATATTGCCACGGTGGATGTTGGCAGCACCGACCTGATGAACTATCCGTTCGTTCACATGACCGGCCACGGGAATGTGGTGTTTTCGGAACAGGAGTTGCAGAACCTGAGAAATTACCTGATTGGCGGTGGTTTCCTGCATATTGACGACAATTACGGAATGGATAAGTTTATCAGGCCCCAGCTGAAAAGACTCTTCCCGGAACTCGAACTGCTTGAACTACCGTTCGATCACCCAATTTATCACCAGAAATTTCCCTTCCGGACCGGGTTGCCCAAGATCCACGAACATGACGGCAAGCCACCCCAGGGGTTCGGCCTTATATACGAAGGAAGGCTGGTGGTGTTTTACACCTATGAGTGTGATCTCGGCGATGGCTGGGAGGATCCTGCCGTTCACGGCGATTCGGAACCCACACGGCTCAAGGCCCTGCAGATGGGAGCGAACATCCTGCAATATGTTTTTACCGCAAAATAAATATCAATCCCTGTTTCGATTGTCGTAACTGCCGGGAAAACAGGGCAGCTCCTTTAGGAACCAACCTGTTTGCTGCTGCGCTTGCGCTCGATCTCATCAAGCAGGATCTTGCGAAGGCGGATCGATTTTGGCGTCACCTCCACATATTCATCACCCTTGATATATTCCATCGCCTCCTCGAGGGAGAATTTGGTGGCAGGATAAATTACCGCCTTGTCGTCGGAGCCCGAAGCACGCACGTTGGAAAGTTTTTTCGTCTTGTTCACGTTGATCACGATATCGTCGCTGCGGGTGCTTTCGCCGATGACCTGCCCGTTGTAGACATCCTCGAAGGGTTCGATGAAGAACTTGCCGCGGTCCTGAAGCTTATCAATGGCATAGGTGATGGCAAGCCCTGTATACATCGAGATCAGCGAGCCGTTGTTGCGGCCCTGCATATCGCCTTTCCAGGGCTGGTAGGCTTTGAAACGGTGGGCCATCACGGCCTCCCCTTCGGTTGCCGTCAGCACCGGGTTGCGCAGCCCGATCAGTCCGCGGGCGGGGATGTCGAACTCGAGGATCACCCGGTCGCGTTTGTGTTCCATGTGCGTCATGTCGCCCTTGCGGCGGCTTACCAGCTCGATAACCTTGCCGGCAAATGCTTCCGGGACCTGGACTTTCAGCAATTCGACAGGTTCGCATTTCACCCCGTCGATCTCCTTGGTGAGGATCTGGGGCTGGCCCAGCTGAAATTCGTATCCCTCGCGGCGCATGGTCTCCACCAGGATGGCCAGGTGGAGGATTCCCCTGCCATATACCTGGAAACGGTCGGGTGAATCCATCTCCTCGACCTTCAGGGCCAGGTTTTTTTCGGTCTCTTTGAAAAGCCGCTCGCGGATATGGCGGGAGGTCACAAAGGTTCCCTCCTTGCCTGCAAACGGTGAATTATTGATGGTGAAGAGCATGCTCATGGTTGGTTCATCAACGCTGATGGGAGACATGCCTTCAGGATTTTCAAAATCGGCAATGGTGTCGCCGATATCGAAATTTTCGGGTCCGAGGATGGCGCAGATCTCACCCGCACTAACCTCAAATTTGACCTTTTCCTTGCTGAGTCCTTCAAACAGGTAAAGCTCTTTGACCACCGATTTGACAACCGTCCGGTCGTTCTTGACCAGCGAGATGGGCATCCCTGACTTTACGCTTCCGCGGGTGATCCTGCCAACGGCGATCCTGCCCACATAAGAGGAGTAATCGAGTGAGCTGATCTGCATCTGCAGCGTACCCGGCAATTGCGGCGGGGCAGGGATATGTTCGATGATCTGGTCAAGCAGGTAGCTGACGTCGGTGGTTTCATTTTTCCAGTCATCCGACATCCAGCCATGTTTGGAAGAGCCGTAAACGGTGGGGAAATTCAACTGGTCTTCGCTCGCATCGAGGCTGAACATCAGGTCGAACATGGCCTCCTGTACTTCGCCGGGCGAGCAGTTGGGCTTATCAACCTTGTTGATCACCACAATGGGTTTCTTGCCTAATTCCAGGGCCTTTTGCAGCACAAACCGGGTCTGGGGCATAGGGCCTTCGAATGCATCCACCAGGATCAGTACGCCATCGGCCATGTTCAGAACCCGTTCGACCTCTCCCCCGAAATCGGAGTGACCAGGGGTATCAATGATGTTGATCTTAATTCCCTTGTACCTGACGGAGACGTTTTTCGAGAGGATGGTAATCCCGCGCTCGCGCTCCAGGTCGTTCGAATCGAGGATCAGCTCCCCAACGTCCTGGTTGTCGCGAAACATATGAACCTGGTGCAATATCCGGTCAACCAGGGTTGTTTTACCGTGGTCAACATGGGCAATAATAGCGATATTTCTGATATCCTGCATGTTAAATTAATAAGGTGGCTGTTTGAAATGGTTTGCAAAGGTACGCTAAATATCAACGCACCAAACATTTGAATAAAAGCAGATTTTATGGGACGGTGGATCAGAAATTCACACGCCGCATTTTTTCCCGCGATTCATATCAGGCGGTAACAGGCTGGCTGCCGCCACCAAAAGACGACGCGCATTCAAATTCCGAAGATAATCGTGAAATATTTTAATGTCATTTTTTCATTACTTATACTTGACTTTTATTATTTATATTGTATCTTTATCCTGTGGCTGGCTGAACCTGCATGGTAACTGCAGACTCACCCGTTTTAACGTGCATTTCCGGCAGGCTGCATCAGCATTGATGATCCTTTTATAGCGAAGTACCTATAAGCGGGGTGCGAACACCTATCCCCTGAATCCGGACGTTATGAAAAGAATAATTCTGATTCCCCTTTGTATTTTCCTCCTTCAGATGGCCTTTGGCCAGCATAATTTCGGAAAGGTTTTCCTGGAATTTTCCCCATCCGGGGATGCCGCAGCCAATTCGGTAGGCCAAAATTATGAAGGCGGCTATGTCATGGCAGGATATTCGGGCACCTATCCCGACACCGTTAAGGCCCTTTTTTTCAGAACCGACCAGGTTGGCGACACGCTTTGGTCGGTCAGGGCAGGCTTTGGATTGAACACCTATGGCGCGGAGATCATCCCCACGCCCGACAGTTGTTTCATGGCGGCTGGTTCTGTCGAGGGAGCCGGGATTTTTATGATGAAACTAAGCCAGGCAGGCCAGAAGATCTGGGTGAAACGTTACCAGGACAGGGCTTACCAGGGAGTGGGAGGACTTATCCGCACCAGCGACAGCGGCTACCTGGTTTGCGGCAGGGTGGACCAATCCACCTCCGTGCTCTCCTGGACTGCTTACCTGTTAAATACCAACAGCCAGGGAGACACACTCTGGACAAGGCTCATTGATGACGGCGACCCGCTTACTTTTGAATCAGCAACCTCCGTTACCGAAACTCCCGGCGGGCATTATGCCCTATGCGGCTACCAGGACAACCTGGTCCTTCAACCACCCACCACCATTTTGCTGGCGGAGACCCAGCGTAACGGGAACCTCCTGTTTTTTAAAACATACCCGAACGTGGTCCATGGGCAATTCTGTAATGCCAGTGATCTTTGCTGTTCGGATAACGGGGGGATGATGGTAGTTGCTAGTGCCAGCGACGACCCTTGGGGAACCGACTGGAAATTCCAGCTTCTGAAAACAGATCAGAATGGCGACACTTTGTGGACAAGGGTGATTAACAGCGCTACCATATATTCCATCCAAAAGGCCAACAGCAATACCTATGTTGTCTGCGGCACCAATCACGACCCTGATTCAACCGCTTACCGGGGATACCTGGCAACGCTCGATGCGGCCGGGAACCTGACCATGGAAGGGTTCTATGGCAGTGAAAACTGCTGTTTTTATGAAGTCCGGGTCACCGGCGACAATGGCTATGTGGCGGCAGGCAGGAGTCTTTCAGCCGACCAGAAGGAGTACCCGTGCATGGTGAAAACCGACGCTGAGGGTCTCTTCACAGGTGTTTCAAAAGCAGGCAAGGATCAGCCGGGTCTCATCTTCCCCAATCCCACAGATGGAATGACCCGGGTGACATTCCCATCAGGCACCATTTGGTTTGGTATTTATAACCAGGTTGGAAAGCTGATCATATCGGGCGACGACCCGGATTCACTTCCCAGTTTGATAGATCTTGACCATCAACCGGGTGGATGTTATTTACTGAAATCCGTCACCGTGGATGGTACGGTGATTCAAAAGATCATAAAGCGTTGACCGCTGACAATGCGTATGAGGGATAACAACCCATTGTAAAATAAAAATCAAGAGGAGTATGCCGAAAATCCTGAACAGAGTAGGCAACACACAAAATCATTTTATATGGCGCGAAATATAACATGGTATGGTTGGCGACCTGATTTGCCCGACCAGCGAGATTTAATGTATTCAGCACCCCGTGCTGTCATGGCTAAACTGCCGGTTAAAGTTGATCTGCGACACCTTTGTCCGCCTGTATACGACCAGGGTGAACTGGGCAGCTGCACGGCCAATGCAATTGGGGCCGCCTTTGAGTTTGGCCTGATGAAGCAGAACATAACAGCGGATTTTACGCCTGCCCGTCTCTTCATCTATTATAATGAAAGGGTCATGGAACACACTGTGACTGTTGACAATGGCGCTGAAATCAGGGATGGAATGAAGAGTCTCAACACCAAGGGGGTGTGTCCTGAGAAAATGCTGCCGTACGATATCACGAAATTCGCCGTCAAGCCGGCTGCTGCCTGCTATAAGGAGGCGCTGAAACACCAGGCCCTCTCCTATCACCGTGTAACCCGCACCACCGACCAGATGAAGGGTTGCCTGGCTGAAGGTTACCCCTTTGTATTCGGTTTCACGGTCTACGAATCCTTTGAAAGCGATGCAGTTGCCAAATCCGGAACATTGAACCTCCCGAAGAAAAACGAAAAATGTGTGGGCGGCCATGCAGTCCTTGCCGTCGGGTACGATGATACCGCCAAACGGTTTATTGTCCGCAACAGCTGGGGCTCCGACTGGGGAATGGCAGGCTATTTCACGATGCCCTATGGTTACCTGACCGACGGGAATCTCTCCGACGACTTCTGGACAATCCGCATTGTTGAAGTATAAAAGCCGATCCTTCCTCTTCATCCCGTTCGATTTTTTCCCTGTTTTTCTTTTTCCCGGGAGAAGCGTATCTTTACGCGATGAAGATCAACATTATCGGGTCAGGGGTAGCAGGATTATCCATAGGATGTTACCTGCAGATGAACGGGTTTGAAACTGAAATTTTCGAGCGTCATTCCACATTCGGGGGTTTGTGCACCAACTGGAGCCGCAAGGGATATACCTTTGAAAGCGGGTTCCAGTGGCTGTTGGGATCCAACAGGCATAACCCGTTCTACCTTTTATGGTCGGAACTGATCGACATGGAATCGATCCGTTTTGTTCATCACAAAACGAGGATGGATATTGAGGTCAGTGATTCGGCCGACCGTTTTGGAAGCAAGGTGTTTCACTTGTACACCAACCTTGACAGGCTGGAGGAATACCTGCTCTCCATTGCCCCCGAAGATAAAAAGCCTGTAACGCAGTTTATCCGGTCGATCAGGAAGATGCAAAACTTTGAGATCCCTCCCATGGTCAGGGAGGTGCCGGATATTTTGCCCTTGCGCCGCAAGATCCGTTTCATCAGGTATTTGCCATTACTTTTTTTCCTGAACAGGGTCAGGAAGGAAACCAATGTCACCTTTGCTGCAAAACTCAGGAATCCTTTCCTGAAAGAGGCATTCCAGCTGATTTTCGACGGCGATGAACTGCCGCTGCTCATCCATACCTTGCCGCTGGCCTTTAATGACCGTAACGCAACAGGCTATCCTGCAGGCGGCTCGGTCGGTTTCGTCGGGAAAATTGAAAAAAGATACCTAGAACTCGGGGGAAAAATCAGGTACCAGGCGGAGGTGGAAAAGATCGTGACGGAACAAAACAAGGCTGTTGGATTGCTGCTGAAAAACGGCGGGTTCATTGCTTCGGACATCACCGTTTCGGCTGCCGACTGGCATTTTACGATCTTTGAAGCCCTGGAGGGAAAGTTTGTCAACGATACCATTTTAAAGCTCTCCCGGCAGGAGAGGCTGAAGGTTTACTATTCGGTGTTCGTGGTCTCGCTCGGGGTTGCAGCAAACTACAACCAGCATCCGCCCTTCATGCGGTTTCCCCTCGACCGGAAACTGGTCTCTCCCGACGGAACTGAACATAACCGGATGGAGATCCATCTCAACAATTACGATCCATCGGCTGCCCCAGCGGGGAAAACGGTGGTATATCTCAGTTTCTACACCCGGCAGGCTGATTTCTGGATCGACCTCCGGGAAAAAGATTATCCGGGCTACCTGGAACAAAAGCAGGATTTTGCAGAGCAGATCATCGGGGCGGCGGATGAAAGGCTGCCCGGGTTGCGCAGCAATACCGAAGTTATTGACATTGCCACTCCTGCCACCTTCCGGCGTTATACCCGTAACTGGAAAGGCAGTGTACAGGGATGGCTGCCGGGAGAAAATATCATTTCGCAATCACCGGTTAAAACCGTGCTCCCTGGGCTTAAGAACTTCTTCTTTACGGGTCACTGGACCATTCCCGGCGGGGGGTTGCCGGTTGCCATCAAGTCGGCCCGGGACGTTGCCAAAATCATCTGTCACCAGGAAAAGGTGCCTTTCAACGTATTGCCGGTTGCCACCGCTCACGCCAGGCCTGAGTGAACATCGAATCAAATTAAAGCAAGCCCGCATTTTTGAGGATCTCATCCTGCCCTGGCTGTTTTTCGGCAAAATCGCAGAGCATTGAGGGCTTTCTGACCGACCTGTCATGGTCGTCAATCGTGCATGACAAGCCCTTAAAACCTTCCAATGACAATAACGGAGCACAATGGAATGTAATGCAAAATCGGGATGATCGCTATTGTCCCAACAGGTTTATTATACCTGTCCCGTGCACTCCTTGCCTGCGGGCAGGGACCTATCTCCCCTACTTTTTATTACAGTTACCCGACTTCAGGATGATGGTCAGCGAGTTGTCGGCAGGTTCCAGGTCGTTCCACAAATGGTACCAATCGGCGCGGACAGGGAAAAAACTTGCTCCTAACGAGTTAATGGTTGCCTGGATCGAGTCATACTCGGAGTTTGATGAGATCTGCTCATCACCGGCCATTTGCGCCATCAACGCTGGTGTCATCCTCCGGGAAAGTCGCCTTGCGGTATCTGGTTTATAGTTATAAGGCGGTTGGGTATAAAAGTAGGCGTTATCTATTTCCACGGCACTCCGGATCCTTTGCTTTGCATAGGCCTGCAATGACATGCCGGAAGGCATCGGATAGTTGTTATAGGTGATGGGAATGGTTGAAATGATCAGTGCAGAATCCTGAATATAGGTGATCATCCGGTATGTGCATGGATAAGCGATGGTAGAGCTGGTTTCGATGTCGTACAAAAATTTGTCTCCTGCCGTCTTTTTCACGATGTCGGTTGAATGACCATGGCCGGTGAACATCAGCTTTAATCCTCCGTTCATGAGCGAATCCGATACCGTTGTTGAGCGTTGAACGACATTATCAGGGTATAACAAATCCTGGTCAGGATAATGATTGATCAGCGCGTGATGCATCATGCCGAAAACTGTTTTCCCTTTGGCCCGCGCTTCAGCAAGGCGTGCCAGGGCCCATGTCATCGTTGCCTGCCGCATGGATCCACCCGAACATGCCGAATCCTTATTGTTTTTGCGGTAAATACAGGCGTCGATCGAAAGCAGCCAGAGACCCGGCAGCGGTTCCGAAAGATAACTTAGCGAAGCGGGATCGGTGGAGAGCGCATCGCTGTAACCGAAGTTTGCATAAATTGATTTAAAGTTGTCAGGATTTATATGTGGCACATGAACGGTGTCATAACCCCGGAAGCTGCTTGCCATCGTGAAGTTTATATCGTGGTTGCCATTGATCACCCTGACCTTGATGCCTGCACCCGTCAATTCTGTAAAAAACCCTTTAACCGATTCGTGGCTGACCGCTTCACCGTCGAACGACAGATCGCCGGGTACCAGGACAAGGTCGGGCTTTGGTTTTGCATTGATCAATTCCTGTACGACCTCTCTCATGATCCCATCGCTTTCGCCGGGCATCCGCTGGTCGAACATGCTGAAAAATTTACCCGAGTGACTTGTGTCGCTCCACAATGACGGATCCAGGTAGTGTAGGTCGGAAATTACCGCGATTGTGTAAACAGCTTTACCCGTGGCGGTATAGTTGCTGTGCTCCTTTTTCTTACAGCTGGTGTTTAACAGCAATAATAAACTCATGATGACCAATGAGGTGATGAAGGTTCTGGTTCTTGTTTTCATGTCGGGGAATTTAGTGTAGTAGTAGTAGTAGTAGTAGTAGTAGTAGGTTATTAGGCGTATTAGTAGCGTTAGAGTGAATGTTCCGGATCAGGTGGCGCTGACAGTTCATATTACCGGTCTTCTATCAATATCGTTGGACCGCCCCCGCTTCTGCATGCTTAAGAACGAACATTTTCCTGGTTTTCCAGGTATTCCATTACATTATCTGATGGATCACTATTGTACCCGTATCAATCCTGCAATCTTCTTTTGCCTGCGAAAGGCCTGTTAAAAAATAATCAACTTGTTGAAGGAAACACTTCCGGGTAGACCAGCAAGAACCTTGAACACCGGTAAGGTTTATCGAAGGAAAAATCGGATCCTGTTGTTAATGAAATAACAGGTAAAGGTAATATATAAAACGGATACTCAAGTTTTTTTGATTAACCTCCGTTGGAAAGGCAGGAAAGCCACGGAATAAAACATGTCGGAACTTTTGTTTTTTCCATAAGGATCGTATTCCCATGATTAATTCGAGCAGATTAACCACTTTGTCATCAATGTATTACATGATATTTACAATTGGATTCATTCTATTGGGGATGCCTCATTTGTGCCAACATGGTTACGATCCGTCTCGGTTTACGAACTGCAAACAGTTTGTTATTGTATGGCCCTGCGCGCTTTCAGGATATATTTGGCAGTATCGAGCGGACTGATGCCCTTGTAGGGCCTGATCACCCCCAGTTCATCGGGACATTCGCGGTAACCATCAAAATGGGTCGAAATTCTCGCCTTCCCGCCTGAGCGGGAGCTCAGCCTTACCGGGAAATCAAGCGAGGTTGACAGGGGTACAATCCCCTGCAGGGTAAACCGGTTATGGTCCAGCACCGGGCTTTCAAAACTCCCGCGCATGCGGGTAATGTCGCTGGTAATCACGCCAAGCAGGTCATCGGTGGCGTTTATCCTGAAACGGATCATCGGTTCGAGCAGGGTGGTTCCGCTGTTGACCAGCCCGTTCATGATCCCCATGGGGGTGGCGATGGCAAAGTCGCCGGCACGCGAGTGCATGGGATGGTCCTCACCGGCAATCAATGTAATGCGGCAATCGGTAACTTCCCATCCTTTGATTCCCTGTTTCAGGGCCCCTGTAATGCTCCGTTCCGCCTCTTTCTGGTATTTCAGCTGGATATCATTCACCGGGACGATGCTGTTATAAACCACGCCACTCCCCAGCTTTCCCGGCTCAACTAAGAAACGCATGATGGCCCAGCAGGGTTTGGGCATCCAGTATTGAACGAATCCCTCGGCCATGGAGGATGGGGTCTCCTTGTAAATCACAGTGGGATTTTCAAACTTTGCCGCGACACCAAAGCGGTCGGCCAGGATCCTTTCCAGCACCTCCATCTGGATCCAGCCCATGATCTTTACATGTAATTCCGCCTCATCGCGAAGCCATTCGAATTCCAGGGCGGGATCTTCGGCAGCAAGTTCCAGCATGGCGGCAGCCAGCGCTGAATAATCCCTGCTGTTCACTGCCTTCACCTGGACGGTCAGCAGGGGCATGCGCAGTGTTACGGCAGGTGGGATTCCATCGTGACCCACCCCCAGCAGGTCGCCGACCCGGGCGCTGACCAGCCCGCAAATCCCGGCCATGTCGCCGGCTTCAACCAGCCCGGTATCCTCGAACCTTCCCGGGAAGATCCGCCGAACCTGGGTTACCTTCTCCTCCACCTGCCGGGTTTCATTGAAAATGACATCCCGGTTGACGATCTTTCCGCCAAAAACCTTAACCTGGGCAATTTTCCCCATGATCTTGTCATGGCTGATCCCGTAAACCAGCGCAGACAACGGTTCCCCGGCATCGCCCGCGGGGGCGGGGAAATAACGCACCACCGCATCCAGCAACTCCGTCATCCCCAGTCCCAGCTTTGCCGAGCCATACAGCAGGGGAAACACCCTGCCCGATTGTACCAGCTTTGCCAACTGGCGGTCGGCTTCGCTGAAGCCCGGGGCATCTCCCTCCAGGTAACGATCCAGCAGATGATCGTCGGTGGCGACCACCTGCTCAACAAGCCGGGCCTCCATCCCGGTTTCATTCCATATCGGCGTGACGGCCACATCATTTCCGCCCTCCCCCGATATCTCCTGCAGGCAGAGGGGGTCCACCCGCAGCTCCGCCTGAATTGCCCGGATAACCGCTTCACTGTCGGCCCCAACCCTGTCGGTCTTATTGATAAAGATAATGACAGGGAGGGAACTTTGCCGCAACCCGGCCCACAACGTTTCGGTATGAGCCTGCACCCCTTCCACCGCGGAGATGACCAGGATGACCCCGTCGGGTACCCGCATGATCCGTTCGACATCGGCCGAAAAATCAACATGGCCGGGGGTGTCAACAAGGTTGATGCGTATATCATTCCATACCAGCGAGGTGCTGGCCGAACGCACCGAGATGCCACGCTCGCGTTCAACCGGGAGAAAGTCGGTTTGGGCCGTCCCCTGGTCCACAAATCCCGGCTGCCGGGTCTGTCCGCCCAGGAAGAGGAGGTGCTCTGTAATGGTGGTCTTGCCGGCATCGGCATGGGCCATGATGGCTATGTTGCGGATGGGCCGGGACATGACGGGATGGATTACTTTTTAGCAGTTTCGAATTTCTTCGAATCTACCATTTGCTGGAAAAAATCGACCATCGAAGTTTCCACCGGCCGGTATGTCATGCCGAGAGACCGGATACTCTTGGTATTGTCAACCCGCCACGGATAACCCACATTCAGCCGGATCATCTTTCGTTTGAATCCGGCCATGGGGGCAAAAAGCCAGATGAGGAACTTAGGCAGTATTTTGGTTGGAAAGGGATATGCCTTGCCGAATTTCTGCTGAAGATATCCCGACAGGGTGAGGAAATCGGTGTTTTCAGCCGAGATAATGTGCCTTCCCTCTGCCTCCGGCAGGAAGCCAGCCCTGTATTGGGCCTCGGCGAGGTCCCTTACATCGACCACCCCGATGCTGAACGAGGGAACGCCGCTTTTCATGCTGCCGTCGCCCAGCTGGCGTACCAGGCTGAAACTCTCGGAGGTCGCATCGGGGTTGATGCCCGGGCCGATAACCAGGGAGGGATTTATCACCACCAGGTCCCAGCGGTTTTGCGCCTTTACCATCTCCCACGCTGCCTGTTCGGCAACTGTCTTTGAATAGGAATAGGCCTGGTGACCGACGGTTGAGGTGGTATTCCACTGTGCTTCCGTGGCAATTCCTCCCGGGTAACCCAGGCAATCCTTCGCATCGCCGATGATGGCGGCGCAACTGCTGGTAAGTACCACCCGTTTGACCGTCGCGGTGCGGTTTGCCGAAGCCAGCACATTCCGGGTACCCTTCAATGCCGGGTCAACGAGATCCTTTTGCGGATCCCTGATGTTGCTGGTAAAAGGGGAAGCCGTATGAAACACCAGTTCACACCCTGCCATCGCCTCGTCGTAGGCTCCTTCGGACAGCAGGTCGGCTTTGAAATACAGGATGGTGCCCTTTGCCTTTTCGGCCAGGGCATCCAGGAACACCAGCGATTGTTTGTTTCCCGGGTTCCTTACGGTGGCGTGCACCGTGATTCCTTCATCCAGGAGCTTTTTAATGATCCAGCCGGCAACATAGCCGGTGGCGCCGGTGACCATCACCGGCTTGGTTTTATCTATGGTTTGCATGGTTGTTTGGTTTTAAACCCCTTTCCCCTCTGCATGCAGGGAGAGATCGGGGTGGGTTATTTCAGTCCCCTGATCTGTTCTTCGAGCACACGGATCCGGGCGGCGGCATCCTCCTGTTTCTTTCGTTCGGAGTCAACCACGGCCGGAGGCGCATTTTTAACGAAACTGTCGTTGCCCAGTTTCTGCATCACCTTTCCCAGGAAACCGGTCGTGTAGGCCAGTTCCTCTTCAAGTTTCCGGATCTCTTCCGCAACGTCGATTTTCCCGGTGAGCGGGATGAAAAATTCGGTGGAACCCGTGACGAAAGAGATGCTGTCGGGCACCTTATCCGAAACATAGGCAATTTCGCTGATGTTGCAAAGTTTTCCGACCAGGGCATCGAAGGTTGTGTCCGATGCTTCGTTATTGTTTTTACGGATAAAGAGCCGGATTGCCTCCTTCTGGGGAATATTTTTTTCTTTCCTGACATTGCGGATGGCCATGATGACCTCCTCCGCAAAGCCGAACTTCGCGATCAGCTCCTGGTCAAAGGCGGCAGGAACCGGCACCATGCAAAGCATGATCGACTCGCCTTCACCGCGCTCTTCGAGGATCTGCCAGATCTCCTCGGTGATAAAGGGCATAAAGGGATGAAGGACCTTGAGCAACTTTTCAAACAAACCTTTGACCGCTTCAAGGGTCGGCCGGTCGATAGGTTGC
Source organism: Bacteroidota bacterium (assembly GCA_037133475.1). Classification (GTDB taxonomy): domain Bacteria; phylum Bacteroidota; class Bacteroidia; order Bacteroidales; family FEN-979; genus CAIVAT01. The sequence continues at coordinate 59,511 of JBAXOB010000011.1, forward strand.
TGGTAGGCAGGCTTGATCATTTCGAGGAACCAGGAGCAGAAATCGTCCCACACCAGCTTGTAGGCGGCCATCAGCGCCTCCGACAGCCGGTAATCGTCGTAAAGTGCATTGATATTCTGCAGGGCAGCGTTGAAGGCCGATTCAAACCAGTTCAGCGAAACCCTGTTTACCTCTGATTGTTCCAGGGAATCATCCACAGGCCATCCCTTTACAAGCCGCAGGGCGTTCCAAATCTTGTTGCAGAAATTCCTGCCCTGTTCAATGAGGGCGTCGTCGTATAGAAGGTCGTTGCCTGCGGGGGAACAGAGAAGCATGCCCACGCGAACGGCATCGGCGCCGTTGAGGCTGATGAGGTTCAGCGGTTCGGGAGAATTGCCGAGCGATTTCGACATCTTCCTGCCGAGTTTGTCGCGTACGATGCCGGTGAAATATACATTCTTAAAGGGGATTGCCTTGCGGTACTCCATGCCGGCCATGATCATCCGCGCTACCCAGAAAAAGATGATCTCCGGGGCGGTGATCAGGTCGTTGGTGGGATAATAGTAATTGATATCGGCATTGTCGGGATGACGGATGCCGTCAAACACCGAGATGGGCCAGAGCCAGCTCGAAAACCAGGTATCCAGCACGTCCTCGTCCTGACGGAGATCGGAAATGGAATATTTTGCATCCTCTCCTTTGATTTTCGCATTGGCGATTACAAGCGCCTCCTCCTTCGAACGGGCCACGACGAATTCCCCGCCGGGCAGGTAATAGGCCGGTATCCGCTGTCCCCACCACAACTGGCGCGAGATGCACCAGTCGGTGACATTGGACATCCAGTGGCGGTACATGTTTTTATACTTGGCGGGGTGGAAAAGGATGGTATCGTTTTCAACCAATTCGAGGGCCGGTTTGGCCAGGTCCTTCATCTTCATGAACCACTGGACTGAGATCCGGGGTTCGATGACCTCATCAGTGCGTTCGGAGTAACCAACCTTGTTGGTATATTCCTGTATTTTGACGATATGACCCTTTTCTTTCAGCTCCTCGGTGATTTTTCGGCGAACCACAAAGCGGTCCTCGCCTACATAGAGCAGGGCAGCTTCGCTCAGCGTACCGTTGGGGTTGAAGGTATCGATGACCTCGAGCTTGTATTTCAGCCCGAGGTTGTAGTCGTTTACGTCGTGGGCCGGGGTAACCTTCAGGGCGCCGGTGCCGAATTCGCGGTCGACATATTCATCGAAGATCACCGGGATGGAGCGGTTGATCAGCGGGACCATGATCCGTTTCCCGCGAAGATGCCGGTAGCGCGCGTCTTCGGGGTGAACGCAGATGGCGGTATCCCCCAAAATGGTCTCAGGGCGGGTGGTGGCAATGGTGATCCATTCATCCTCTGTTCCCTCAACCCTGTAGCGGACATAAAACAATTTCGAATTGACCTCCTTGTAGATCACCTCTTCATCCGATACGGCGGTTAGGGCCTTCGGGTCCCAGTTGACCATGCGGATTCCGCGGTAGATCAGGCCTTTGTTATAAAGGTCGATAAATACGTCGATGACCGAATCGTACAGCGATTCATCCATGGTAAAGCAGGTACGTTCCCAGTCGCAGGAGGCGCCGAGTTTCTTAAGCTGGTCGAGGATGATCCCGCCATGCTTGGTTTTCCATTCCCAGGCATGTTCCATGAAGGTTTCGCGCGTCAGGCTGGATTTGTCGATCCCCTCATCCTTGAGTTTGGCAACCACCTTGGCTTCTGTGGCAATGGAGGCATGGTCGGTTCCCGGGACCCAGCAGGCATTCTTGCCCATCATCCTTGCGCGGCGGACCATAATATCCTGGATGGTATTGTTCAGCATGTGTCCCATATGGAGAACGCCAGTCACGTTGGGAGGCGGGATCACAATACAATAGGGCTCGCGTTCATCGGGAACGGAGTGGAAGAAACCCTGTTTCATCCAGTATTCGTACCATTTATCCTCAACCTGCGAGGGGCTGTATTTGGAGGCAATTTCGGTCATCGCTGCAGTTTTTTATAGAGCCGCAAAATTAGTAAAAAATCCGGGAAGGATTGCGGTCAGAATAACTTGCTGCGTTTTACCAGGTAGGGAAGCAGCACCTGTTCAAAACCCGAATGGATATCGGCTTCAACCAGGTCGATGTGATACTGGCCGCAACGGAGCTTTAATTCATTGCTGAAGGCGGAGAGCGCCCCGACGTAGCGTTCCCTGAGTTTTGAAGGATGCACCCTGAGCTGTTCGCCGGTTTCCAGGTCGATGAATTTATAGGGCCGGTCCTCGAAATCGAAATTTATCTCCTTTCCCTTATCCACCACATGAAACAGGATGACCTCGTGCTTATTGTGCTTCAGGTGCTGCAACGCGGAAAACAGCTCCTCCGGTTGCGCCGACCTGTCGAACATGTCGCTGAAGATGATCACCAGCGAACGTTTATGGATCCTTTCCGCCAGTTCATGGATGGCCTGTGCCACATTGGTACCCTTGTGCTCTTCGGGCGGCCGTGGGATCAGGAGTTTGTCAAGTTCATTGAAAAGGTACCGGTGATGTACCGGGTTCGATTTCGTCTGGGTATGCAGCTCCACCGTGTCCGAAAACACGCTGATGCCGGCCGCGTCCCGCTGTTTCCTGAAAAGATAAAGCAGGGCGGCCGCAACATAAGCGGAGAAGGTGATCTTGTTGGGATGATTGATGTCGGGACTCGACAACACCGGGTAATACATCGACGAAGAGTTGTCGATAAACACCTGGCATCGCAGGTTGGTCTCCTCCTCATAGCGTTTGGTATAGAGACGGTCGGTGCGGCCGAACAACTTCCAGTCGATCGAACGGATCGATTCGCCTGTGTTGTACAGCCGGTGCTCGGCAAACTCAACACTGAAACCGTGAAAAGGGCTTTTATGCAGCCCCGTGATAAACCCCTCAACCACCTGCCTGGCTAAGAATTCAAGTGAGGAGAATTGCTCCAGGCGGCCTGTATCGAGGGTGGGTGGCACAGGTTAAATATATTTTTCAATGAGGGCCTTATAGGAGGCCTTGGGTACGGCGCCGACCTGTTTGTCGACCACCTCGCCGCCCTTGATAAAAAGCACAGTGGGAATATTCCTGACCCGGTAAAGGGCGGTAGTTGCGGGATTGTCGTCAACATTCAGTTCCCCGGCCACGATGCGGCCTTCGTATTCGGCTGCCAGTTCGTGAATGATGGGTGAAACCATGCGGCAGGGTCCGCACCATTCGGCCGACAGGTCAACCAGGGCAAGCTTGTCGCTCTTTACGATCTTCTCTTCAAAATTTGCATCCGTTAATGTTTCGAACATATGATAATTCTTTAAAAGTGAGTTAAATTTCAGGTGGCTAAATTACAAAAAAGGTTTCATTTTATGACCGGTGAACATCATCCAATATCTCCGACAACCCTCACCTGGAATTCCGGCATATCGGCCAGGGCGCCGATCAACTCCTTGGGATTCACCCTGAATTTTTTGGAAGGCAGGTCAATGGTGGTATTTTCAAGCGGGTCGTGGACCCTGATGCGCATGCTGCATTTCCCCTTGTGGAATTTTGCAGCCTGTACCAGTTTGCTGATGCTTTCAGCCGTAAGGTCATTCAGGAAAACGGTCACCGACAGCAGTTTCGAAAATTTCTCCAGCACCTCCGGCAGCAGCGTAACCTGGTTTACGCGGATGGACATCTGGTCGGGTGAGTCAAACCTGGATTCGATGCGGGCTTTCAGAAAGACATACTGCCCGGCTTCCAGCATATGTTTCCAGCGAAGGTATTCTTCCGAAAACATCGTCAGGGAGATAAAGTTGAAATAGTCCTCGACAACAAAGGAACCATACGGTTTTCCGGTCTTGCCGACCTTGTGGTTCGCCTCGATGACGATCCCGGCAAAGGTTACATCTTTCCCCTTCAGCCCCCTGAGGTCCTGTTTCAGATCTTCGATGGTCATATTGCAAAACTGGTCTATCTCCAGTTGGTAATCGTCGAGCGGGTGGCCGCTCATATAAAAGCCCGTGACCTCCTTTTCAAACTTCAGCTGCTCCAGCTTGGACCAGGGGCGGCATTCGGGCATGGTCAGTTCCGGGAAGTGGATCTCCTCGGCCTCACCGAAAAGCGACTGCTGCATCGAATCCTTCCGGGCATGGTAATCGGTGGCATGACGGATGAGCTTTTCAAGGAACACCATATCGTCGGAGTTCTCCTGGTAGAAATACTGCGCCCGGTGGGTGTTCTCGAAACAATCGAAGGCCCCGGCCTTGGCCAGCGACTCCATGCAGCGTTTGTTCACCGTGTGGGAGTTGATGCGGCGGGTCATGTCGAAAATACTGGTGTAGGGCCCGCCCTTGACCCGTTCCTCGACGATACTGGTCACGGCAGCCTCGCCGACATTCTTGATGCCGGCCATCCCGAAGCGGATCTCCCCCCGTTTATTGGCAAAAAAAGCGTTGGAACTCTCGTTCACATCGGGGCCCAGTACCGGGATATGCATCCGCTTGCATTCATCCAGGAAGAGGGTGATCTCCTTGAGGTCGTTCAGGTTTCGGCTTAAGACGGCCGCCATGAATTCGGCCGGGTAGTGGGCCTTGAGCCAGGCCATGCGGTAAGCAACGTAAGCATAGCAGGCCGAATGCGATTTATTGAATGCATAGTCGGTAAAGGCCATCCAGTCATTCCATATCTTTTTGACCACCTCCTCGTCGTGACCGTTGTTCCTGCAGCCGTCGAAGAACTTGGGCTTCAGCTCGGTCATCATGTGTTCGATCTTCTTGCCCATGGCCTTGCGCAGGGAATCTGCCTGCCCCTTGGTAAAGCCTGCCAGCTCCTGCGAAAGGAGCATGACCTGCTCCTGGTAGACCGTGATGCCATAGGTATCCTTCAGGTATTTTTCCATCGAAGGAATATCATAGGCGATCTTTTCCCGCCCATGTTTCCGCGCGATAAAGCTGGGGATATAATCCATCGGGCCGGGCCGGTAGAGCGCGTTCATGGCAATGAGATCCTCGATCTTGTTGGGTTTTAGCTCTCGGAGGTATTTTTTCATCCCGTCCGACTCAAACTGGAAGATGCCGGTGGTCTTGCCCTGGCTGAACAATTCGTAGGTCGCTGCATCGTCGAACGGGAGGTTGTCCATATCGATGTCGACGCCCCTGGAATTGTTGATGTTTCTGACGGCATCCTTGATGATGGAGAGCGTTTTCAGCCCCAGGAAGTCCATCTTGAGCATTCCTACCTTTTCGATAAAAGAGCCGTCGAACTGTGTCACAAACAGTTCGGTCTCTTTTGAAATCGTGATGGGAATATATTCGGTCAGGTCGTCGCGGCTGATGATGATGCCGCAGGCGTGAAGCCCTGTCTGGCGCACCGATCCCTCGAGGCTCTCGGCGATCCTCATCGTTTCGGCGATCAGCGGGTTGGGAGAGGTACGTGCCGCCTTCAGTTCGGGCACCTCCTCATAGGCGGCCTTCAGCGTGATGCCTGGTTTGGTGGGAACCAGCTTGCAGATGCGGTTCACCTCGTCGAGCGGAAGCCGCTGTACGCGTCCCACGTCGCGGATGGCGCCCTTGGCCGCCATGGTGCCAAAGGTGATCACCTGGGCCACCTTGTTTTTGCCATATTTTTCAACGACCCATTTCAATACGCGGTCACGGCCATCCTCATCGAAGTCAATATCGATATCGGGCATGGAGATACGGTCGGGATTGAGGAACCTTTCAAACAGCAGGTCAAACTTCAACGGGTCCACATCGGTGATACGGATACAAAAGGCCACTACCGAACCTGCTGCCGAGCCCCGTCCCGGCCCGACCGAAACGCCCATTGACCTGGCGGCATTCAGGAAATCCTGTACAATCAGGAAGTAGCCCGGATATCCCATATGTTTGATGACGGCCAGCTCGAAATCGATGCGGTCGGCAATTTCCTGCGTAATCTCCGGGTAGCGCTTTTCCGCACCGATCATGGTCAGGTGGCGCAGATATTCGTCGGGATCGGTAAACCCGTCGGGCAGCGGGAAATCGGGCATGATCGGTTCGCGGTTCAGGCTGTAAGGCTCGACCTTGTCAAGCACTTCGATGGTATTCTCCAGTGCCTCGGGGATGTCGGCAAAGAGCTTGTTCATCTCCTCCTTCGACTTGAACCACTCCTGGCCTGTATAGCGCATCCTGTCGATATCATCCATGAACTTGCCCGTATTGATACAAAGCAGGCGGTCGTGGATCTCGGCATCGGCTTCATTAAGAAAATGAACGTCGTTGGTGGCAAGCAACTTGACATCGAGTTTGTGCGCAAGCTTTACCAGCTCATCCCCTACCACCATCTGGCGTTTATATACATCTCCGTCGCGCGTGGGATCGGTGGCGGGATGACGCATCAGCTCCAGGTAAAAGTCACCGCCAAACAGCTTCTTATATTCCAGGATGACCTGTTCAGCCTTCGCAAGGTTCCCTGCCTGGATGGCCCGCGGGATCTCCCCGGCCAGGCAGGCGGAGGAGGCGATCAGTCCTTCGTGATATTGAGCCAGCAGTTGTTTGTCGATACGGGGCTTATAATAATGGCCTTCAGTCCAGGAAAACGAGATGAGCTTCAGCAGGTTATTGTATCCCTTGGCATTCTTGGCCAGCAGGATCAGGTGATCACCCTTGCGGTCGATCATCTCCGATTTATCCTTGTGACCGCGCCTGGCCACATAGGTCTCACAGCCGAAAATGGGCTTGAAATCCTCATATTTTGCTGCCGCCTCTGCAAACTCCTTGATACCATAGAGGTTTCCATGGTCGGTCACTGCCGCTCCCCGCATGCCAAGCGATGCTGCCTTGCCTACCATCTCCTTGATGCGACAGGCTCCGTCGAGAATAGAATATTGTGTATGTAGGTGTAAATGAATAAAATCAACCATGAGTTTGGGATAATTTCCGAAGGTGGACCGAGGCGGTAAAATTATTTCAAAATCCCCTATGAAATCCGGTTGTTGATAAATTATCCGGAGACAGGAGCAAACAACCCAATCTTCTATCGCGTACCTTTGCTTAAAAATCAAGGGTATGTTTAATGTAACGCATGTTCACCCGATGCTGGTTCATTTTCCGATCGCACTCATCACGGTTGGTTTTGTTTTCGATCTCTTTTCCGCTTTCCGGAAAAACGGGCCCTGCCTGTCGAAGACCGGCTTCTGGCTCGAAACGATCGGCATGGCAGGGGCGATCGTTGCCTTCGCGAGCGGCTATTTCCTTACCAGCCCGATGGAGGGCGATGCCGGGATGATGCGTGACAAACATGAACTGTTTGCCACGATCGCACTGATCACGGTCATCGCGGCGACCTTCGGCCGCATGGCGGCCCTGTACCTGAAAAAGAATTCCGCAGCAGTGCGTTATGGCTTACTTGCACTTATAATGACCGCCTTTATCTTTATCGCCATGACGACATACCTGGGTGGTTCGCTGGTGATGGATTATATGATCGGGTTGTAGAAACTTAATAAAACGAATTGTATGACAAAAGGAGTCTGGATCAATCTCCCGGTAAAAAATATCAACAGGTCAAGAGAATTCTATACATCCCTTGGCTTTTCATTCAACACCCGGCATGGCAACACCGACCATTCAGCCGCCATGGTGGTCGGCGAAAAAGAGGTCATTGTGATGCTTTTTGACGAACCCGCCTTTAAAAGTTTTACCGGCGGTGAAATTGCCGATACGGCAAAGGTTGCAGAAGTTCTGCTCTCCATTGATGCCTCCGGCAAGGAGGAGGTGGACGAGATGGCTGCAAAGGCTGTGAAGGCCGGCGGCAAAAGCGATCATATTCCCGCCCCCATGAAGGACTGGATGTATGGCTGTATTTTTTCCGACCCCGACGGCCACCGGTGGAATGTTCTATTCATGGACATGGAGAAAATGCCGGGAAAAAGTTAAAAGACCGGCAATGATTATGTTCGCTTCATTGTGTCCTCGTTGTCTCCCGGCAGTGGCCTGCTGATCCTTTTTCTGAAAACTCATCACGTTTAAATCCAAATACCAAATGAAGAAGCCCTGTCTGCTCAATCCTTTTTATTCAATGATGTTGGTGTTTTTTCTGTTCACATCCTGCTATGGACAGCTGACAGAGACCTTGTCAAACAGGATAACCATACCGAAAACAACGGTCAAATTTCCTAAAGCCAGGGGGCTCTATAAAATTGCTGAAGCCTGTTGTGCCATACAGGATAAAGCGGGGAATCTCTGGTTTGGCACGAACGGCGAAGGATTATTCCGCTATGATGGAAAGGTGTTTACAAACTTCACGGAAAAAGAGGGGCTGGACAACCTGATTGTTTATTCCCTGTTGCAGGACAAGGCGGGTAACATCTGGGTTGGCACGAAAAGCGGGCTCGCCCTTTACAATGGGGAAACCTTCACCATGATGTACTTCGATGCGGATTATTCTCCTGATTTTTATAATAAAATCCCGGCAAAAAGAACCCAATCGCCTGAAAACGGGGTCTGGACCATGATGCAGGATAAAAAGGGAACCATCTGGTTCGGCACCGACAAGGGCGTTTTTTGCTTCAATGGAAAAAAATTCACCCGTTTCCTTAACAGCGATATCATCAACAGGGACAGCCTGCATTTAAAGGCAATCTTTTCTTTCCTGGAGGACCGGGAGGGGAACATATGGTTTGGTTCCTGCATCGGGGAAGGGATTATCCGGTATGATGGTAAAACAATAAGCCGGGTATCGCCCAAAGGGTATGCACGTACGCAATACCTCACAGAAGATAAAATCGGGAACATATGGTTTGGAAGTATCGGAAAAGGGATGTGCCGTTATGACGGGAAAACCATCAATACCAATGTTTTCGCGGAGAAAGACACGCACGACTTACTCTATCTGATCTGGAAAGATCACGCAGACCGGCTCTGGTTCTGCGAAACATTCAAAAACAGGCCGTTGCAATATTTCGACGGGAATGAAACCATTAGTTTTGCCCTGAAAACCGGGATCCCAGACAACAAGATGTTTCCTTTGGTGGAGGATAAGGAGGGCAATATCTGGTTTGCCTCTTCAGCCATGGGTTTGTACCGGTATGACGGGAAGGAACTGACTACATTTTCAGAATAGCGGAATATAACAGAGAAACCTCCGGGCGCCTTTACGAAAACAGTGCTCTGCAATGCATACAGCATTAAGGTGTTACTAGTAACCTGCTCTTTATCAATGGGGCTTTAAAAGCGGCAACACGCCGATTGCTAGTCCCTTATTGATTTATTTTGGATAATGCTGCACTAATATCCTTTGATCTTGCATCCTGAAGAAATTCCCGGTTAGTTGTTATCACCCACCCGTTCTGATGTTTATTTGCCACGCCATATTCTTTTGCGACAGTAACAGGCACCTCCAGGGCTTTAATTATCCTGCCTTCTGGATCAAATAGGATGACAACCAGATAGTCAAACTCCCATGAGCGTATGATACCCAGTTGAGTTGATCTGGCAACCTCCATTTTCCTTGCCTTGACCTGGAATAACCTTCCTTCCTTATCCCTGATATCCGCCCCCGAATCAGAAATTTTGAGAAATGAGCCTCCGTAATATCGCAGGGCAATATATTCAGCATACTCACCCACAATATTACTTGTCCTGCCTAATGCCTTTCCCAGTTTATTAGATGTTTCATTATACGACAACCAAAGTTTCTTTAGATTTTCCATGAATTCAGTTTTAATAATTAAGATAAATTGTATGTAAATGAATATTATTTCTCAAACCAAACGCAAAAACCAGAAAATCATCCGATAAATAAATATTGAAAGAATAATTTGATTTAAAATCTATGCTGCCAAAGGTAAAGAATGTATCAATACTTTCTAAACAATTTCAAAAATAACCTAACAAAAAGATCAATTGGAATTTCCAGGTAGAATTATGGATATCAGATATCACTTTTCATATCTGAAATAATTTCAAATTGTGAAGAATGAAATATGAAACGTTGATTGTGAGGTTTTTTATTGCTTTGTTTACAAAAATTTCCATCTGTCATAACAAAATTATAATGTACACTTTAAGACGTACACTTAATTTGTTTTCGTAAAACCGCATGATAATTGCTCCCGGGAAATGACTTTTCGGATACACTTTAACTCCCATTGTTTGATCTGAATAAAGAAAGGGAAACAGGAAATTCAAAAACAAATTGCTTGTCTCGACAAGGCTGTTGATAAAGCAAGCAATGGAAATTGATTTTGGGCTACTTTACCAAAACCTTCCTGTAGAAGGTCTCCGTTCCCGCTTCGATCCTTGCCTGGTAGACCCCTTTGGCAACATGGCCGAGGTTAATACGCAGGGGTTCTTTGTCCAAAAACACCTTCGTCAGGATAACTTTACCTGTGCCATCCATTATCGCAACACTTGCAACCGCGGCGGTAAGGCCTTTTGTCCTGATCTCAAATATGCCGTCGTTCGGGTTTGGCACAACAAGCAACTCCTCCTTCGCCGGTTCACCGATTCCCGTGGTTCCATCCTGGGTAACGGTAACCGCCACCGGGGATAATCCAGGTACGGTCACCGTAATGACCGCGACCCGCTGTCCCGGGGTGAAATGGGAGGCATAGGTGGCCACGATCGATCCGTTGCCGCTTCCGGCTGGGGTCACCGTGCACCAGGTCTGGCTGCTTGAAACCGTCCATCCGGTATTGGATGTTACAAAAAAGGTGACATTGCCCGGCGCCGCACCAACATTCTGGTTGGGAGGCGCAACGGAAAGCAACGGCGCTGCGCCTGCCTGGGTAACGGTAACTACCACGGGAGAAAGACCCGGAACCGTAACGGTGATGTTGGCCACTCTTGGCATGACACCGGTATTCCCGGCATAGTTCACATATAAGGTTCCGTTGCCCGTTCCCTGGGCGGTAACCAGGCACCAGGCCTGGTCGCTCACCACGCTCCATGCGCCATTGGAGGTCACGGCAAAACTAGTGGAGCCGGCCGGGCTGGTGACATCTTGGTTTTGCGGGGTAACCGTGAGGGTAGGTGCTCCTCCTGAAGTGCCGGTGATCAGCACATCGTCGATGGCCCAGGAGTATCCCCAGGTTCCTGTATAATTCCATTTGAACCTGACCTGGCTGTGACCGGCAACCCCGGCAACCGCCGCGTTGTAAACGGCAGGATTGGTGGCTGAAGTGGTGGTAAACTGGATGATCTGCGACCAGGTGGCACCGTTGTCGGTACTGCTCGACAGCGTTCCCGACGATCCTGTATAGGATTTGAAATAGTGGTTGAACGAAAGATTTACGGTGGTATATGTTGTCAGGTCAAGCACCGGCGAGACCAGGTCGGCATTCTGCGAATTCCCGGTGCCGTATCCGCCGCTGTTCAGGAAGGCATAATTTCCGTTCAGGGCAGGGAGGGGTGTTTGGCTGGTGATCGCACCAAAGGTCCACACCTGGCCGTTTCCCTGGTGATCGACCTGCGACCAGCAGGAGGGGATTGAGGTTGTACTGAACCCTTCGCTGAAGGGCAGGGTAAAGCTCGCACAGGTGGTGGTGAACTGCAGGTCGCCGCCATAAATGGTACTGGTGCCGGCAACGCCGACCAGCCTGAAATGATAGGTAGTTCCTGTTGGAAGTCCGGTAATGGCTGCATTGACATTGCTTGTGGTTGTCCCCGAGCCTGCTGAAACAACCGGCGTATTGTTCCCATAGGCCGTGGTGGCGCCCCATTCAAAATGCCACGAGGTGGCAACCCCGTTCGGGTTGACCGACCCGTTCAGGGTAGCCTGTGTCTGCGTGATGCCGGTGGCTGCCAGCGTGGTGATGGCAGGGCCTGCAGAGGATGCCAGCCAGATGGTGGCATTCATAATGACAATCCGGTGGTTGCCACCGGCATCGCCGGTCCAGCCGTTGTAAAGCTGGTCGTTCGGATCGCCGGTGCCGTCGTCGCAGGGGGAACTGTCGCCAAAACCCACCACCTTCCCGCTCCCGTAGGTCGCGTGGGCGATCATCACATTGGAATTCCCGAAGGCGGAGCCGGTCTTGTAGACAACCCCGGTAATGCTGCTGTTCGACGACGGGGTGAGGGTCATCGAGGTTCCGTTGCTCCACATGGCCGCGGTAACGTTACCCATCGGGCCGTGCAGCAGGGGATCGGCCGGCAGGGAGGGTATGTTGGTGGTTGTTTCGGAGAAATCGGCATAATCGAAGGTAAGGCCGAAGGGATTGACCTGGACGCTGTTGCTGCTCATAAAGTCATTCCAGATATGGGGCGAATCCCACCCGTCGTTGTTCCTGTCGGAAAGATTATGATCGGAAACCATGAACAACCCGCCGCCATTCTGCACAAACTGCATCATGGCAGTCTTTTCGGAGGCAGTGAAGACAATATTGGGTTCACATACCACGAAAACCTTGTAATTCGACAAATCCTGAGCGTTGCCGGCGTTTCCGTAGGTGATCTGCCCGTTGTAGGGAAGCGTTTCAACGTGGTACCCCTGTTTCACGCATTCGATCCCCCAGGCAGATATACCGCCCTCCCAATAGGTTTCGGAGGTGGAAGAGGTCACGGTCGATTGCGCCGGGGTGGGCAACTGCTGCGGGTTGGATTCATTTCCCTGGCCAACCACGGCAGGGCCGTTGGTAAACCCCAGGTTATGGGTATCGGCATCAATCACCCAGTCGGCATTACCTGCCGTTTCGGCCTTGGTGGCGTCAAACAGGATCTTGACCTGGCTTTTCCCGGTCTGTGCAAACAGGATCAGGAAGACAAAAAAGAAAATATGTTTCATTGGCTGATTTAGAGAGTGCAAAGGTATAAAAAAGGGTTGCCCGTAAGGCAGGGTATGCCCTGTTTCATGTTTATTGCCTGTAAAAAGGCAACCGGTGTTCTATGAACTATGCAATTAATCATTTATTTTATTGGTAAATTCAAATTTTATCCCGAATTTTGCACCCCTTTTAATAATCAATTCAATAAATCATTCAATCAATCATTTAACCAATGCCAACCAAAATCAGATTACAGAGAAGAGGTAAAAAGGGACAAGCTTTTTACCATATTGTTATTGCGGATGGTCGTGCACCACGTGACGGAAAGTTCATAGAACGAATTGGCATCTACAATCCCATTACAATCCCCGCGGAGATTGAACTCAATTTCGAAAAGGCCCTTGACTGGCTGAAGAAAGGTGCTCAACCTACTGAAACCGTAAAAGCCATCCTGGCTTACAAAGGTGTTTTATACAAGAACCACCTGCTGAAAGGCGTCGAAAAAGGCGCCATGACCCTTGAACAGGCCGACGTTAAATTCCAGACATGGCTTGATGAAAAACACCTGAAGATCTCCAGCAAGAAGAACGAACAGGATCTGACCTCCAAAAATTCCAGGAAGGCACTTCTTGAAGCTGAAACAAAAGTCAATGAAGCAAAGGCTGATGCCATTGCCCAGAAACTGAACAAAGCACGTCTCGACGAAGCAGCCCAGGCTGCCGAAGCAAGGGAGGCCCGCGAAGCTGCCCAGGCTGCCGAAGCTGCAAAATTAGCCGAAGCGCTTGCCGCCAAAGTCGCTGAAACCGCCGAAGCTGCCGCCGAACCAGTAGTCGAAGCAGCTCCTGAAGCACCCGCTGCTGCGCCTGAGGCTGAATAATCCTGCCTGCGGAACGAGAATATTTGAAATATTCCACCAATGAATAAAGATGACTTTTTCTACCTGGGAAAGGTTCTTAAAACCCACGGTAATAAAGGTCAGGTGATGGTCCTCCTCGATGTGGACGATCCTGAAGAATACGAATCACTGGAATCCGTTTACCTTGACCTGCAGGGTGAACGGATTCCTTTTTTTATCGGCAGCCTTGAATTAAAGCACAACCGCAAGGCGGTGGTCAAATTCGACGACTTCGACACCATCGAAGATGCGGAAAGCCTTCAGGGATTGGAGATGTACCTCCCTGTCACGGCGCTTCCCGCGCTCAAAGGCAACCAGTTTTATTTCCATGAAATCATCGGTTACCGCGTTGTCGACGGGCATCACGGCGATATCGGCATCATCGAGGATATCCTGGAAATGCCTCACCAGTCGCTGTTCCAGATCCGACACGGGGAGAAAGAGATCCTGGTTCCTGTGGTGGATGACATCATCCGGACTGTTGACAGGAAAAAGAAACTGCTATTGATCGAAGCTCCCGACGGACTGATCGAAATCTATCTTTAAAGTCATCATGGCCTTCATTTTCAAACAATTTGAGGTTGAAGACCGGCAAAGCACCCTGCGCGTGGGGACCGATGCCATGTTGCTTGGCTCCTGGGCCTCGCCCATACATGCCACCCGCATCCTCGATATCGGCACAGGCTGTGGCGTGCTGGCGCTGATGATGGCGCAAAAATCAGGGGCGACCATTGAGGCAATCGACATCGACCCGGCCTCTGTGAATGAAGCCCGCGGCAACTTCGAAAGGTGCCCGTGGTCCGACAGGATCTCCGCCGTTCATGAAACGTTACAGCATTTGGCAGCCGGATCAATGCACGGCTATGATTTCATCATTACAAATCCCCCCTATTTCTCGAACCTGCTGAAGTCACCCTCCCAGCGGAAAAACCATACCCGCCACGACCTCAGCCTGACAAGGGAGGAACTGGTTCAGTCGGTATTAAAAATCCTCACCGAAAATGGCCGCTTCGCGCTGATCCTGCCTGCCGGAGTGGCGGAAACCTTTATTGCACTGGCCGGAACCAGCGGTTTGTTTCTGCAGCGAAGACTTGATGTCAGTGCAAAACCGGCCTCCCCGCCCCTTCGCACCCTGATGGAATTTGGCAGAATGGATTGCCGGCCTGCGAATGAACCCACGTTGAGTCTAAGGGACGACTCGGGAGGTTATATGCCGGAATACCTCCTGCTCACCGCTGAATTCCATTATTTCCATCCGGGCGGACATCATGCCGGAATAGCCGGAAGCCAAGCACCGGCAAACCCCCTGTAATCTTTACATAAGGAGGATGAAAAGCCCCGGAAGTCATTTTCCTGTCATCGATTGCATAATATTCCATTGTTTTCATGAGAAGCACGTTTCCATAATGAATGTGATAAATTCAACAACAATGTTCACAATGGTTTACGCAATGTTCACAATGATATTCTTTGTGAACATGGTGCCTTCATTTTGTCATTGTGGTTAAAGAGCAATCTGGATTTTGAAAATAAAACAGGTCTTTGCCCCATCGAAAAAGGAGGCATGTGTCGGCTTTTTAATATAATTTTGCACCTGTTAATATTTCCCTATGGATCAAACCCGGTTATTCAGGCTTCAAGAGTGGTGGCTGGCACCAATCCTGTTTCTTTCTATCCTGTTCACCGGTCCACCGGGAATCCTGGCTCAACCCGTTGCCCTTAGAATCGGGCTTTCCAAAACATCCCCCAACTATGAGAACTGGCTGAAGCGGTCTGATCCAAACATTATCCCCGTTAACCTTTACCTTATGCCCATCGATTCGGCGGTAAGGGAGCTGAACCGCTGCGCGGGGCTGCTGCTTACCGGTGGAGAGGATGTTTACCCGGGTTGGTATGGAAAAGAGGCCGACACGGCGCGATGTACCGATATGAACCGCCATCGCGACAGTCTCGAAATGGCGCTCATCGCCAGGGCGCTTGTTGAACGGATCCCGGTTTTTGCGGTCTGCAGGGGGGAACAGATCCTCAACGTGTTCCTGGAGGGGAGCCTGATCATCGACATCCCGCAGGAGATAGGGAAGAAGGTGATTCATCAGAGCGACGACTATCTTCATTGTTTCCACCCGGTTACCATCCCGGAGGGAACCCTTCTTTCGGCCATCAGCAAATGCGATACCGGGCGGGTCGCGTCGAACCATCACCAGGCGGTCGGGCACCTGTCGACCCAGCTGAGGGCAAATGCCTTTTCACCCGACAACCTGACAGAGGGTTTCGAATGGAAGCAACCAAAGGGCAAAACTTTTTTGGTGGGGGTGCAGTGGCATCCCGAACGAATGGAAAAATCAAACCCGCTGTCGGGGCCACTTGCCGATGAATTTACCAGGCAGGCCAGGCTTTATGCAGCATCACACTCATTAAAAACAAAATAATGCGGATACACGACCTTTACCTGCACGGAATCACGGTATTTATGGGCTTTTTCGCCATGCTGAACCCTATCGGGAACCTCCCGATTTTCCTTGGCATGGTGCAGGATTTTGATAAAAAGACCCAGAACCGGGTTGCTTTCAGGGCCACCGCCACCGCCTTTATCATCATCGCCATCTTCAGCATTTTCGGGCATATCATCTTCAGGGTTTTCGGCATCACCGTGCCTGCCTTCCAGATCGCCGGCGGTATCATCGTTTTTATCATCGGCTTCCAGATGCTGAACGCCAAGGAAAATCCCATCCATGCCCAATCGGCTGACGAGAAACTGATGATGACCCAGGTTGCCAACGACATGGCGATTACCCCGCTGGGCATCCCGCTGCTGGCCGGACCTGGAACCATCTCCACCGCCATGAACTTTGTCGGCGCTGAGAAATCGATGAAAAACGTCATCATGGTGGTGGTCATCTTCGGGATCATGTGCCTGATCACCTATTTCCTCTTTATCTCCTCGCGGATCATCGCCTCCCGAATCAGCCCGGGCATGCTCAAGGTGGTTTCCCGCATCATGGGACTGATCCTGGCGGTCATCGCCGTTCAGATGATGATCAACGGGATAGAGGGAACCATTGATATCTTTAACCAGCCCGGATGATGAAAAACAACTGGATCCTGATTTTACTGACTGTTGTCTTCCTGACGGCCTGCTCCAAAGTCAAAACGGAATACTGGGCTAACGGGAATAGAAAAACCGAGATTACCGTCAAGGGCGACAGCTACGAGGGGCCGGCCCGGTACTGGTACGAAAACGGGAATCTTCAAACGACGTGTACCTATAAAAACAACAAGATCGAAGGCATTTTCAAAAGTTACTATCCATCAGGATATATCCAGCTGGAGCAGAGTTACGCCAATGGCCACCTGAACGGGATTACACGGACCTTCGACCGCTCGGGCAAACTGGTTTCCCAGTCGAACTTCAGGAACGATACCCTTAACGGCCGGTATAACGAATACTATCCCAACCGGTTGATGAAAACCGACGGCAACTATATCCATGGGATGCCCGACGGCCCGTGGTTCTATTATGATGCTGGCGGACTGGTGGTTGGCGAGGGACTTTTCACCCTCGGCGACGGTGTTCAGAAATCCTATTACGAGAACGGGATCACCAAGCAGATCACCCATTATGTGAAGAACCTGAAGCACGGCGAAGAGGTGTTCTACAAGGCTGACGGATCGATCGATATCATCAATAAATTCGACCACGGGAGGCTTCTGGACAAGGTTTCCAGATAAATATTTCAATGCTTTTGTTTGGTTAATTTACTTAATCCCTGTACTTTTGCATTTGTTATTTTCTTCACAAACCCAGCTAAATCAAAACATCACAATAACTGGTCAATAATCACTTAAACTGTATTAACATGAACTTAGAGAAAATCATGAACAACCTGGAGAAAAAACATCCGGGTGAAAATGAGTACCTCCAGGCTGTAAGGGAAGTTCTGGAATCGATCGAAGAGGTTTACAATGAAAACCCGCACTTCGAAACGGCAAACATCATTGACAGGCTTGTCGAGCCTGACCGTATTTTAACCTTCAAGGTATGCTGGGTTGATGACAGCGGGAAAGTACAGGTAAACCTCGGGTACAGGGTTCAGTTCAACAATGCAATCGGTCCCTATAAAGGCGGCCTGCGTTTCCACCCGAGTGTGAACCTCAGCATCCTCAAGTTCCTGGGTTTTGAGCAGATCTTCAAAAACAGCCTCACCACCCTGCCCATGGGCGGCGCCAAGGGAGGTTCCGATTTCGATCCCAAGGGAAAATCAAATGCCGAGATCATGCGTTTCTGCCAGTCGTTCATGCTGGAACTCTGGAAACTGATCGGACCCGAAACAGATGTGCCTGCCGGTGATATCGGCGTAGGCGGCCGCGAAATCGGGTTTCTTTACGGGATGTACCGTAAGCTTGCACGTGAAAACACCGGTGTTCTCACCGGGAAGGGTCTCAACTGGGGCGGAAGCCTGATCCGTCCGGAAGCTACCGGCTTTGGTGCCGTCTATTTTGCCAAGGAGATGCTGGCAACCAAAGGTGAATCCTTCAAGGGTAAAGTCGTAGCCATTTCCGGTTTCGGCAATGTTGCCTGGGGTGCCACAATCAAGGCAACCGAACTGGGTGCCAAAGTCGTGACCATCTCCGGTCCCGACGGGTATATCTATGATCCCGATGGAATCTCCGGCGAAAAGATCGACTACCTGCTCGAGCTGAGAGCCTCCAACCAGGACATCGTGAAGCCATACTCCTATGAATTCCCGAACGCACAGTTCCACCAGGGCAAACGCCCTTGGGAGGTCAAATGCGATATCGCCCTTCCCTGTGCAACCCAGAACGAACTGGGCAAGGATGATGCAGCCAACCTCATTAAAAATGGCGTGATCTGCGTTGCCGAAGGCGCCAATATGCCCAGCACGCCCGAGGCGATTGAACTCTTCCTGGAAAACAAGGTTCTCTTTGCCCCCGGCAAGGCGGTAAATGCCGGCGGCGTTGCCACCTCGGGCCTCGAAATGGCCCAGAATGCCATGAAGCTCAGCTGGCCCATGAAAGAGGTTGACGAACGTCTCCACCATATCATGTGCAGCATCCACGATGCCTGTGTCAAGTACGGCAAAGGCAGCGACGGCTATGTAAACTACGTGAAAGGCGCCAACGTGGCCGGCTTCCTCAAGGTCGCCAACGCCATGCTCGACCAGGGGGTTATTTAACCTGGTTTAAAAAAGTGGCATAGACGCATGCATTGCGTCTATACCGCAAAAATCCCGGCCCTGGTGCCGGGATTTTTTTTACCTTTGGCCATGCAATTTGTCAACCCGTTATTTTTAATTGCCTTAGGGACACTGGTGATTCCGGTGCTCATCCACCTTTTTAATTTCCGGAAATTCAAAAAGGTCTATTTCACCAATGTCCGTTTCCTGCAAGAGATCCAGCAGGAGACAAAAAAACAGTCGCAACTCCGGCAACTGCTGATCCTGGCGGCACGGCTGCTGGCGATCGCCTCCCTGGTCCTCGCATTTGCCCAGCCCTACCTGCCTGCTTCACGACAACAAAAACGTATCACCGGGCAGCGGGCCGTGAGTATTTACATCGACAACTCCTTTTCGATGGAGTCGGTGTCGACCGACGGCAAATTGTTCGACCTTGCCAGGGCCAAAGCGCTGGAGATCGTTTCGGCCTACTCCCCCTCCGACCTGTTTATGCTGGTGACCAACGATTTTGAGGGAAGGCATCAGCGTTTTGTGAGTCCCGAAGAGTTTACAAAACTGGTCGAAGAGATACAGATCTCCGCCGCCACCCGGAACCTTTCAGAGGTATTCAACCGCCAGTCTGACATGACCCCGGGCGCACAGAACATGAACTTCGATGCCTATGCCATTTCCGACTTCCAGAAGACAACAGCCACACTGAACGGGGCAAGGCCCGACTCCGCCATCAGCTGGTTCCTGGTCCCCCTGGCTGCCGACAAAAAAGACAACCTCTATATCGATTCCGTCTATTTCCCCTCACCTGTGCATCAGCCGGAACAACCTGCCAGGCTGGTGGTACGCATCAGGAACGCATCGGGAAATTCCCTCGAAAAGGTCCCTGTTAAACTTACCATCAACTCGGTTCAAAAGGCGCTGTCGAGTTTCGACATCGGCCCTGGTGCTACGCTGGAGCTTCCCCTTTCCTATACTGAAAACCCTTCCGGCATCCAGTATGGCCAGGTGGAAGTGACCGACTACCCGATCGTTTACGACGACAAGTTTTATTTCTCCTACCCGGTTCTTCCTTCGATCCCCGTGCTGAGCATCAATGAGAAGGATAGCAACCATTTCCTGGATGCCCTTTTTTCGGGTGATTCGGCGGTAACCTTTACCAACAGCGCGGTGAATCAACTTGATTACAGCAAGATCTTCACGAACTCTCTGGTAATCGTAAACAGTCCCGAAGAGCTTTCGTCAGGACTGGTCAGGGAATTAAACCGTTTTGTCAGGAACGGGGGCAGTCTGGCCCTGTTTCCCCCCGCAAGGGGAAGGGTTGACTCATACAATTCCCTGGCCTCCCTGTTAAACCTTACCGGCTACACGGTAACGGATACCGCACGCCAGCGCATTGCCTATGTCAATACCGAAAGTGAGATTTTTAATGGCGTATTCGAGAAAAACAGCAATGGCAGGGTCGTCCTTCCCGACAATATCGACTTGCCGATGGTCAATAAATATTACAGGATACCGCCCGATATGCTCAGCAGGGAGGAGGTACTGCTTAAGTTGCAGAACAACCAGCCCTACCTGGTCAGCTCCCCTGTCGAAAAGGGGAGGGTTTACCTGTTCGGCAGCCCGCTGGATGAATCGTGGTCAAAGTTCCCGAAACACATGATCTTCGTGCCCACCCTGTATAAGATTGCCTTGCTTAGTAATCCGACCTATCCGCTGTTTTATACCCTCGGCGACATCCAGACCGTAGTGGTCCCGGGCGATACTGTTTCTGAAACCAACCTGTGCAAGTTAAAGAAACTGAATTCAGCCTTCGAGATCATCCCCGAGGCTAAACGCTCGGGCAGCAACCTGGCGCTCTACCTGCACGACCAGGTAAAAGAGGCTGGATTTTACAGTGTTGCCTGCGGACAAAAGATCAGCTCGGGACTCTCCTTCAATTACAACCGGAAGGAGTCGGACCTTGCCTGTTTTACGGCTTCAGAACTGGAGGACCAGGCCCGGCGGCAGTCGATCAAAGATATCCACATCATCAAAGGGAAAAAGAGTTCCCTTGTACAGGAGATCAGGCAGATAAAGCAGGGAACACCCTTGTGGAAACTGTTCATCATCCTGGCGCTGGTGTTCCTGGCCATTGAAATTGCACTGATCCGGTTGTTAAAATAAGGCTCCTGTTGTCGCGGATACCATCTGCCTGTCAATCAATCTTCCCGGAAATAGTGGCGTATAGTCACCTGCCGAACCGAGATCAGAGTACATCTTCATGCCTCCGAACTTCCGTCAACGATCTCAAATCCAAGGTAGTCAGTTAATTTCAAAAACAACAACCAGCTGATTTCGTGACACATACACAACTCATCCATAATAAAATAGGTTTTAACTCTGCCATCACGTAATTTTGTATAGGAAAAGGATCAGAAGGTGAGTTTCCGGGGAACCCCGGGAATGACCGCGAAGGATATCTTACATCAGGAAAAATGAGAACTTCTGCCGGAATTAAAATTTCGTTACTGCTCTTCCTGGTTACAGTTACGCTGCTGGCCGGGCGGCCTCTCCATGCACAGACCACGAAAACCGTTGGGGGGGCAGGCGCCAGCTATGCCACGCTGAAACTCGCCTTCGACGCCATCAACGCAGGCACGATCACAGGCGCCATTACGCTGCAGGTAACCGGGAGCACTACCGAAACGGCCTCTGCCGTGCTGAATGCCAGCGGAAGCGGCAGTGCAAGTTACACCTCCGTCAACATCTACCCTACCCTTACCGGTAAAACCATCGGCGGCAATATTGCCGGGCCCCTGATCGACCTGAATGGCGCCGATTATGTGGTCGTCGACGGCCGGGTGAATGCAGCAGGCGCTGCAAAAGACATGACCATCACCAATACCAATACGGGTTTAGCATCCTCCACCGTCAGGTTTATCAACTCTGCAACAAACAACACCCTTAAATACTGCACCATCAGGGGTTCGGAAATGAGCAGTTCGGCGGGCATTATCTTTTTTTCCACCGCCGCCACAGGTCCGGGGAATGACGCTAACCTGGTCGACCAGAACAACATTACGGCAGATCCTGCGGGAAGGCCCGTCAATGCTGTATATTCTGAAGGAACGGCATCGCGCGAAAACAGTGGAAACACCATCAGCAACAACAATATCTATAATTTCCTCAACAACTCAACCGCATCCAACGGGATCAGCTTCTATTCAAATACGACAGGATGCACCATTTCGGGCAACAGCTTTTATGAAACAGCCACCTTCGTCCCTACCGGGTGGGTTGAATATGATGTGATCAGGATCAATAATGTTTCAGGCGTTAATTTCAATGTTTCCGACAACTACATCGGCGGGAGCCTGCCTTCGTGCCTCGGTACAGCCTGGACCAAGACCAATGCCAACAACAACACCTTTTTTGCCATCTATCTGAATGTGGGAACGGCTACAGCAACCAGCATTCAGAACAACACCATCCAGAATATCAACTGGAGCAACTCCAACGCCACCCTCTGGACCGGCATCCATGTTGCCGCGGGTGCTGTCAATATCGGCACCATTGCAGGAAACACCATCGGTTCCGCCTCCGGGACCGGCTCAATTACGGTTAATGCAGGTGACAACTCTTCGTCGGTTTATGGAATTAACATAACCGGTACCGGCACCATCAACTGCCAGAACAATATCATCGGCTCGGTCACGGCAGCCATGGCAGATGGCAATAAGGGAAACAACCTTTACGGGATTTACAAGAATCCGGGAGCGGGGACAACCAACATCAGCAACAATACCATCGGAAGCGCGGCCACTGCCGGCAGCTTCCAGGCCAGTTCGACGAGCATGGGGAACGGCCAGACCGTGATCGGCATCAACAGCGACGGAACGGGGACAACCACAATTTCAGGAAACATCCTGATCAATATTAAAAACGGCCAGACCTCCTTTACGGGCAGCTCCCCCACCATCGGGATCCAGACGACTGCGGGGTCAAACACCATTCAAAACAATACCGTAGGGAATATTTCAACAGGGAATGGTTTGTGGGGATCGGTCGGTTCAGCCTCGGCCATGGGGATCTGCCAGAAAAGCACCACGTCGGGCACGCTCCAGTCGGTAAACGGGAATGTGGTCTATAACATCACAAACAACCATCCCAACCGGCTGGTGCGAACCAACGGCATCTTTTACCAGGGTCCCCCTTCGGGCGCGAACACTGTATCGGGCAATTTTGTCCATGATCTCTCCCTCTCCTCCTCCGACCCCGGTTCCGATATGGACGGGATCGTACTCTACGACGGACTGACAACCTGTGCAAACAACGTCATCAGCCTGGGCACGGGCATCACAGGAGGGTATGCCATCAACGGGATCTGGGACAACAGCGGCTCAACCAACAACAACAGTATCTGGTTCAATACCGTGAACATCGGGGGCTCCGTCTCGCCAGGCACCACTACCGTCACGGCCGCCCTGTATAATCCTGCCAGTTCATCCACCCGTAATTACCGCGACAACATCCTGAACAATACCCGTTCAGGGGGGAGTTCCGGGAAGCACTATGCCATTTACCTATCCGGAACCAGTGGCCTGACCATCGATTACAACGATTACTTTGCCAACGGCACCAGCGGAGTCCTGGGGTTTGTCGGTTCCGATAAAACGACCCTGGCCGCTTTCAGCGCGGCGACAGGCCAGGATGCGGGCAGTTCGGCGCTCAACCCCGCCTTCGTTAACGCGGGAGGCGCCAGCGCAACCGATTACGAACCCACCTGCGACAAGCTGGCAGGGATCACCATCAGCGCCGTTACTGTTGACTACCTCTCGGCACCCAGGGCTGCGACCCCCACCATGGGCGCCTTTGAAGGAACCCTGAACCTGAACATCGACGTTTACAAAGCAGGAGTGCTGCAGGCATCCTACCTCCGGTTAAAAGACGTATTTGACAAGATCAACAACGGAACGCTCACGGGCGGCCTGGAAGTCAGGATCAAGGCAAGCCTTATCGAGAATGCCTCCGCAGTCCTTTATCAAAACGGATACACCGGTTCCGGAGGGACCTCCAATTACAGCGCTGTAACGATTTATCCAACCTTAACCGGGCTAAGCGTTACCGGAGATTTCACCGCACCGCTGATCGATTTCAACGGCGCCGTCAACGTTACAGTTGACGGGAGGGTCAACCAGTCGGGTTCAGCCAAAGACCTCATTCTCACCAATATCAACACGGGAACCCCGGCAACCATCCGGTTTATCAACTCCGCCGGGAACAACACGGTAAAATACTGCTATATAAAAGGTTCCGAACTGATTACAGCCGGCGGGATCATCTTTTTCTCGACGGCCCCTGCGGGAAACGGGAACGACAACATTACCATCGACCAGAACACCATCACTGCCGAATCGACCGGCAGGCCAGTCAACGCCGTGTATTCGGAAGGAACCGCATCCCACGAAAACAGCGGCATCATCATCAGCAACAACATCCTCTATAATTTCATGAACCCCGCCCTGGCCTCCAACGGTATTTTCTTCAATTCCAATACCACGGGCTGCAATATCACGGCCAACAATTTTTTCGAGACCACCACCATTATTCCCACCAATTCATCAACCTATAATATCATACAGATCAACAATATTGCAGGTTCCGGATTCGTGGTTTCCGACAACTATATCGGGGGAGGGACCATACAATGCGGCGGCACCGCCTGGACAAAGACCGGCAGCAACAACACCTTTTACGGTATATACATGAATGCCGGAACCTCCGCTGCAACCAGCATCCAGAACAACACCATCCGGAACTTCTCCTGGAACAACGCCTATTCCTACGGCTGGACAGGCATTCACATCGCAGCCGGATGGGTGAATATCGGCACGGTCGCCGGCAACACCATCGGCGCGGGAACAGGAACAGGTTCCATTGCCTTCACCGCCGGGGAAACCTCCTCCAATGTTTATGGCATCAACATTGCCGGAACGGGGGTCGTTGATTGCGAGAACAATATTATTGGTGCCATCTCGGCTACTGTTACAGACGGGTCAAAAGGCAACAATGTTTACGGGATCAGCAAAGCGGGGGTTGCCGGGAACACCATCATCAGCAACAACCTGATCGGAAGTCTTGTTACACCCAACAGCATCCAGGCCCTATCCACCAGCACCGGGAATTCACAGACAATGACCGGAATCAGCTGTGATGGTACCGCGACAAACACCATTTCGGGCAATACGGTGATGAACATCAGGAGTGCCCAAACCAGCTTTACCGGCACCTCACCGGTTACCGGCATCCAGACTACGGCAGGGTCAAACACCATCCAGAACAACACGACCGCGCGAATAACTTCGGCGAATGCCTATTACGGTTCTCCCGGCATCAGTTCGGTTTGCGGGATCGCCCAGAAAAGCAACACGGGCGGCACAACCCAGACGGTAACCGGCAACTCGGTATATGAAATTTCGAACGCAAACACAAACAGTCACGTACGGGTCACGGGGATCCTCTACCAGGGCCCTTCCTCCGGGTCCAATACCGTTTCAGGAAACTTTGTTGTCAACCTGACCCTCTCCTCCACCGATGCCGGCGCGGGGATCGAAGGGATTGGCCTTTACGGCGGTCCGGTCAGCTGCTTCAATAACATTGTCAGCCTGGGCACCGGAGTGACGACGGGTTATTCCATCAGCGGCATCTGGGACAACGGAGGGCCGGGCATTTGCAACCTGTGGTTTAACACGGTATATACAGGGGGCGCCATTTCTTCGGGCAGCACCTCCTCCACCGCTGCGATTTACAGCGCTTCAGGCAGTTCAACCAGGAACTACCGGGACAACCTCCTGTACAACGGCCGTACGGGCGGAACCAGCGGGAAACACTATGCTCTCTGGCTTGCTGGAACCACCTCGCTCACCATTGATTACAATGATTATTATGTAACGGGCACCAACGGAATACTGGCCTATATCAACGGCGACAAAACCACCCTTGCCGATCTGAAAGCCGCCACAGGGCAGGATGCCGGGAGTATTTCAACAAACCCCTTGCTATCAAACCCCGGCGGGACCACTGCAACGGATTATATTCCCGCGGCAATTCTGCCAGGCACGACCATAAGCGGCGTACCTGCCGATTATTCAGGCTATACGCGCGCCGCCACCCCTACCATCGGGGCGTATGAAAGAACGCTGAACATCGATGTTTACAAGGCAGGTGTTTTCCAGGCTACCTATGCCCGGCTTAAGGATGCCTTCGACAAGATCAACAACGGAACCCATACTGGTTCCCTTGAGATAAAAATAAGGGCAAGCACGACAGAACCTGCTACTGCTGCGCTTTACCAGAGCGGATATACCGGATCAGGGGGCACTTCGTCCTATACCTCCGTCAGCATCTACCCGGCCGTAAACGGGATTTCCATTACCGGCAACCTGGCTGCACCGCTGATCGACCTGAACGGAGCCGTCAATGTCACCATCGACGGGTGTGTCAATGCAACAGGATCCTCCAGGAGCATGGTGGTGAGCAATACCAGCAGTTCCAATGCTGCAGGAACAGCAACCATCCGCCTGATCAACGACGCCTCCTCCAACACCATAAAGTACTGTATCCTCAAAGGTTCCACCACCAATACATCATCGGGGGTTGTTGCCATCGCCACCACATCGGGAACTACAGGAAACAATGCAAATTCCATCGATAACAACAACATAACCAATGCCTCGGATGCCAGCCGGCCGCTCGCAGCCATTTTTTCCTCCGGCACTCCCGCCAAAGACAACACCGGGAACAGTTATACCAACAACAACATTTTCGATGTCCTCAACAGGTCCGCCGCTTCCGGTTGCATCAACATCGGCGCCTATTCAACCGCCGAAACCATCCAGGGAAACAGTTTCTATGAAACCTCCCCCTTCGTGCCGGCCGCAGGCGTGTCGTACAGCCTCGTTAAGATAAATAACACCTCGGGGAACGGCTATCTCCTTTCGGGGAACTATTTTGGCGGCAATGCTGCCCAGTGCGGCGGTTCTCCCTGGACAAAGACGGCGGCCGCCGATAATGGTTTTTATGCCATTAATCTTACGGTTGGCGCAACCACGGCCAGCAGCGTGCAGGGAAATGTGATCCGGAATTTTGCCTGGAGCAACCAGGGCGCTGCCGCATGGACCGCCCTGCAGGTATCCTCGGGCGTGGTGAACATCGGGACCGTTACAGGGAACACCATCGGCGCCTCTGCCGGCACCGGGTCCATCATCGTTACCGGGGGGGCGTCCGGAACTGCCGTTTACGGCATGAATATCGCCGGGGCCGGCACCATCGTTTGTCAGAACAACACGATCGGGGCCATCACGGCCGACAATACCGATGCCACGGCAGCCAGTTCGGTCTATGCGATCAGCAGGAGCAACACAGCCACCAGCACCTTCAGCAACAATTTGATAGGCAGCACCTCCGCAGCAAACAGCATCCAGGCAGTTTCAGTCGCTTCGGCCAACGCCCAAAACGTTTATGGTTTGTATAATACCACCGGCGGAACCTTTATCGTCAGCAACTGCACCATCGCCAACCTCACCAATAGCACTACCAACGCGAACAGTGCAACCTTCGGGGTCGTCAACGGGATAGCCTCCTCCTACGGCGTAAACACCATCATCGGCAATACTATCCGGAACCTGACCAATGCAAACGCCAACAATTCCGCGGCCAACACAGCTTCAGTCTGCGGTATCGCACTAACCAGCACCAATACGCTGAACACCATCACCGGGAATACCATTTATGCACTGGTCAACACCAATACAACCTTCAGCGGCAGTGTTGCCGGGTTGTACTTTGGAACCACAGGATCATCGCACATTGTCGCAGGAAACTTCATTCACAGCCTCTCCGTAACCGGTGTTTCCTCATCCGCCTCTTTGTACGGCATCAAGATCGGCGCCGGGGCCGCCACCTATTACAACAACATCATCAATCTTGGCGGTAACACTGCCGCCACCATCTATGGCATATATGAAACCGGCACCACGGGTAATAACAACAACCTCTATTTTAACAGTGTGTATATCGGCGGGGCACCGGTTACCGGGGCGCTTAACAGTTATGCCCTGTATAGCGCAGTTTCAACAAATACGAGGAATTTCAGGGACAACATTATCGAAAATGCCCGTTCTGACAACGGCTCAACAGGTCAAAATTATTGTGCCTACTTTAATTACGGAGTCAACACCAATCTCACCCTTGATTTCAACGATTACTATGCTCCCGGCACCGGCGGAGTTCTGGGATCATACAACGGGACAGATGTCACCACCCTTCCTTTGATAACCGGTAAAGATGCCAGCAGTCTCAGTCTCAACCCCCTGTTTGCCAATGCAGGCGGAACCAATCCGGCCGACTATTACCCAGCTTCCGACAAGCTTGCGGGTACGGCCATCAGCTCTATAACCACCGACTACAATTCCTTAACCCGGTCGGGGACCCCGACCATGGGCGCCATCGAAGGAAACCTGAATCTCAATGTTTCGGTATACAAGGCTGGTTTGCTGCAAGCCCGTTACACCTCGTTAAAGTATGCCTTTGACAGGATAGATGACGGTACCCACACGGGCGCCCTTGAAATCAGGATTACAGGGAACACCACCGAACCCTCTTCCGCCATGCTGTTCCA
This sequence comes from Bacteroidota bacterium, assembly GCA_037133475.1. Lineage (GTDB taxonomy): Bacteria > Bacteroidota > Bacteroidia > Bacteroidales > FEN-979 > CAIVAT01. The sequence goes on from JBAXOB010000011.1 coordinate 87,988, forward strand.
AAGCGGCTATACGAGCGCAGGAAATACCTCCAGTTACAGCTCCGTTTTGATCTACCCGACAGTTTCAGGCTGCACCATTTCCGGGAACCTTGATGCACCGCTCATCGACCTGTATGGCGCCGACAATGTGACCATCGACGGGAGGGTGAATGCAACCGGTGCTGCTGCTGATCTTACCCTGGCCAATTCCAGTACGGGGAGCTCCTCCTCCAACGGCACCCTGCGGTTTTACAACTCTGCCGAAAACAACCTGATCCGTTACTGCAACATCCAGGGTTCCTGCACCAGCGCTGCCACCGGGATGATCAATTTCAGCTCGGCCAGTTCCGGGAATGGAAACGACAACGATATCATCGAATTCTGCAACATCACCAATGCCGGCGGGAACCGGCCCGTCAACACCCTCTTTGCAAACGGAACCGCATCGCACGAAAACAGCGGGGATATCATCCGGAATAACAACTTTTTTAATTTCATCAACCCGGCAATCAGCTCCTACGGGATGAATATTGCATCAAACGCAACAGGATGGACCATCTCCGGCAACAGTTTTTATGAAACCACGGTTGTCATCCCCTCGGCGGCCACCAATTATAATGTCATCAGGGTGATGACCGGCGACGGCCACATGATCAGCGGCAACTATATCGGGGGCAGCGCAAGTCATTGTGGCGGAACCGCATGGACCGTGAATTCAAACACACCCCATTATTTTTGCGGGATATATACCGGCAGTGCAACCGGCACCACCAATACGGTGCAAAACAACCTTATCCAGAACATCAGCTACACCAGTATCCAGGCAAACCCCTGGGACGGGATCTTTGTCTATTCGGGCAATGTCAATGTCATCGGTAATACCATCGGGGCAACCACCGGCACAGGATCAATCGTCGTATCCACCCCGGCAGCGGCTGCAAGCGCAACGGTAACGGGCGGGGTCGTGACAGCCCTGACGCTGATCGGCGGGGGAAGCGGATATACGACCCCGCCCGTCATCACCTTTTCCACCTCAGGCAGCACCACGCCCGCCACGGCAACCGCCACCATCACGGGTGGTGTGGTCACTGCCATCAACCTGACCGGGGGTGGTAGCGGTTATACAGGCGTTCCCTCAGTCGTTTTCGACGGGCAAACAAACGGATACTCCACTTCGCACGGCATGATCCAGAACAGCGCGGGAACCGTCAACATTACCGGGAATAACATCGGCTCCATCACCACGGTCGGCTCCGCCTGGTATTCCCATGGCTTTGAATCGATCTATGTCAGGGGGATCGTGGCAAACACAACCTTCACCAATAACCTGATCGGCAGTCTTACCACGCCAAACAGCATTTTTGTCAGTTCTGCCGCCTCAGCTTCCCTAACAAAACAGGATGTTTACGGCATTTACAGTTCCGGCATCGGGACTACTGTCATTACCGGCAATACGATTGCGAACCTGACCAATGCCTACACCGGCCTGAATTCCCTATCCCGCACCAGGGGAATCGCCACCATTGCCGGGTCAAACACCATCACCAACAATACCGTCAGAAATCTTACCACCTCCAGCAAACAGTCGTCGAACGCATCCTCGGCTTCCGTTATCGGGATTTCACAAACCTCTGCAACGGCCTCCACAACCCAGGCGGTAACCGGGAACACCGTATATTCATTATCGGATAACAGTCCCACGGCCCAGGTTTATGTTACCGGGATCTATTATACAGGCCCCGCGACAGGCACATTCACCGTGTCGGGCAACTTCATCTACAGCCTTTCGGTTGCCTCCGCCGATCTAACCTCCAGTCTGCGCGGCATCGACCTCAACAATGGCAATGTCGCCTGCTACGACAATATTGTCAACCTGGGAACAGATGTGGCCATCGGCTGCAAAATCAATGGCATCTGGGAAGAGAGCACCGCTGCAACCTATACAAAAAGCATCCTTTTTAACAGCGTCTATATCGGCGGGACCATTGTTTCAGGGACAACCTCCTCGACCTGCGCCTTATGGAACCAATCGAACAATGCCACCCGGGATTACAGGAATAATATTTTGTTCAATGCCCGTACAGGGGGCAGCACCGGCAAGCATTATGCCGTTTACCTGTCCGGAACCGCAGGCCTGACAATCGATTACAACGACTATTATGTAACGGGCTCCAACGGGATGCTGGGTTACCTGGTCTCTGACAAAGCGAGCCTTGCCCTATGGAAAACAGCCACCGGGCAGGATGCAAACAGTTTGAACATCAACCCCGGCTACACGGTGGCCGGCGGCACATCGCCCGGGAATTATTATACTTCCGGCATATTGCCCGGTGTCGCCGGCACCGGAGTAACCATCGACTTCACAGGGCTTACCCGGAACCCGGCGCCCAAAATGGGAGCCCTGGAAAGAAACCTGGTAACCTGGAAGGGGAGTACCAGCACCGACTTCGGGACTGCCGCCAACTGGACCGAAAATGAGGTTCCGGCCACCGGGGTTAACATCACCTTTGACAACTCCCCCGTCAACAACTGCATTCTCGATCAGAACCGGACGGTTGGAGACATTATCAATGCCCAAAGCCTTAAAATACTGGTTATAAACGGGAAACAGCTAACCATTACCGGGAACCTGAACTTTACCAACGGCGCCCAGATCGATGCTTCTGCCTCCACCTCAACGGTGGGTTTTGCAGGATTGTCTTCCCAGGTTATACCGGCAGGTTCTTTTGTCAACAATTCGATTTACAACCTTGCCCTGAACAACCCGTACAATGTGGCCCTCAGTGGCACGTTACGGGTTTTGAATTCGCTGACGGCAACCAATGGCAAACTGGATGCAAAGTCAACACAACCTTCGATGGTTTTTGCCGGCGTTTCAGGACAATCCATCGCGGGCAACCTTTTCCTGAACGACTCGGTTTATAACCTGACCGTTGACAATACCAGCGGGGTCACACTGAACGCCAACCTCACCGTAATCAATTCCCTTGTCATAAACACCGGTAAGCTACTGGCAATTGGCGCTGCCAGGGAGCTGACCGTAACCGGGACGCTCACCAACAATGCGGGCACGGCAGGCCTTCTCTTGCTTTCCGATTCAACGGGCACCGCCTCATTGCTGCATAACAACGCCAATGTCCCCGCAACCGTTCAGCGATATATCAGTGGTTCAAAGGAGGCATGGCATTTCCTGTCCCCCCCAGTCTCAAACCAGGATATCAGTGCGAACCAGGGAACAGCTGGTTCGTGGTTGCCTTCAGGAAGTTACGGAAACGGGACGGGCTACGACCTTTACATCTGGAATGAACCTACCAACTGCTGGATCTACAAACTCAATACAACCGCGACCGTCAACTGGAATACCATCCACCCGGGAGCCGATTTTGTTCCCGGCCGCGGTTACCTCTACTCGGTCCAGGCCCTCCATCCTACGAAAACATTCACCGGGACGCTGAACAACGGACCTGTAAGCTATGGATTTAGCAGTGGCAGTTCCGATCCAGCCCTGGTGGGGTTCAATCTTGTCGGCAATCCATATCCTTCGGCGATTGACTGGAGCGCAGCCACAGGCTGGACCAGGACCGGCCTGATGAACTCGGCCGGGGGCTACGATATGTGGATATGGAACCCGGCCGCCAACAATTACGGGGTATTCAACTCCAATGACGGCGATGGGGTGGGGACCAATGCTGCTTCCCGTTATATTGCCCCCATGCAGGGCTTTTTCGTTCGTGCTGCCGCAACAGGCGCCCTGGGCTTTGACAATCCCGTGCGCATCCCAACCAACGCACCCTGGTTTAAAACCACCAGCCAGGAGATCAATAAAGTCAACCTGATCGTTCAATCGGGCGGCGGTAACGGGACCGATGAAATATTGCTGAATTTCAATTATACAGAGAATGTAAACGGTGCTAAAAAATTATTCAGCGAGGTTGCCACCGCACCCAGCTTATACATGGCAAATCTATCAGAACAGCTGTCGGTCCGCAATTTCACCAATACCGGTGAAAATCCCTCGGTCCCTGTCTATTTCAAGCCCGGAACAGATGGCAATTTCACCATTTCCTGCAGCTTCGACCCGGGCAAATTCGACGTCGTGATGCTCCAGGACCTGCAGAAACATTACGTGCAAAACCTCAAGACAAACAACAATTACTCGTTCGAATCGTCGACTTCGGATAGCCCAACCCGCTTTATCCTCCATTTCGGCCCCGACAACAGCGCCTACAACGATGAACTACCTGCCAGGATTTATGCCGACGGCCATTTCCTGGTCATCGACCTCAGTCTCATCGCCTGCGAAACCGAAGGATGGGTTTACGATGCGCAGGGACGATTGCTGATTCACCGGATGTTATCCGGAAAAACACTGCATTCCGTTGACCTGGTTGCCGGTGCCCAGATGGTGATCGTTATCATCAGGAACCCGAATGGTCACCTGAGCCGGAAAATAATCTGGCCGGGAACCAAACGTTAACGGTTTTTCCGGCATTCCGGCATTCTGCCTCTAACCGCGAACCAGTTAAAGAAAAGCTTCAGGAACCCCGATATCGTCGTTTTCCATGATTTTCCGGGTACCCGGGCCAGGAGCCTGGGTTCCATAAATTACCAACAGGTATGGATGGGAAATGTAGTGCTGTGAATATTTATTTCAAGGACCGGTTATTGCATACAGTAAAATAATTTTATATCTTTGCGCTTGATTAAGGGTAATCACCACTGCTGAAAGGAATTAGTTTGCCGGAACGAAAACGTTGAAAGCTATTGATAAATCCTTATTTTCCTTACCCATGATCCACCCGGGAGGTAAATTTCCTTTATTCGACAACCAGTTTGAGACTACGTTTCCCGTTTTGAGATTTTTATGGTTTCAGGGTATTTATTCGCCTTCTGTAAGTACTGGTGGTTCAATGCGCTGATAATTTCCCTGAATTCTGGCACAATGATTGTTTTACTTATGAAATTTTGCACCGTTCTATGAAGAAGATCAATACTCTGCTTTGCGCCGTAACGATGATATGCCTGTTATGGGCTCATAATGGCCTTGCACAATCAACAGTCGGGGGTGTGGGTGCCAATTATTCAACCTTAAAGGCGGCCTTTGATGCCATCAACGCGGGCACCCTTAATGGGAACATAACGCTTCAGATAACGGGCAGCACCACGGAATCAGCTTCCTGCGTGTTAAATGCCAGCGGAAGCGGGAGCGCCAGCTACACAAATATCCTGATCTATCCGACAGGGTCAGGTTACTCTGTGTCGGGCAGTTTTGTAGGCGCATTGATTAATCTGAACGGTGCTGATTATGTTGATATAGACGGAAGGGTAAACCAGGCAGGTCCTGCCGATCTTACCCTGGCCAATAACAGCAATTCCCCCGGCGCTTCGGTGGCAACGCTTCAGTTTATCAATTCAGCGGAAAACAACGTTATAGAATACTGCAATATAAAGGGCTCGCAAACTAGTGCAAATTCCGGTGTAATCCTCTTTTCCACGGCGACCTCGGGCAACGGGAATGACGGAAATATTATCGACCATAACAATATCACAGGCGGCTCCGGCGGCAGGCCGGTTAACGTGTTGCTTTCCCTTGGATCGGCAGGGTTTGAGAACAGCGGCGACCTGATCACAAACAACAACTTTTATGACTTCCTCAGGAATGGCACCGCTTCGAACGGCATTAACCTTTCAACTGCCACTACTGCCTTTACCATTACGGGGAACAGTTTCTATGAAACCAGCTCATTTGTGCCTTCTGCTGCCGTTGCCTATAACATCATTTATATCAACAATGCCTCCGGGGTGAATTTTATCGTTTCCGACAATTATATCGGCGGCCAATCAGCGTTATGCGGAGGCTCGCCATGGACAAAGACCAATGCCTTCAATAATGTCTTCACCGCCATTAACCTGACCGTGGGAACTACGACCGTAAGCAGCGTACAAAACAATACCGTCCAGAACATGGCCTGGAGCAATTCAGGCGTCGGTCCGTGGACCGGGATCGCGGTAGCAGGCGGCAATGTAAATGTCGGCACCAATACCGGCAACGAGATCGGTGATGACAACACCACAGGCTCCCTGCTGATCACCGGTGGCCTGACCGGCACAAATGTTTACGGTATCAATATTACAGGATCAGGCGTTGTGGATTGTGAGTTTAACACGATCGCCTCCATCACAGCGGCCAATTCAACATCGACCCTGGCGACAAACTTTTACGGGATCAACAAAACCGCCGTTGCCGGGACCACCACGATCAGCAACAATACCATCGGCAGTTTAACCACCTCCGGCAGCATCAATGCATCCTCGGGAAGCACCTCGAATACACAGACCCTCTACGGCATCTATTCGGCAGGTACCGGTACGATTGTAATCAACAACAATACCATTTCCAACCTGGTTAACGGCACCACAAACGCCACCACTGCCACTCCTGGCCTGGTAAACGGGATTGCCTCCGTGAGCGGCACCAACACGATCATGAACAACAATGTCAGCAGCCTGTCGATTGCCAATGCCAACAACACGGCTTCCAGTACAGCCGCAGTTTGCGGAATCGTCACCCTGGGCGCCACCCTGAAAACCGTTTCAGGCAATGCCATTTACAACCTTTCCAATACCTATGCCTCCTTTGCCGGGAGTGTTATCGGGCTGTATTTTACCGGCAGTTCCGGGACCAATATCGTATCCCGCAATTTCATCTACAATCTCTCGGTTCCCATTGGTACCACGGGTGCATCGATCTATGCGTTGAAAATTAATTCCGGTGCGGCCACCTACTACAACAACATAATCAACCTGGGGGGAACGACGGCAACAACGCTTTACGGCATCTACGATCCCGGAACTTCCGGCACCACGGCCAATATTTACTTCAATACTGTTTATATCGGCGGAAGCCTTGGCACGGGAGTTTCCAATCAGTCCTTTGCATTGTACAGTGCGGGAACAGCCAACACCCGCAATTACCGCGACAATATCCTCGTGAATGCGCGTTCAACGACCGGCGGATCCGGTCTGCACTATGCCGCATACTTTAACTATGCGGTGAGTACCGGCCTGACACTTGATTATAATGATTATTATACGACCGGAACCGGAGGGGTTCTGGGATATTACAATTCCGGCAACAAAAATTCACTTCCCCTGGTTACCGGGCTGGATGCCAGCAGCCTCAACCTCAACCCCGGCTTTGCCAATCCCGGGGGCATTATCCCCACCGATTACATGCCCTCTTCGGCCTTGCTGGCAGGCACAACAATAGCTGCTATTCCCACCGATTATTTAGCCATAACCAGGGCAGGAACCCCAACGATGGGGGCCCTGGAAGGGATATTAAACCTGAATGTCGATGTATATAAGGGCGCTGTCTTGCTTTCAACCTATCCCAGGCTGAAAAATGCCTTTGACAAGATAAACAACGGCACGCATACCGGGGCGCTCGAGATCAGGATAAAAGTGAGTACCATTGAAACCGCTGCGGCCGTATTATACCAAAGCGGCTATGCAGGCGCAGGCGGAACCTCAAGTTACAGTTCAGTGAAAATTTTTCCTACCATTTCCGGCATCACTGTTTCGGGTAACCTCAATACTCCGCTTATCGACCTTAACGGTGCCGACTACGTAACGATCGATGGCAGTGTGAATGCCGCCGGGGCCGGGAGAGACATGGTGATCACCAACGCAAACACCGGGACCTCCGCATCCACCATCAGGTTTATCAACACGGCTGAACATAATACCATAAAATATTCAACGATAAAGGGCTCAGGAACCAGCGGGTCTTACGGAATCATCCTGTTTTCAACGGCCACCGCCGGCAATGGCAACTCCGGGAATACCATTGATAACAACAACATAACCAGCGATGCCGCAGGCAGGCCTGTCAACGCCCTGTACGCATCCGGCTCGGCCACTTACCTGAATAGCGGGAATATCATCAGCAACAACAGCTTTTATGATTTCCTGAAGAACGGTACTGCCTCTTATGGCATCAACATTTATTCAAATAATACCGGCTGGTCGGTTACGGGTAACAGTTTTTACGAAACCACCTCCTTTGTGCCAACGGCAAGTGTTGCCTATAATGCCATACTGGTCAATAATGCCTCCGGGGTCGGCTTCACGGTTACCGGCAACTACATTGGAGGAAACACCTCCCTGTGCGGCGGGTCGGCATGGACAAAGACAAAAGCCTTCAATAATACTTTCAACGGCATCTACATGAACGTGGGGACCGCCACCGTCAGCAACGTTCAGAACAATACCATCCGGAACATTGCCTGGAGCAATTATTTAAATGCGGCATGGACCGGTATCAATATTGTGGCGGGAACCGTCAATGTAGGCACCGCAACCGGCAACACCATCGGTGCACAAACCGGTACCGGTTCAATTACGGTTACCGACAGTCTTGCCTCTACCGTATATGGAATAAGTATCTCGGCTACGGGTACCGTTGATTGCGAAAAAAACGTCATCGGCGCCATCACCACGGGGAACAACTCTGCCACCAATGCAACAAGCTTCCTGGGAATTTATAAAACCGGGGTTGCCGGAACCACAACCATCAGCAACAACCTTATCGGCAGCACAACCACCGCCAACAGTATCCAGACCGGCTCAGCAAGCACGACCGATGCCCAAAGCCTTATAGGTATCTATTTCACAGGTACCGGGACAGCCGCGATTGACAACAACACCGTCGCCAACCTTAAGAATTCCACAAATTCCGTTACAACCGGGAACGCAGGCCGGGTCTGCGGTATTGCTACAACAAACGGGACAAACACCATTACCAACAATACGATTCATGATTTGACGATCGCCAACGCCAATAACTCCTCCTCCAATACCGCTGCGGCTTGTGGAATAGCGCTCAGCACGGCGACCCTGAAAACTGTCAGCGGCAATACAATCTATAACCTGACTAACACCTTTTCCTCCTTTGGAGGATCCGTTATCGGCATCTACTATTACGGCAGCACAGGCGCCAATATGGTTTCGGGCAACTATATTTACGGGCTCTCCGTGACAGGGGCCAGTTCCACTACCGCCTCCGTTTTCGGCATCAGGACCGGTGCCGGCGCTGCTACCTATGCCAACAATATCATATCACTTGCAGGCAACACGGCAACCACCATTTACGGTATTTACGAATCAGGCGCTGCCAGCAATAACAACAACCTCTATTTCAACACGATTTATATTGGCGGAAACCTTGCTTCGGGAATCACCAGTAAATCCTTCGCCCTGTACAGTGCAGCGACTACCAACACCCGGAATTTCAGGAACAATATCCTGGTGAATGCCCGTTCAACCACCGGCGGATCAAACCTGCATTATTGCGCCTATTTCAACTATGCCGTCAACACAAATCTCACCCTCGATTACAATGATTATTTCACAACGGGAACCGGTGGGGTCTTAGGCTATTACAATGCAACCAATAAAACCACACTGCCTATTGTAACCGGGCTTGACGCCCACAGTTCCGCTGTTACACCTTCCTTTGCCAATGCAGGCGGAACCCAGGCAATCGACTATAAAATTTCAGCTGCCCTCACGGGCGTTACGGGCACAGGTATCACCACCGACTACGGATCCAATACCAGGACCGGCCCGACCATGGGAGCCTGGGAAAAACTGGGCAACAAATGGAAAGGCACGATCAGTACTGCATGGAATACTGCGGGAAACTGGACAGAGAACATTGTTCCCGCAACAGATGCCAGTATCGTGTTTGACGACCTTCCGGTTAATCATTGCCTGCTTGACCAAAACCGTTCGGTTACCGGCATCACCAACGGGCAGGCAACCTACAGGCTTGTCACCAACGGGTTTAAGCTCACCGTGAAAGGGGCCCTGACCTTTACCAACGGAGCGCAGATTGATGCTTCCGCTTCGGGATCAACTGTTGAATTTGCCGGAATCGCACCGCAGGCCATCCCTTCCGGAGCTTTTCTTACAAACCAGGTATATAACCTGACCGTTAACAATGCCACCAATGTGACATTAAGCGGATCGTTGAAACTGCTCAACACACTGGCCATTACTGCCGGGCGCCTGGATCTCTTCACGAATTCAACAACCCTGGAATTTGCAGGCACTTCGCCTCAGTCCATTCCCTCAGGCGCATTCAATGCTGATAAAATTTACAACCTGACGGTGAATAACACGGCGAATGTTACCCTAAACGGGAGCCTGACGTTACTAAACACCCTGGCAGCCACCGCCGGAAGCCTCGATGCATTCACCAACTCACCAACCCTGATCTATTCGGGCTCTACCCCCCAGGCTATCGGCAGCAATCTGATCCTCAATAATAAAGCCTACAACCTCACCATTGACAATGCAAACGGGGTTACCCTTAATACCAGGTTCCTGGTAACCCATTCCCTCACTATCAATTCAGGAAAGAAATTTACGGTTGCTCCCACCGTAAAACTGGATGTAACCGGTACGCTCACCAACAACGGTGGCACAGCAGGCTTTGTACTCCAATCCGGGCTGACAGGCAATGCATCCCTGATCCATAACACCAGCAACGTTCCTGCCACGGTCCAGCGTTCAATGGGCACCAAGGCGGAAAAATGGCATTTCATCTCCTCCCCTGTTGCCAGCCAGAGTATCACAGGGTCATGGTTGCCTGCCGGCAATTATATTAACGGTACGGGGTATGATATGTATGTGTGGGATGAACCGACCAGTTTCTGGATCCCCAGGGTTGACACCACCTCCACCATCAACTGGACCACGGCAAACCCGGGGCTGAATTTTATTGTCGGCAGGGGTTACCTCTATTCGGTGGAGAATCCAAATCCAATGAAACAATTCACCGGCAATTTAAACAACGGTGCCGTGAGCTACAATGTAACCACCGGCGGGACTGACCCAGCCATGAAGGGGTTCAACCTGGTTGGCAACCCTTATCCCTCGTCAATGGACTGGCAGAGCGCCTCAGGATGGACACGGTCAAGTCTTGTCAGCAGCGGGGGCGGGTATGACATGTGGATCTGGAATCCGGTTGCAAGCAACTACGGTGTTTGCAATTCCATTTCAGGAAGCCCGGGCACCAACGGAGTGACAAGGTTCATTGCGCCCACGCAAGGGTATTTTGTGCATACCGCTGCTGCGGGAACCTTAACGGTCGACAATCCGGCCCGTGTACAAAGCGACACCAACTGGTTTAAAAATGCGGCACAGGCCGTAAGCCTGCTCAGCCTGACGGTGACCTCCGAAGGTGGTTATGGCAACGATGAGATCCATCTGAGATTCGGATATCCCTCCGATGAAAACGGGGCAAAGAAGCTGTTCAGCACCGAATTAACTGCTCCCAGCCTCTACCTTACCAAACTCAATGATAATTTCTCTGTCAGGTACTATACTACCCCGGCCGGCAACCCGACAGTACCCGTGAGCTTTTTAGCAGGGAAAAACGGGGATTATACGATCCATTGCAATTTTGATCCTGCAAATTTTGATACGCTGGTGCTGGAGGATATGCAGCTGCACCTCACGCAGAACATGAAAACTTTGAACTCCTATGGTTTCAGCGCGACAAAAACCGACAGTCCAAACAGGTTTGTGCTCCATTTCGGAGCTGGGATCACCCCTGCGGAGAATGAACTCCCCGGGAAGATCTATTCCAATGGCACAAACCTGATCATCGACCTGCAGCAGGTAACTGCGGAAACAGATGTATATGTGTATAATGTACTCGGCCAACTGCTCTTCCACGATAAGTTGGCAGGGGGAATCCTGCATAAACTTGACTTAAATACCGATGCCCAGATGCTCCTCATCGACCTGAACAACAGCGTGGGCAGTCTGCATAAAAAAGTATTGTGGAAGAAAAACGGGTAACCAAGTTCCGGTGAAAGGCATATACCCTAGAGAGCAGGAAGTTATTAACAGGTACAGGGATGGAACCCGTATCCTGCTTTCACGACAAGCTAGGCAATCGAGCCAATTGAGCGATATAAAAACATATTGTAGTTAATTCTTGTTAATAACCATACCCGGTAAATTGTAAAATCCTTTTACCGTGCTTCTTAGTGGCATTTATTTGAACTACGTTTGCATACAGTAAAATATTTTTATATATTTGCATGTTCTTAGAAGATGAAATTGTTCACTGAAAACTATATCTTATTGAATAAGATGATTTTATCAATAATGGTTAAGAAATCGCCACCGGATTTGCCTTTAATTTCCTTTCAGATTTTTTCACCTTTGCACAACCAATTTGAGACAATTTATCCCATTTTAAGACTTTTTAAAAGCGCTACCCTCTCTGCCAATTTCACAAACAACACTTTATCAATTAATTAGCTCCACATTCATTTTACTGGCACAGTAATTGAATAAGATGTTTGAGGCACAGCATACAAGAAACTAAAGAAGCAGACAAATAAACAAAAGTCTAACCAAGTTCTTAAAAACACTGAACTGTTTAAAGAAAGAAAAGAAAAACCAAGGATTGTAGCATAGCATCCTGCTTTGTTTTTGTTACCAGGTAATTAAAAGCAATGAACCATATGCAAGGAAAAAATGAAATTGAATCAAACAGTAATTAACATTAAATCACAAAACAAAAACCAACCATGAAAAAAACGATCATCCTTTTCGCAGCGATCATGATGCTGGCCGGTTTCTCAGTCAATTTAATGGCTCAGAGCGGATCAACCAAATCAAACAATGCAAACGCTGAAATCAAAACAGCTATTACGCTTACCGCTGTCAATCCTTTGGAATTTGGCAAGATGGCAGTTACCGGAACAGCTGGTACCGTTTTATTATCAACCGCAGGTTCCCCGACTGCAACCAATGTTCAGCTTTTAAGCGGAACAACCCGTACAGCCGCTTCATACACCAGTACAGGACAGGCAAGTGCAACCTATGCCATCACGATTCCTGTTGCTCCTATCACCATTACCCATCTTCCGGGCGGTGCAGGAAACACAATGACCGTTGACTCATGGGTTTGTTCCAAAGGAGCTACCAGTGCATTTGACGGATCAGGCGCTGATGCCTTTACAGTTGGTGCAACCCTGAATGTTGGTGCAACCCAGAATGCAGGCCAGTACACCGGTACCTTTAATGTTACCATTGACTATAACTAAATTTTAGTTCCTGTTATCACCAAAAAGAACAGTCTTCCTGGCTGTTCTTTTTGGCATAACAGTTTTTAAGAATACATTTTATTATTCAGGTTTTCGAGGCGGTTGAAGTTTTTCCAGATCTATCAATTCAACAATCAATTTGTCAGTTGCATGGTTGCCGGCATCCGGTACATTTGTTAACTTTTCAATTTCGGCAACGACACAAACACATTTAACATCCACCATCTTATTGGTTCAAAACGGTTCATGAGGGTACCCAATACAAATAAGCGGTTATTAAAGTTATGGTTTTTAACCACCGTTTTGTCATTGGCCGGTATCCTATCATTCGCACAACCTGCCCTGCCTCCCCACAGCAACAGCGCCACCACATCCAATACAATTCATGGGGAGATCGTCACCCCTATTTCGCTTACCCAGAATCATTCCCTTGACTTTGGTCTCATGACGGTTCCCTCGGGGATTGTGAATGTTTCACTCTCCACCACCGGGGTAAGAATTGCCTCGATCCCGGCAAATATCGGATTACTCTCCCTGTCGCCCTTTCCGGCCCCTGCAGCCTACTCCGTTTCCGGTTCCGCCGGCTCAGAATACATAATCACCCTCCCTCCCGATAATACCGTTACCATTACCCAGGGTGCAAACCCCATGCATGTAGATTCTTTTTTAGCCCGGACTGCCTCAGCAGGTCTGGATGGATTGACAGGAACCCTGGACGTAACCGGTTCCGATAGTTTTGTCATCGGGGCAACGCTTAAACTGCTCAATGCCCAGCCTGTCGGAAGTTATACAGGAACATTTGACGTTACTGTGAACTATTATTAGCTCCGTCTCTCCCCCCCCCCCCACACACACTTCACATTTCAGGACTCAGTTCCGATTTCACATTTCACAATTCAGATTTCACATTTCACAATTCAGATTTCACATTTCGCATTTCAGATTTCACATTTCAGATTTCAGATTTCCAACCCTTCAACTTCCTGGTTTACTTCATCAAAATAAACAATCTCCCCTGTTGCTCAACATCCCTATAGAGATCCATCGTTTTGGCGACATCAGGCAGGCTGACAAGAATTAAATAATCAAGCAAAAACAGGGTTTCGGCCACATTCCATGATCCGACTCCCACCCCCCGGGGCGGATGATCACGGAATCCTTTCCATCGTTCAGGTGCCAATAATGTGTCGTCGTCATCTGAACGGTCGTCATTTGAACGGGACTTGCACGAAGATGTCAAATGTGAGATGTGATATCCGAATTTCGCATTTAGGAGTGTTCAAAACCCTATAGAAACATATTTTTACAATACAATATAATCGTT